>JBDTJH010000113.1:0-58933 GCA_039935955.1 Gemmatimonadaceae bacterium
CGCCGAGCTCGACACACTCGGCGAGCTCACCAAGCGCGCGTGGGAGTTCGACGTGCAGGTGATGGTCGAAGGGCCCGGACACATTCCGATGGATCAGATCGAGATGAATGTCCGTCGTCAGAAGGAAGTCTGTCACGAGGCGCCCTTCTATACTCTCGGGCCGCTCGTCACGGACATCTCGCCGGGCTACGATCACATCTCGAGCGCGATCGGCGCGGCGATGATCGGCTGGTACGGCGCGGACATGCTCTGCTATGTCACGCCGAAGGAGCATCTCGGTCTGCCGAACGCGGAAGATGTTCGTCAGGGTGTGGTCGCGTACAAGATCGCGGCACACGCAGCGGACGTCGCGCGTGGTCGTCCGCACGCACGCGATCGCGACGACGCGCTCTCACGCGCGCGCTACGCCTTTGACTGGAACGAGCAGTTCCGTCTCTCGCTCGATCCCGAGCGCGCACGCGAATATCACGACGAGACGCTGCCGGCCGAGTACTTCAAGAGCGCGGAGTTCTGCGCGATGTGCGGGCCGAAGTTCTGCTCGATGCATCACTCGCGCACGATAGACGACGGAATCGCGCAGCTCGCGAAGGAGTTGGCGGAGAAGGAGACTGCGCTGACAGGCGCCGAAGCGACCGCTGAAATCGACCGCGTGATCGCGTCCGTCGGCGGGGACGACTGAGCGCACGATGACGATGACTGGCAAGGAGCGCGCGGCACTCCGCGCGCACGCGCACCATCTGTCCGCCACCGTACATGTCGGTCAGCACGGCCTCACGCGCGCGCTCGTCAATTCGCTCGACGACGCGCTCCGCACGCACGAGCTGGTGAAGGTGCAGCTCGTGAAGAACGCGGACGTCACGGCGCGGGCTGCCGCGAACGAGCTGGCCGAGGCGGTGAAGGCGGACGTCGTCCAGGTGATCGGGCGAACCACCACGCTCTATCGGCGAAATCCCGACCTGGAGCACGGCGCCGGCAAGGCTCCGGCGTGGAGCAAATAGTCAACCGATTCGGCTGACGGGCGTCCCTGTCGGAGGACCGATTTTCGCCTTAATTTCCACAGTGATACGCACGTCGAAAGTACAACGTCGAGGGCTGAGATGCCGTACGTAATTACCGAAGCATGTATCAACATCAAGGACAAGGCGTGTGTCGACGTCTGTCCCGTCGATTGCATCTATGAAGGGCCGAACCAGCTGTTCATCAAACCGGATGAGTGCATCGACTGCGGCGCGTGCGAACCCGAGTGCCCGGTCACCGCGATCTTCCCGGAAGAGGACGTCCCCGCGAACCAGAAAGAGTACATCGCGCTGAACAAGGACGTCTTCGAGCAGCCGAATCCGCCGGGGCGTCCAACGCGGTAACCTCGCGCGTCATGCAAGTCGTACAAGCCACACCCGCAGATCTCGACGCGATTCGCTCGGCCTATGCCCACGGTCGCGTCCTCCAGCGCGAGACGGGCTCGCCCCTCTGGCCCGAATTCGCCGACGCCGCGATCCTCGCCGAGATCAACTCGGGCGCACTGCATCGCGTGAACGACGGCGACGCGCTCGTCGGTGTGTTCTCCGCTGTGTACGAGGATAAGCCGATCTGGGCCGAGCTCGAACGCGGCGCTCACATCTACCTGCATCGTATCGCGCGCGCGGCATCGTATTCCGGCCGCGGCCTCATCGACGCCGTGATCGCGTGGGCGCTCGAGCGCGCCGCCGCACTCGGCCGCGAGGGACTTCGCATGGACACGTGGGCCAGCAACCACGCGCTCATCGCGTACTACGGCAAGCGCGGATTCGCGCTACTCGGCACGCGACGAATTCCGAACGACTCGCCGCTGTCGGAGCACTACCGCGGCATCGAGCTCGCGCTACTCGAGCGTCCGCTCGCGCCGTAGATCCACTTGCTCCACCCTACGGCGTCGCTCCCGCATGCGTCGGCAACTTCCGCATCATCCAGTCCTCGTACGATCCGTCATACAACTTCACCGGCAGCCCGAGCGCGCGCGCAGCGAAATACGTCGTGCTCGCACGATACCCTACCCAACAATACGTAACGACAGTATCGCCCGGCTGCATACGATCCGCGAACAGCCTCCGCAGCGCTGCGCGATCCTTCAACGGCGCTCCACCCCGCGAACCGCTGTCGCCCACAAATAGCTGCTCCCACTGCAGCTGTCGCGCGCCCGCCAAATGCCCCGCGCTCGGCATTCCGTGACGCCCCGCCGTACCGAGATACTCGCCGTCGGCGCGCGTGTCGATGAGCGCGAGTCCCGGCTTCCCGATGCGCGCCTCGATCCACGCTGCGTCCACGATCACGTTCGCGCGCACGTGCGGATGCATCGAGCCGCGCGTGACCGTCGGCACCTTCGCAGAGAGCTCGCGCTTCTCCGCGCGCCACTTCGGCACCCCACCGTCGAGAAACGACACGCGGTCGTGGCCGAGGTAGTCGAGCACCATCACCACGCGCGCTGCGGCCGGCGCTTCGCTCGAGTACGCGACGACGACGCGCGACGAATCCGACACGCCGAGGCCTTCGAATATCTCGCGCAACTTGTCGACCGGCGGCATCTCGGAATCCAGACCGCCGTTTTCGACCTCGATCTCCGTGTACCCGACCTTGCGCGCGCCGGGGATGTGCGCGGTCGCATACGGCACCGCACCGCCCATGTTCATGTCCATGTCGACCTGCAACACGACCACTCGCTGATCATTGAGATGCGACGCGAGCCACGCGGTCGACACGATGAGCGAGTCCGGCGACTGCTGCGCCGAGGCCGGCGTAAACGCGCCGGCGGTCATCACGGCGGCGATCAGAATCAGGGGTGAGCGGCGCATCAATTCTCCAGTGGACTATGAATCGGGAATGATGCAGCACAGGCGCGCGCTCTGTGCCGACAACTGCTCGAACAAGCCGTGATCGGGCGAATGGTGCAGTAAGCGGTAACTCTACGGCCGCGGATTTCTCCGCCGCTCACGCCCCAGCACGAACCACCCGAGCCCACCGAGCACCGGCACGAACACGACGATCCCCGTCCACACGAGCTTCGCCGGCTTCCCGTGGCGCGTGCCCATCCAGATCGAGATCAGCGCGCTCACACCCAGCACGATCCACGCACACGCGAACCAAAGTGGCCAAGTCGTTCCGCCTGCCAACAGCGATTCGGCTGGCGGAACCTGAATCATCATTTGCGAGCGAGCACTCGCTCCGCCGCGCTCACGATGTTCTTCGCCGTCATCCCGTACTTCTCGAGCAGATCGCCGGGCTTGCCGCTCTCCGCGTACCGATCGCCGAGATCGACATACTCGACGGGCGCCGGCGTCCCCGCCACGAGCGCCTGCGCCACCGCGCTACCAAGCCCACCATGATGCATGTGTTCTTCGGCGACGACGAACGCACCGGTCTCGTGACTCGCACGCTCGAGTGCTGCGGTGTCCAGCGGCTTGATCGTGTGCATGTCCAGAACCCGCGCCTCGACGCCCTTCTTCGCCAGCGTCTCCGCCGCCATCAGCGCCTGCGCCACCAACAATCCATTCGCGACGATGGTGAGCGACTTCCCATCGCGCAGCTGAATCGACCGTCCGAATTCGAAGTGAACATTCTGGGCGTGCACGACGTGCGTCTTCGGCCAGCCGAGCCGCAGATACACCGGCCCATCGTGCTCCGCCGCCGCCCGCACCGCCGCCCGCATCGCATGCTCATCGCTCGGCACACACACGATAAATCCCGGCAAAGCACACGCGAGCGCGACATCCTCCACGCTCTGCTGACTCACACCATCTTCGCCGATCGAGATGCCTCCGTGCGAGCCGACGACCTTCACATTCAGCTTTGGATACGCCGCGCCCATGCGCAGCTGATCGAAGCCCTTGCACAGGATGAACGCAGCGAAGCTCGAGATGAACGGGATCTTCCCGCTGCTGGCGAGCCCGCTCGCGATCCCGACCATGTTCGCTTCCTGAATGCCGATGTTGAAGAATCGCTCAGGAAACGCCTTCCCGAACGTCCAGCTGAACGTCGACTTCGCGAGATCCGCGTCGATCACGATGACGTTCTTGTTCTCGGTGCCCACCTCGAGCAGCGCCTCACCATACGCCTCGCGCGTGGCGCGGCCGAGCACGAGCGGTTGCGTCGTCGTCATCACTTAGTCCGCGAGCTGCGAGAGGGCGACCTGCAGCTGGTCCGCGTTTGGCGATTTGCCGTGGAAGTCGTTGTTGTTCTCCATGTATGTCACACCCTTGCCCTTCACGGTGTGCGCGATGATGCACACGGGCACGTCGTGCGATTCCTTCGCCTGGATCAGCGCGACACGCACGGCACCGATGTCGTGGCCATCCACCTGGATCACGCGCCAGCCGAACGATTCGAACTTCGCGTCGATCGGCGAGAGCGAGTTGATGTCCTCCACCGCGCCGTCGAGCTGATAGCGATTCGAATCGACGATCGCCGTGAGCGAGCCGAGCTCGTAGTTCCCCGCGGTCATCGCCGCCTCCCACACCTGTCCCTCCTGACACTCGCCGTCGCCGAGCAGCACGTACGTGCGAAAGGTCTTGCCGTCGAGCCGCGCCGCGAGCGCATGACCGACGCCCACCGACAGTCCCTGCCCGAGCGAGCCGGTGCTCGCCTCGATGCCCGGTGTGAGTCCCTGCACGGGATGACCCTGCATGCGCGAGTTCACCTGCCGCAGCGTCATCAGCTCGCTCACCGGAAAATATCCGGACTCGGCGAGCGCCGCGTACTGCGCGGGCACACCATGTCCTTTCGACATGATGAAGCGATCGCGATCGGGCCAGAGCGGATTCTTCGGGTCGTGCTTGAGCACGCGTCCGAAATAGAGCGCAGTGATAATGTCGACTGCGGAGAGCGATCCGCCTGGATGTCCGCTGTTCGCGGCGGCGATCATCTCGACGACATGCAGGCGCAGCTTTCGAGCGATCTGCGCAAGCTCGGCCGTAGAAATCGTGGGGATTGCGGCGACCATCGTGCTCCGGACGAGGAAGGGAGACACCAAAGATAGGCGCCCGGAGCCGCGTTCCCAATTTCGCCCCGTCGCGCAAAGCGCAAGGGTGTGTGACGGTACCTACGCCGAGCGCCTGAGCGTCAACGTAAACGTCGCGCCGTTGCCCGGCGCGCTCGTGACTGAGAGCTCTCCGCCCATCGCGCGCGCCAGGTTGCGACTGATCGAGAGGCCGAGCCCGGTGCCCTCCGTCTTCCGCGTAAAACCCTCATCCACGCGCACGAACGGCTCGAAGATTCTCTCCAGCTTCTCGTGCGGAATGCCTCGCCCAGTGTCGGCCACGGAGATGGTCACGGTCGTCTCCGTCGACTCGCACGACATCTGGATCGAGCCATCCACCGGCGTGAACTTGATCGCATTCGACAGGAGGTTGAGCAAAATTTGCTCGAGCCTCTCTGGATCCGCGCTCGCGCGCAGCGTGTCCGAGCACGAGTCGGTGGCGAAGTGCAGCCCCTTCGCCATCAACTGCGGAAGCACCAGCGGCTCGATCGCCGCAAGCGCCTTGCTCACATCGACATCCTTCGCCTTCACGTCGACGTGGCCGCTCTCGAGCTTCGCGAAATTCAACACATCGTTCACGAGTCGGAGCAGCAAGTTCTGACTCACCTTGATGCGCGCGAGATCCTCCCGCTGCGTCGGCGTGATCGGCCCGCGGATCTCCATGTCGAGCAGCTCGACATAGCCCGCGATAGCGTTCAACGGCGTGCGCAGCTCGTGACTCATGTTGGCGAGGAACTCGCTCTTCGCGCGATTTGCCTTCTCCGCCTCCTCGCGCGCCGTCTCGGCCTCCTGTCTCGCCGCTTTCTCCGCCTCGTAGAGTCGAGCATTCTCGACGAGGAGCTGCGAGCGGCCGAGCGCTTCGCTCAGCTGCGCGTTCTCGAGGGGCGCGGCGGTTTGATCGGCGAGCGCGGAAAGCAGCCACTCGTCATCGGCGAAGCCGTTGAGATCGTCGAACTCCCCGTCCGCTTGCTTCGGCCGCACCACCGCGAGCAGGCCCGTCACCTTGCCACCGACGACGAGCGGCACCCCGATGAATCCCTCGGGCGAGCCCGCGCCGAGAAGCCCGGTGAGTCGCGTGATGAGCGACTCGTCGAAGGATTCGCGGAAGCGCTCGACGACATCCTCGCTTACGCCGTACGCGGCGCGTACGCGAAGAAGTCCCTCGTCGTCCGTCAGCATCAGGATCGCCTTCTGCGCTCCCAGCATCTCGGCCGCCTGGTCAGTGGCGAGATGGAGGATGTCCTTGAGCGACGATGCGTATGTGAAGGCGCGACTGACCTCGGTGAGGCGACGCGCGCGCACATCGCGCGAGCTCTCGGCCTGCGGCTGCGTCACGAGACGCGCGCCCCGAGCGCGGTGATGTCGAGCTGACGAACCACGGGATCGTGCGCGCTGTTCCTTGTCTTGATGACGCGAATCGTGCGACGCGTGCGCTCCTCGCCGCCGAGCGCGATGGAGAGCACGTTGTCCGACATGTAGCTGAAGCGTTGTTCCTGCGGGGTCGTACCGGCAGAGGAGGTGATCCCCGACTCGAAGGTGAGCAGGCTCGTCACGCCGTTCGCCGCGAAGTGCTGCACGAGCGAGTACAGGTAATCGTGCAGCCGCTGCGCGTCGCTCGCGGCATTCGCGAGATCGCCCACCGCATCGACGACGACGCGGCGGATCGTTCCCGTCTTGATGCGCTCGAAGATGCCGACGATGATGCTGTCGATCTGCAGCTCTACGGGCGACACGTAGAGGAACTCGACGCCGGCGTCGCGCATCACTTGCTGATCACCGCCGAGATTCGAGAACGAGCGCGCGAGTTGCGCGGGATTCTCCTGGAAGTTCACGTAGAGCGTCGGCTCCTTCCGCGCGAGGCCCTCGAGCGCGAAGTGCATCGCGACCGTCGTCTTCCCGGAGCCCGTGGGGCCGACGAGCAGCGTCGTCGACCCTTCCCAGACTCCCCCGTCGAGCATGGCATCGAGACCCGCGACGCCCGTAGAGGTGCGGTCGACGCGCGGTATGTACGTTGCGGCGATGCGCGGAGAGACGAGGCGCGGAAAAAGCTGAATGCCGTCTTGCGAGATCTTGAACGCGTGCTGCCCCTCGCGATACGACGAGCCGCGCAGCTTGATGACGCGCAGAAAACGCTCGTCGCGTGTGCCGATTGGCTGGCGCGCGAGCTGGATGATCGAGTCGCTGACAGCGAACTCGGGATAGCGCTGCACGTCGTCCGCCGTGTATTCGCCGAGCAGAAATGCAGTGGTATCGTACGCAGCAAGCAGGCCCGCGAGCTCCGAGACCATGCGGCGAGTCTCGGGGATCGAGGTCGCGAGATCGTGAATCGCGCGGAAGGAGTCGATGACGACGATCTTCGGCGATGTACGCTTGATCAGCTCCGTCATCCACGGAACGAGTGCCTCGATTCCATCGCTCGCGAGTAGCGGGCCGATGTCCTCGTACTGGATCTCGCTCCCGAGCTTGTCGGCGTCGAAGTATGAGAAGCGCTGGACGTAGCTCACCATCTTCGACATCGGCTCCGAGAGCGTGCTGACGTACACGATCGGCCTGCCCGGCGCCGCATTGTGAAAGAGCATCTGCTCGGCGAACACCGTCTTGCCGGCGCCAGGCTGCCCCATCACAATGTTGATGGAGTTCGATGGGAATCCTCCGCCAAGCACGGTGTCGGCTTGCGGGTTTCCGGTGCTAATGCGTGAGAAGGGTTGGTCGAAGACGCCTGCTGGCGCTGTCATGAGACGCTCGCGGTCGGACGCGCGTCGCGTTTCGCGAGCAGATCGCGCACCGTCTGGACCAGACGTTGTTCGGACAACGGCTTCATGAGGAAGGCGTCAGCGCCGGCTTCCCGCGCGCGCGAAGAGGCGGCGAGGATGCTGAACACCAGCACGACCGTGTCCTTCAGCTCTGTCTCTTCTCGCACGGCACGACAGAGCGCCAACCCGTCCAGCTTGGGCACAAGGACCTCGGTGATGATGATGTCGGGCTTCATTGTCCGGGCCAACTCGAGCGCGGCGACACCATCAGCGGCAAACTCTACGCCGAACCCTGCTTCGTTGAGGAAGTAGGTCTCAAGGGCGCGGATGTGCGGATCGCGCTCGACCACCAGGATGATCGCGCTGCGGGTATTCGGAGCGACAGTGCTATTCAACGTCGGCGGCGCGCGATGCGCGCGAGATGACAGTGCGTATCAATCCATCTCCGACTGGTAGGCAGCGACAAGGCTCCCCGGGTTGGCGGGAAGCGGTCTGGCGGAAAATCTAGAGGCGCGTATGGCAAGAACAACGCCTGTTTACAAATGTAAGCTGGCGGTCATATAATTTGTATAACTCTTTACATTGTAGGACCTTGCATCCTTCGGTACCTCTGACCGCTTGAAATGCCTAGGGTGCGCGGCCGTCGAACGTTAGCCAGAACAGCGTGACGCCCGGCTCGCAGCGCGCGCTCGTATGCGCCGCGGCGAACGCTTTTGCGCTATAGGTGCCGTCGAGACGCACTCCCGTGACTCGAGTCAGCAGCTCCGTGGACGCCGCGGCCCCCGGAAACGCTCGGCCGTACGCGCCCGCGTAGACGGAGTGGATCACCGTCACGTGCGTTGGATTGATGACGGGAAGCCGCTCGCCAGTTAGTCGCGCCATGCGCGAGAGGTAGCGCCGCTCGCGATGGGCGAGCGAGAGCACGCGTCGCCGGCCAGCCGCTATTCGTGGAGCGACGCGCGCCCCGATCACCGCGATGTCGAGCCCCGCGATCGCGAAGCCGAGCGCGAGCCCCGCGGCGGTGCCGCCGCTGCCGACCGGGAGCACGACTCGAGCGGGCTTTGGCATCTCACCGCGCGCGATCTGCTCCGCGAGCTCGAGCGCCGCGTTGACATGGCCGAGCATGCCGAGCGGCGAGGTGCCACCGGGCGGGATCCATTTCACGTCGGGACGACGAGCGAGATTCGCGCGGATGAGGCCGAGCATCGGGCCGGATGTCGTGTCGATGCGCGCGCAGACCGCGCGCGCGCGAGCCTCGACGTCGAGCGCCGAGGGATTCATCTCGTGCCTCCAGCGCACCGCGCGACTCGTGCCGCCTAGCGCGCGGACGTAGGTCGCGGTGGTGAGCACGTGCGTCGAGCCTTCGCCACCAGCCGTGAGGACCTGGTCGCCGGGACGGAGCCCGCCGAGGAGAAACTCGAGCGCGCGGACCTTGTTGCCGCCGAGCGGCGAGGCGGTGAGGTCGTCGCGCTTGATCCAGAGCTCGCCGGCGAGATCTTCGCCGCTAAGATCGATCCGCTGGACGGGCGTCGGGAATTCGCCGAGCGCGACGCGCGGGATGCGCGCGAGGGCGGGGAAGCGAAGGAGGAGCGGGAGGGTGCTCACCCGCGGCAAGATCGCGGGCCGACGGGAATCACGCGAATGGTGATCAGCGAACCGTCGCGTTCTCACCCATCGTCGCCATCGTCGTCGACCCCGATGTCATCTCCCAGCGCATCCTCGACGTACAGCATCTTGATCGGCACCATCACCGCTGCGAGAAGCGGCACCGCGATCATCAGGCCGAGGAAACCAAATAGCAGCGCCATCAACCCCTGTGTCACGATGGTGAGCACCGGCGGCAAATCCATTCCGCCCTTCATAAGTATCGGGATCAGCAGATGTCCCTCGAGCTGCTGAATCACCAGATACGCGAGCGCGACGTACAGCGCCTTCTCCGGAGAGTCGAGGAATCCCATTGCGATCGCCGGCACCGCGCTCAGCACCGGACCGATCGTCGGCACGAACTCGAGCAGCGCTGCGATAATCCCGAGTGCAAATGGCGCCTTCACACCGAGCACCAGCAGCGCGATCGTCGAGACGACGCCGATCACGAGCATCGCGATCAGCTGCGTCGCCAGCCACTTCCTGAGTATCGTCGCCATCGCGCTCAACACCTCGGCCATCCGCTTCCGTCTGCGCTTCGGAAAGAGATGCAGGATCCCGTTGTGATACGTCTCGGGATCCGCGCCGATGTAGAGCGACATCATCAGGATCAACAGCAGACCGGCGAGCATCTCGACAGTCGACGTCAAAAATGGAAAGAGATAGTGCGCGGCGCCGAAGACGCGCTTCTCGAGGTTCGCGCGGAGCGACGACGAAGGTCCAGCCGCGTGCGCCTGCTTCGTGGTATCCGCGGCGCTCGCCGTATCCTTTGCCGTGGCGCCATGCGCGCCTGACTTCGCACCGGCCGCGGCGCCTCCCGCCGGCTTGGCGGCCTGCGTCGAATCCGCCGGAGCGGCGCTCTGCGCACTGTCCGATCCCATGAGCGACGACATCAGCGCCGGGTGCTCGGTATTCAACCACTTCTCCGCCCGCTCCACGGCGTTCGGGAGCTGCTCGCGCAGCTGCTTTCCCTGGTCGGCGATCGTCGGCGCGACGAAGGAGCCGAGTGTGTACAGGATCGTGAGGAAGGTGATGACGACGAGCGCGGCGCCGAGTCCGCGCGGAACCTTGAAGCGCGCGAGCCGGTCGACGCCCGCGGCGACCGCGATGCCGAAGAGAGTGCCGAGGAAGGCGACGATGACGATCTCGTTCGCGACCCAGAGCAGCTTGAGGATGATGAACAGGCCGGCGACGATCGACGCGGCGCGCAGGATGTCGGCGCTGCGCCAGGCGGCGCCGGACAGGCGGTCGCGAGGCGTCGGCTTCTTTTTCGTTTCTTTCGGCAGGGTCATGAGTGCTGGGTCACGCAAGGGAGAGGCCGGGTGCTTCAGGAGCGGTGCCGCGAGAGAGGTGGTGAGCCGCGCAACCCCTCGCCTTCGGTGACTCACGATGAGAGCTTACGATAACGACTTCAGAAGAGCGAGGACACGAACGTGGCAGCTGGGCTGACCGTGCACGAACCGTCGTACATCGATACCGTCCCAGCCGCCGACAGATTTCTGGCCGCCGTGGAACAGAGCAGCACCGTCGCAGTCGACACCGAGGGCGCCAGCTTCCATCGCTTCGTCGATCGAATCTACCTGCTGCAGATGAGCACGCGCGAGCTCACCGCTGTGCTCGATCCTCTCGCCATCGGGAAGCCCGCCGCGCTCGGCCGCATCCTCGAGAGCGACAAGATCGAAAAGGTCTTCCACGACGCCGACTACGATCTGCGTCTGCTCCATCAGGACTACGGCTGGAACACACGCAAGCTGTTCGACACGCGCGTGGCGGCGCAGCTGCTCGGCATTCGCGCGTTCGGGCTCGCGGCGCTGCTCGATCGCAGCTTCGGCCTCAAGCTCGACAAGAAGCATCAGCGCGCGGATTGGTCGATGCGTCCGCTGCCGAAGGACATGCTCGACTACGCGTCGCAGGACACGATGTATCTGCTCGAGCTGCGCGACCGTCTCGCGGGCGAGCTCGAGACCGCCGGGCGATGGAGCTGGGCGCAGGAGGAGTTCGAGCGCAGCGAGGGAACGCGCTGGGAAACACCGGACGGCGAGGACAACGGTTACATGCGCATCAAGGGCGCGCGCGATCTGGGACGTCGCGAGCTCGCACTCTTCCGGGAGCTCGTGCGCTTCCGCGACGGCATCGCGCGCGAGCTCGACCGCGCGACGTTTCGCGTGGCGGGGAACGAGGCGCTGTTCGCGGTCGCGAAAGAGGCGCCGCGCACGATGGAGGCGCTGACGGCGATCAAGGGCGTGCCGCGCGGAATCGCGGAGCGCCGCGGTACGGAGATGCTCGCGGCGGTGACGCGCGGGCTCGCGGTGCCGGAGGATCAGCTCCCGAAGTTTCCGCGCGCGCCGCGGTGGGATCGCGACGCGGACTTCGACGCGAAGGTCAACGCGCTGCGCGCGGCGCGCGAAGAGGCGGCGCAGCGGCTCGGACTCGATCCCGGATTTCTGTGCGCGCGCGAGAAGCTGGAGATGATCGCGCGGAAGAAGCCGAAGACGCTCGCGGAGCTCTCGGAGATTCCGGATCTGCGCAAATGGCAGATCGAGGTGCTGGGGTCGGCGTTTTTGAAGGCGCTGGCGTAGTCGGTGAGCGAGCCACGTCGTGCCCGTCTCACGGAGGCTCAAGAGCAGGTCGGCTACGCGTTGTTGAGGTCCGCGTGCATCGTGCCGATCGTTTGCGCGTTCGCGTATGCAATCTCGATGATTCAGGAAGGTCACGACGCGCCCGGATTGTATTTCGGCGCCATCTTTGCCACGGCGAGTGCATTCGTCATCGGATGGCCGCTCCCACCCTCTTCGGAGCGATCGGAATCCCCGTGGTGTGGGCGTCGGCGGATGCACTTGGGAATCCCAACATGCGCGTTGCCGGTCTCGTGGCTGGGTTGCTCTCAGGCATTTATTTCTGCCAGACGCTCCACGCCGTTACGCCACCAGACCCGGTGCAACCGACTAGCGCGACGTGACGAACGAGAGCTGGCCGTCGATAGCGAGCATGGGCATAGTGGCGAATTTTCATTTCCCAGATCCTACGCTAGCATCGCCCGCCTGAACGCTGCCGGTGTCCATCCCGTCGCCTCGCGAAACACGCGCGTCAGGTGCGCCTGATCCGCGAAGCCCAGCTCCGCCGCAATCGCGCTCACCGTCTTCCTCGACTTCACCAACTCGCTCCTCGCAAGCTTCACGCGCTCCGCACGCACGAACGCGCCGACGCCCGCGCCATACTGTCGGCGAAACGCGCGCGCGAACGCGATCACGCTGATCCCCGACTCGTTCGCCAGCAGCTCCAGCGACGGAGGATTGCAGGGGTCCTCCCGCAGCCGCTCCGCCGCCCTCGCCAACTCCGCAGGCGCGCGACGCACCGACGGCGCCGCACGCTCGCGCCCTCGATCGACGTCGAGTCCATGAGCGAATTCCGCGCGCGCGACAAGCGCCGCGGTCAATCCTTCCACGACCACCGCGCTCGCCGCATCCCACGCGCGCATCTCGCGATGCAGCTCGGCCGCATACCGTACCGCGCGCCCACGCACCACACCCGCGTCGCGCGCGATGTCGACGCTCGCGCCGATCTCGATGTTGAAGCACCGGCCGCCCGCGGCTCCGAATTCATCGGCGTGCGTGTCCGTTGCCGGATGAAAGAGCAGCATCCCGCGAGATGCGGCATACGAGCCGCCCACCCCGTGCTCGCGAAAGTCGCCCGCGGACACGTAGCAGAAGTACGGCCGCGCATGCGCGTGCGACGGCACCGTGAAGCCCGGATCGTAGTCCGACAGCGTGAGCGTGACGGCGCCCACGCTCCGCGCCTCCGCGGCTACGCCGAAATATTCGCCAGCGCCGAGCGACGCGTGACGACGGGCGGATTTCGCGATGCAGCCGTGCAATTCGTTCAATTCCCCCCTCGCGTCCAAACGTTCAAGCGCTGTGAGGCGCCGCGCGGTAGCATGAGCCTATGCGCCTCATTCAACCTACGCGGCAGTGCGATAATGAGTGTCATGATCCGGTGAAACGGACCAGCGCCAATCGCTCGGAAGCGCGGCATCCAATGCTCCTCCTGGCAATAATGGCCGCCGTGATGGCCACGCCGCTTGCGGCGCAAAGCCTCGCATCCGCCGATGCCGCGTTCATGCAGCAGCGCTTCCCTGATGCGCAACGCGCGTATAACGCTGTGATCGCCAGCGGTGCCCCCGCCGATCGTGCGGAGGCCGCGCTCTCCCTCGCCGTCATCGATTGGAAGATCGACGGCGACACCGCGCGTGCCATGCGTGACCTCGCCCCGTTCCGCGCCAGCGCAGCAGCGCTCACGATGATGAGCCGTGCGCGACTCGATGCTGGCAACGTCGCCGGCGCGCGCGCGGCCGCCTTCGCCGCGCTCCATGGCACGTACGATGGCCCGCGTGCGAGCGAAGAGCGTCGCGACGCTGTAGTCGCTCTCGCCGATGCCGCGGCCTATCCGTACGAACAGTCGTGTCTCGAGTCGAGCGCATCGCGCACGCATCACTCCGTGCTGAGCGACAGCACGCTCCGGATCGCCATCGCTCTACTCCGCGCGAACGTGGGCGCCGAGTCGGGGCATCTCGAGTCGTCCGACCGCCTGGTGCGCCTCGCCGCGATCGCGAGCGACTGGCCCGCCCTCGCGCTCGGATGGCGGTCGTACTATCTCGTCGGCAGCCGCGTGCCGGACGGTCCGCTCGTGCGCGCCGAGGCGGAGCTGCGCGCGATGGAGTCGAGCGCGGCGCGGGACAAGCCGATGCACGCGCTCGATGCGCTCGTCGACTCGAAGCTCTTTGAGCCCGCCGCACTGATCGCGACCTGCGGCGCACTCGCCTCTCGCGCGCCGGACTCAGCGTCCGCGGAGCTCATCGCCTACGCACGCTTCCTTCGTGAGACGAAGCGCGCGACCATCGCCTACTACCGCGACGTCGCGCACGCGCGCGGCGATACAACCGCGTGGCGCGCGAGCCTCGACGCCGCGGGTCGCGCGCTCTGGCCCTCGCTCCGCTGGACATCCGCCGCGCCCGCATACTCCTTCGACTCGCTCGGCGCGCAGCTCGACCGGCGCTTCGGACTCATCATCAACATCGGCCACACCGGCGATGTGCTCGACCTCCACGCCGGTCACCGCGTGTCCAACGAGGACAGGGTTGAGACGCAATACGGAAAGTCGGCACACGTCCGCTTCTCCGTGATCGACGGGATGATCTCCGACGGCTATCAGACGTGGGCGTGGGACCACCGCGCCGCGCACGGCGGATGGGCATCGGACGTCGAGATCGTCCAGGTGCGCGACGGCTACGCCGAGGGGCCGCTGCGTGCCTGGCACGCGATCACAGACCCGAAAATCATCGCTCGCGATGCGAGCGACTTTTCGCGCGATAGCCTCGCCGACGTGCGCCGCGCGCGCGACTCGACGATCGCGTACTTCCCGAGCGTCTAATCGGCGCTGCGCCGCGGCGCGCGTCTGGAGCTCCGCGACTCGCTGCAGCGCAGCCTACAGTCTGGCGCCGCACTGCAGCAGGCGTTCGTGCGAGAGTATGGCAACGCCGTGGACGAGAGCTCGATCTTCGCGCACGAGGGACGCCACGCCATCGACAAGACGCTCCACATCGCCGACTCGAGCGCCAAGAATCTCGAGTACCAGGCGAAGCTCTCCGAGATCGCCTTCGCCCCGCTCCCCAAGCTGGCCCTCGCCGGAATCCTCGGCGCCAACCTCGGCGACGATACCCCGCATGGCATCGCGAATGCGAAGCTGCTCCGCGGCCTTCTCGACTGGATGCGGCACCACGGATTTTCCGAGGGAGCGGCGGAGCTTCCGCTGCCGCTCCGCATCCCGACGCTTACAGACTCGCAGCTGCGCAGCGCGGCGCGCGCTCTCGATCCGATGGCTGCGGGCTCGAGTGACGCGAGCGCGAAGCGCTGAGCTTTCGCTTCCGCTAAAACCCCATGTACGCGCGAATCCTCGGCTCGATGCGCTCAGGACTCCACATCGGATCCCACACGAGATTCACGGCCACGTCCTCTACGCCGTCCAGCGCGCGAATCTGCTGCTCGGCCGCCGTCATGATCTCCGGGCCCGATGGGCATCCCGGGGACGTGAGGCTCATGTCGATCGAGACCTTGGGGCCGGCCACGGCGATCGTGTAGACGAGGCCGAGGTCGACGATGTTCAGGTTGAGCTCCGGGTCCTTCACGCGGCGCAGCGCTGCGCGCACGACGTCTTCGTCGAGCGTTGGCGCGAATGACGTCGGGGTTTCGGTTGCCGGCGCGGGAGCGGCGTCCCTCTCCGGCGCAGTGGCAGGCGTATCACTCATCGGGACTCCTTGTTCCGTCCCGAAAGCTCACCCGGCGGGAAGCGCCGGACAAGCGGACCAGCGAGCTACGCGGCCTTCTTCTTGTGCGCCTTGGACTTGGGCGCGGCGGCGTGCGTGCGCTTCGACTTCGCCTGCGCCTTCGACTTTGCCTTCGACTTGCTCGCGGTCGCCTTCCACTTCGCGCTCCTGCTGCGAACGTGGCGTCCCTTGTGGTGCGCGCGGTCGCGGCGATTCCACCCCTTCGCGGCATCCGAGCGGAAGGACGCAGGCATCGCGATGGTCTGCGACGGATCGTCGGTCACAGCGATCGCGGCGGCGTCCGTAAGATCGGCGCGCACATCGGCGATCACCTTGGCTGGCTGGCGGGCGCGGGCGGCGTGCACGCGGTTCGTCAGCAGGATCACGAACATCTCGCGGTCGGGATCGATCCAGAGTGACGTGCCCGTGTAGCCGACGTGGCCGAACGAGCCTTCGCTCATGAAGCGGCCGGAGCCCCACTGTCCGTCGGCCATCGCCCAGCCGAGTGCGCGGCTGCCCGCGGCGCGCGTGGTGAAGAGCTTGACCGCGGAGTCGCTAACGATGCGGACGCCCTTGTACTCGCCGCCCTCGAGAATCATCTGCGCGAAGATCGACAGGTCACTCGCCGTGCTGAACAGTCCCGCGTGACCGGCGACGCCGCCGAGCGCGTAGGCGTTCTCGTCGTGCACCTCGCCCTGCAGCGGATAGCCGCGCGGCGGTGACACTTCGGTCGGCGCGACGCGGGACTTCACCGAGTCTGCCGGTTTGAAGAACGTGTTGACCATTCCGAGCGGCGCGAACACGCGCTCGTGCAGGAAGACATCGAGCCCTTGCCCGGTGACGCGCTCAACCATCATGCCGAGGGTGATGGCGCCGAGGTCCGAGTAGATGTAGCACTGGCCGGGCTTGCACTCGAGCGGCGCTTCGAGCACGATCTGCCGCGCTTCCGCGGGAGAGTGCGCCATGCGCCAGAGGTCGCGATCGGCCGGAAGGCCCGAGCGATGCTCGAGCAGCTGGCGAACGGTGACCGAGTCTTTATAACCACCCGTGAATTCCGGGAGGTAGGTGACGACGGGCGCGTCGAGCTTGATGCGCCCTTCGTCGTAGAGGATCATGACGGCGGTGGTGGTGCCGATGACCTTCGTGAGCGACGCAAGATCGTAGATCGTTTCGGTGGCGGAGACACGGCTACTCGACGTTGCCCAGTCGATGCGTCCGAAGCCTTTCTCCCACACCGCGCTGCCCTTGCGGCCGACGACCACTGCGGCGCCCGGGAATCCGCCGGCCTTGATGCCGCGGGTGACCACGCGGTCGATCGTCTCGAGTCGCTTCGCAGACATGCCGACGGTGGCGGGCGCCGCGACCGGGAGCCCTCCGTCAGCTGCTGCGAACATCGCGACTGCGGCGATCAACGTTGTGAGCACTGTGCAACCCTTGGAAAAACGAAGGCGCACCGGCAGCTCCAGCGGAGCGGCAGGGACACTTGATCAACGTACTGCGAATCGGGGCGGGATGTTCCAGCGTATCACTGCGAACCGGCACATAATAGCCCAATCCCCTCTATAGGCAAGACGAGGACCCGGAACGTGCCGTCACGCTATAGTGCTGTAATGTTTCGCGGCGGCGGTGCGATTATGAATTCGGGAGCCAAAAGCGAGCGGTGTATCGCGATAGCGGCCTTCGCGCCCCCGGCCGCGGCGCTCAGCGCGATCTGCGTTCCGGGCACCAGATCGCCCGCCGCGTAGACGTGCTCCACGCTGGTGTGATGGTGCTCGTCGATAATGATGCACTCCTCGTCGTTGCGCTCGCACCCCAGGCGTTGCGCGAGGTCGTCGGCGGGATAGTGGCCCATCTGGAAGAAGAGCCGCTCGCAGTCGAGGAGCATCCCGTCTTCGAACTCGAGCGCGTGGAGGATGCGGTCGGTGTGCTGCGCGCAGGTGATGCGCGAGGTGAGCACCGGGATGTTGAGCGTGTCGAGCTGCGCGAGCAGCGGCTCGGTGAGCTCGGGGTCGGCGCCGTTGGTGCAGACGACGAGCTCACGCGTCCACGTCGCCAGTGCGAGCGCCAGGCCAACCGCGCGCCGCCCGACGCCGATGACGGCGGTCTTCTTCCCGCGCGTCTCATGGCCGTCGCAGTCGGGGCAGTGGTACGCGGTGGATCCGAAGATTTTTTCGAGGCCGGGGATCTCGGGCCAGACGTCGCGTACGCCGAAGGCAAGGAGGACGCGCTTCGCATCGTACACGTCGCCGCTTTCGAGGGCGAGCCGGAAGTCGCCTTCGGCTTGCCGGGTGATTTTGTCGACGCAGCCGTCGACGAGCTCCGCGCCCTGGCGTCGGGCCTCATGACGTCCGGCGCCGCGAAGCGTCGCAGGCGTGACGTCGGGGAGGCCGAGGTAGCCGTTCACGCCGCGCGTCTGCCAGTTGCGCGGATCGCCGGAGTCGACGAGGACGACCCGATGCAGATAGCGGCCGAGCCACATGGCGGCGGTGAGTCCCGCGGGGCCACCGCCGACTATGGCGACGTCGTAGGCTGCGCCTTCGACGGTAGCCGCGTCGCAGGATGCGTGTAGCGAGTCCATGTCTGGTGTAGGCGACATGGCGGAAATCTTACAACGAAATTTTGGGGTTGAGCGGAATTACTTGACCGAGCCCGGCGGAAGCGAGTACAGCAGCTTCATCGTCGCCCGGTCGGCCTCGCTCAGATCACGGACGCGTACGCGCGCTGTCATGATGTTGGCGGTGTCGGCCGTATGGTCGAGGCCGAGGAGATGTCCGACCTCGTGGAGCGCGATCGCGTGGACGGCCTTCGCGTCGAGCACCTCGCCGGCGTTGTGGTGCAGCGCGAGCGTGATGTTCGCGGTGACGATCCACCACTTTCCGTCGCGCGCCCAGATCGTCTTGCCGCTGATCGGCGAGTCGAAGTGGTCGATCCAGCTGACGTGAACGTCGGCGTCGGTCGAGTCGCGAACGTAGGTGAACTTGACAGGGATCCCGAGATTCGCCCACTGGTCGAAGGCGTCGCGCACACGCTCGGGGTAGGACGGGTCCCACCCTGCGATCGCCGGCGCGCTACCGACCCACACGCGCACGGGAGTCGTGATGCGCTCGGGCCAGCGAGCGAGCGCAGAGTCGCGCTCGCCGAGAATCTCGCCGATGTACGTGCCGTTCTCGCCGAGCTGAATGCGGCGGCGAATGTCGAGCACATCGCGCGTCTTCGTGTCGGCGTCGGCATCGATCGCTGCGTTCGCATCGTCGCCGTCGGCGAGTGATGCCGCGCTTTCCGACGTCCGCGTCGCTCCGTGATGCTTGTGCACACGCGATGCCGGTGCGAGCGACGCTGCCTGACTCGTGGCAGTGATCGTGCTTATATGCATCGCCTGCACGCCAACGAAGGCGAGCACAGGCACGAGCAAAAGGACGGGGATGAGATCGGTGCGTTTCATCGCGTGGCGACCCTACGAAAGAGCGGAGAGCGTGTGCGGCATCGTGGGTAAGACGAGTCAATTATTATGAGGGAACGGGTGCATCGATCCGTTACAACGCGAGTGGGCAAGAATGCCGAAGTCGTTGTCACATAGTTAGTTAGTTCTTTACGTAATGAGCCGACAACCGGCTCAGCAGCGCCGTAACTCACAGGAGTGACAAGATGGGTAACTCGCGTGACGTTGTAGTTCTGGTGGGCAGCCTTCGGAAGGAATCGTTGACGCGGAAGGTCGCGATGGCGATGAAGAAAATGGCCCCCGCATCGCTCTCGCTCGAGATCGTCGAGATCCGCGATCTGCCGATGTACGATCAGGATCTCGAGACTGATTCACCGCCGAAGGAGTGGACGATCTTTCGTGAGCGGGTCACGCGCTCGGATGCGATTCTGTTTGCGACGCCGGAGTACAACCGGTCAGTACCCGGCTGCCTCAAGAACGCCGTCGACGTCGGCTCTCGGCCCAGCGGCCATGGAATTTTCGCCGGAAAGCCGGGCGCTATCGTGAGTGTGACACCGTACAAGCTCGGAGCGTTCGGCGCAAACCATCATCTGCGTCAGGCGCTCGTCTACGTGGACGTGCTGACGATGGCGCAGCCCGAGGCGTACATATCGCTCGCCGGCGAGCTCGTCGACGCGGAGCTCGACTTCGTGAAGGAGGACAGCGAGAAGTTCTTCGCCGACTTTCTTGCGGCGTTCGCGAAGTGGATCGAGCTGGTTAGTGCGTGACTAAAAAGAGCGAAGTGCTACTACGATCACGGATGACGACGAAAAAAGCACGGATCGAACCGATGGTGCGACTGGCTGACGGCGCGGCTGGAGAGGCTGAATTTGATTTGTGTCTGTGAGTCACCGGGCCATTCTGGGCCAATCAAAACCAGGCCCCACCAGCACGAGGAGGATCGTTCCTGCGAACTCGGCGACGGCGCGCAGGCCGAGCGAAGGCGGACTACGCATTTGTTCGGCGAAGTGACGCCAGCTCGAAGCTAGGCATCGGCCGCTGAGGCATGCTGAACTTCGCGCTGCACGTTACCGATCGCACGCAGGCGCATCTCCTGCGCGCGTCGCTCGAGCGTTTCGAGCGGGAGCGCGAGCAGCAGGTCGATTCGCCGCGCCAAGAGGAGTGCGGTCAAGCGAAATGCCTCTCGCTTCTTCGCATCTTCACCACCGACTTCAGCTGGATCGGGCATTCCCCAATGCGCAAACACCGGCTTGCCGGGAAAGACGGGGCAACTCTCCTTCGCGTTATCGCACACGGTGATGACGAAATCCCAGTGCTCGTTCTCGATGGCATCTATTGTCTTCGGCAAGTGGCCGGTGCAGAGAAAGAGCACGCTCAGGGGCTCTCGAGGGGTGCCTGTCATAGTGGGTACCCGTGAATTGCGAGAAGCCCCGCTACGGTTTGTCGATCGAGCTGAGTGTCAAACGCATCACCGTAGCGGATGCCGGACACGCGCTCACGAACTCTTTCGTTTCGAGTATCCCCTGCGGCACATCATCACGCGTCGTGCGAACGAAGCCGAAAGTCGGGAAGTACCCCTCGGCGGTTGTCGTCAGCAGATAGAGTTCGGTGATTCCGCGCGAGCCGGCGTCCGCGATGATTCTCTCGACGAGTCGACGACCGAGTCCTCGACCGGCGTATTCGGGTGCGACAGCGGTAGAGCGCAGAAGAGCATCGTCTCCACAGAGCTCGATTCCGATGACGCCGACGATGCGCTGGCCGGTCTCGGCAACCACGAAATCGTGGAACGCTTCTTTTACGCCGTCGATTGGAAGACCGGATGATGCGAGCAGTTGTTCGACCGCCGACTGGTCCGCATCGGTCGCTGGCCGAAGCGTGATATCAGAGTTCTTCACGTCGACATGCATGGCGCGGCTCCTGGCCGTAGGGATTTAGGAGACGTGGCGCTTACGAGCAGCAATCAGGGCCGCAGCAGCCCGTCGTGGTCCGCTCGTCACTCGTGCCCGGCTTCGTCGCGCGAACGAACGCGCTCATGAATTTTCCGTCGATCTGCTGCGCGAGGCCATTCGTGTCGAGTCCCGACGATGCGAGAAAGGCCGCTGCGTCGCTTGCGGAGTAGAATCGCGTCGGCTCGATGCTGGCATTTGCGAAGCCCGCGTCGGCGAGCATGTGCTCGAAATCGGACTCCTCGAGCGCGCCGGCGACGCAGCCCACCCAGAGCTCCATGCTTTTTCGAATGTTCTCGGGCACGGCGCCGCGCACGACTACGTCGCTCACGGCGAAGCGCCCGCCCGGCTTGAGAACGCGGAATGCCTCCGCGAGGACACGGCGCTTGTCGCCGGAAAGGTTGATGACGCAATTGCTGATGATGACGTCGACCGAATCGTCAGGGAGCGGGATCGCCTCGATCTCACCCTTGAGGAACTCGACATTCTCGATGCCCGCATCGCGCTGATTTTGGCGCGCGAGCTCGAGCATGCTGTCAGTCATGTCGAGACCGTAGACCTTCCCGGTCGGGCCAACGCGACGCGCAGAGAGCAGCACGTCGATGCCGCCGCCGGAGCCGAGATCGAGCACGGTTTCTCCCTGCTCGAGCTCCGCCAGAAACGTCGGATTGCCGCAGCCGAGTGAGGCGAGGAGTGCGGCCTCGGGCAGCTGGTCACTCTCTCCGTTGATGTAGAGATTCGACGTGATCGGGTCGACAGCCCCATCGAAGGCAGCTCCGCCGCAGCACGAGTTGATGGTGCCGGGCGCCGGCGCGCAGCAGGAGGCGGCATTCGCGTCGGACGGCTTCACCGTGTCGAGAACCCGACGGGCGGCTTCGCCGTACTTCTGTCGCACGATCTCGGTCAACTCGGAATCGTTTGTCATCTGTGTGTCCTCGGTCAATCAAGAAATGTTGATGTAAAGTGCACGCGGCAACTCTGTCTAAAGCCGTATCAGCAGCAGCGGCCAGTGACGCGAAGCTCGCGGCGCTTCGCGGAGGATTGCAGCGAGACGACGATGTCGTGGAGCTCGACGAGCGTCTCCGGAACCAGCGTGTAATACGACCAGCGACCTTCCTTCCGATCGGTGACGAGCCCCGCATCCTTCAACACCCGCAGGTGAAACGAGAGACGAGACTGCGCGGCATCCAGCGCGTCGGTCAGCTCGCACACACAGCGCTCGCCTCCGCGCAGCTTCTCGATGATCTCGAGTCGGGTGACATCCGACAGCGCATGGAAGAGCGCGGCGGCGGCGACGGGATCGGAGGTCAGTGTCGAGATGCTCATGGACAGAATGATATATCAACGAATATTGATGTGTCAAGTGCAATTGTCGTGCGGGCACGAGCTCACAAAATCACGATCCTCGCGTTCCGGCTGCTGCAATCACGGATTGGCGCCAACGCCACCCGCGTGGTGTCCCATTCGCTGCGCTCCCATGAAGCTATGAATAGCCATGAGCGCGATAGAGTCTCCAGTGCTCATCACGACTTCCCCGCCACGCGGCAAATCGTGGTAGACGTACGTGATGACGTCGCGTTTCTGAGCCATGATCGCCGTTCCCGGCATGGTTTGCATGTGTACGAATTGCGGCGTTGAGAAGTCGCCGGCCTGAAACGCATGCAGGATGAGATGCAGATGCGCTCGGATCTGGGCGACGCCGAGCGAGTCGCTCGAATCGCGCTGGAGCTCGATTCTGCCACCGTCCGGAAGGGCGTCGAACCGATGCGTCGATGTCGATTGATCGACGCCCATCGCCATCTTGCCGCGCTGCTGCATCGCGGCGAAGCCGGTGTCCGCCGTGGTCGACGCTGCATCTGGCGTTGCGCGCGAGCGGGAGCAGGCGGAGCACATCGCGAGCACCAGCGCACCTTGGACGATCGGCTTGATACTCGACATGGCGGATGCTCCACTCGTGCGTGGGGGCGTTCGTTTCGGACCAGAGCCTTCATAGTGCTGCGTCCCGCGCAACCCGTCTGGAACTTTCGTCTTCTCGCGACGAGCTCCACGGACGAGTCACTCCTCGCGGGAAGCCAACCGGCGCAGCGCGGCCGCCGCCGCGGGAGCCGTAAGCGAACGGAAGCCGTCGAGGTCGGTAAGGCCAGCCGTCATTCGCGTTGTCGCCCGGAGAGGAGGCTCCGAAAGCTTCGCTCGTGCGCTCGCGATATCCAGTCGCGTCTTTCGTGACAACGCAGTACGATTCCTCCACCTCCGACCAACCCGGCTCCGTGAACATTTCCCTCAAGCGCTATCTCGCCGTCGGCGCCCTCGCCGCCACTGCGTGCTCCCCACATAGCGCGACGCCAGCGCCGGCCCCCAGGCCCCACGCCGCCGCGCAGACCGTCGCCATCTACGCGGACACGCCGCTGACCGACATCGCGACGCTCGCCTCCCGCCTCGACCTCGAGAAGTACAAGGCGACCGTCAAGGGACTCACGCAATTCGGCGATCGGCGGCAGGGCACAGCGCGCAACGCGCAGGCCGTCGACTGGATTCAGGCGCAGCTCGAGAGCTACGGCTGCAAGACCGCGCGCATCGTCTACGACTACCAGCCTCCGCCGCCGCGCGTGCGCACGCCCATGGACTCCGCCGCGCGCGCCCGCGCCGCGCGGAATGCCGTTGGCGGCGGACGCAATCGCGGCGCGCAGATGCCCACCGGCGTCAACACCGACTCCGCGCGCCAGCCCGACGCGAAGCTCCGTGCGCTCGACACGCCGCAGAGCGTCGCCGGCGAGCGGCAGGAGGTCTACTGCACCAAAGTCGGCACCACGCATCCCGACGAGATGTACATCGTCGGCGGACACATGGATGGAATAGGCTGGGGCGAGGCCGCGAACGACGATGGCTCCGGCACCGCGCTCGTGATGGAGCTCGCGCGCGTCTTCAGCTCCCCCGACGTGCACACCGATCGCACGATCCGCTTCGCGCTCTGGAACAACGAAGAGACTGGGCTCGACGGCGCGAGGGCGTACGTCGCGCAGCGGCAGGCGCTGCAGGGGATCGAGTCGCCGAAGGGATCCGGGAAATATCCGGAGCCCAAATGGCTCGGCATGGTGCAGCACGACATGATGATGTTCGACCACGGGATGCCGAAGCCCGACGGCACGATGTCGAAAACGCAGCGCCCCGAAGCCGACGTCAACATCGAGTTCCAGTCGCGGTCGAAGTACGCGGCCGATGCGCAGAAGCTCGCGTGGGCCTTCGCCGATGCGAACGAGAAGTACGCCACCGATTATCCCGCGCAGGTCGGCCGGCACATGACCAACACCGACTCGTCGCCGTTCATGGACATCGTCCCCGCGATCAGCCTGCGCGAGAACGAGCGCGGCGCGCAGATCGGCGACGGGTGGGATCCGCAGTGGCATCAGCCGACGGATCTCTACGTCACCTACACCGACGCCGACTTCCGCCTCGGCCTCAACGCCGCCCAGACGACACTCGGCGCCATCGCGACGCTCGCGGGCGCGCGTGTAGGGGCCGCCACGCCCTAGCCAGCCACGAAGGAATCTTCGCGGCGGCGTTCGCTCGACACTCAACGCGACTCCCCTCGAAACCGTATGGTTGGCAGAGGCTCGGATTATGCGAGCGCACCGCCATCCACTCTCCGGGGCTTTCGTCGAAATGGAGGACTTGTACACGAAGCGACGCGTCGCTTTCCGCTGCGCGCCGCTCTCAATTGCGCTCGTGATCGCCGCGTGCTCGCACACGGTACCGACGATCGGCGGCGAGCGCGCCGTCTCTCCCGCCCCCGGAATTCCCTACGCGCCGCCCAAGGGTGTCGTCGCTCCCGAGCCCGATTCCACGAACGTCAAGAGAACGCTTCCGCCGGATCTCGCTCCGCGCGCGGACATCCTCACGCTCGCCGACGTCGTCGACCTCGCGCTCCGCAACAATCCGCAGACTGCGCTCGCGTGGTCGCAGGCGCGCACGGCCGCGTACGAATACGGCTCAGCGAAGGGAACGTTCTTCCCGCTGGTCGCCGCGAGCGGCAGCTTCGGTCGCTCGCAGAGCACCACGCAGACGGGCTTCGTCCAGCGGACGCAGTTCTCGCCGCTCATCTCGCTCTCGTATCTGCTCCTCGACTTCGGCGGCCGCGCCGGAACGATCGGTGCCGCGCGCGAGAACACGCTCGTCGTCGATCTCAACTACAACAACGCGCTGCAGACGGTGATCCTGAAGGCCGAGAGCGCGTTCTTCGCGTACATCTCGGCGCGATCCCTTCTCGGCGCGCAGCTCGCGTCCGTGGGCGAGGCGGACACGAGCCTCCAGGCCGCGAACGCGCGGCACTCGAGCGGCGTCGCGACCATCGCCGATGTGCTCCAGGCGCAGACGGTGCTCGCGCAGGCGCAGCTGGACCTCGAGACCGACTCCGGCACCGTGAAGACGAGCCACGCCAACCTCGCCACCTCGATCGGGCTCCGCGCCGACGCGCCGTTCGAGCTCCTGATGCCATCCGATTCTCTGCCGGTCGGCTACGCCGCGGATAGCGCGGACGCGCTCATCGTGAGCGCGCTCGCGAATCGCCCCGACTTGGCCGCGGCGCGCACGAGCATCCTCGAGGCGCAGCAGGAAGTTCGCGTCGCGCGGTCGGCCGAGTATCCGGCGCTGACGGTGGGCGCGAATCTCGGGCGCAACTACTCGAATCTCGCGCTCTTCGCCGGCAACAATTATGCGCTCACGCTCGGGATCACGATCCCGATCTTCAACGGTTTCGGGCACCAGTACGATCTCGCGGCCGCGAAGTCGCGCGTCGACGAGCAGGCGGCGAGCGCGAATCTCGTGCGCACGCAGCTGTCGAATCAGGTCGTGAACTCATACGTGAACCTGCACACGGCCGCCACGCGCGTGCGCACCGCGGACATCCTGCTCGCGAGCGCGAAGCAATCCGAAGACGTCGCGCGCGGGCGCTACAAGGCCGGCGTCGGTACGATTCTCGACCTGCTCACCGCGCAATCCGCGCTCGCGAGTGCGCGCTCGCAGCAGGCGCAGACCCGATGGACGTGGGCCACCGCGCTCGCCCAACTCGCGCACGACGTCGGAGTGCTCGGCGTGCATGGCGAGACACCGATATCGCTCACGCACGACTCTACCACTGGCCCCAAGTGATCTTCATGTCCGCGTATTCCGTGCGTGTCTCGCGATTCTCGATCGGCGCTCTCGGGCTGGCGCTCGTGCTTGGCGCGTGCGCGAAGAAGCAGGGAAAGCCGCCCGCCAGCGATGTGCCGGTGGTCGTCGCTGCCGTTGCGCGCGCGGATGTGCCATTCGAGGTGCAGGCGAACGGCGTCGTGTCGCCGATGAGCACATCAGCGATCACCGCGCAGGTGGACGGACTGATCACGAAGGTGAATTTCCGCGAAGGTCAGAGCGTCCAGAAGGGCGATCTGCTCTTCCAGATCGAAGCGCGGCCGTATCAGGCCGCGTACCAGGTGGCGCTCGCGAATCTTGCGCGCGACAGGGAGACGAGCGCGAACGCGCAGAAGGAAGTGGAGCGCTACGCGAGTCTCGTGAAGCAGGACTACGTGACGCAGGAGCAGGCGGACCAGCAGAAGGCGACGGCTGGCGCGGCGCTCGCCACCCTGCAGGGCGACGAGGCTGCCGTGGAGAGCGCGAAGTTCAATCTCGACAATACGAACATTCGCGCGCCGATCTCGGGGCGCACGGGTGGGCTGCTCGTGCGCCAGGGGAACGTCGTGCACGCGGGTGGGACGACGCCGCTCGTCGTCATCAACCAGATCTCTCCGATCAACGTGCGCTTTCCCGTGCCGTCCACTGACTTGCCGCTCATCCAGAAGTACGGCGGCTCCGGACAGCTCCCGGTGACCGCGATGCCGGCCGGTACGCGACAGACGGCGCAGGATACTTCGGGTGGGCCACCAGGGACGACCGGCGATGCATCGCCCGATCAGGCGTCTGGCGCCGATCCCGCGGCGGTGAATCTGCTCGCGCAGCTCACACCGGCCACCGGCACGCTCTACTTCATCGACAACTCCGTCGACACGCTCACGGGCACCGTGATGCTCAAGGCGACGTTCCCGAACACCGACAAGATGCTCTGGTCGGGGCAGTTCGTGTCGACGACGCTGCATCTCTTCACCGAGAAGAACGCGCTGGTCGTGCCGGCAGAGGCCGTCGTCACCGGACAGCAGGGGACCTACGTGTACGTCGTCGACAGCAGGAGCACGGTGCAGCAGCGGAAGGTGAGCGTCGAGCGGAGCGAGGGGAATGTCTCCGTCATCACGGCCGGGCTGCGCGAGGGCGAGCAGGTGGTGCGGAGCGGACAGTCGCGACTCACCGCCGGCGCGAAGGTGAAGGTTGCGTCCGCGGCGGACAGCGCGGGGGCTCCCGCGCGCGCGCGCAAGAAGCCCGCGGCGAAGTAGCCAGCGCGAGCGACGGCGAGCGAGGAGCGCATGAACATTCCGAGTCTCTTCATCCGACGTCCCGTCATGACCACGCTGCTCATGGTGGCGATCTTCGTGTTCGGGGTCGTCTCGTATCGCGGGCTTCCCGTGAGCGATTTGCCCACCGTCGATTATCCGACGATCTCCGTCTACGCGAGCCTCCCCGGTGCGAGCCCGGAGACGATGGCCGCGACGGTTGCGACGCCGCTCGAGAAATCGTTCTCCGCGATCGCCGGCATCGACAACATCACCTCGTCGAGCTCACTCGGCTCTACATCGATCACGCTGCAGTTCTCGCTCGACCGCGACGTCGATGCGGCGGCGCAGGATGTGAACGCCGCGATCTCCGGCACGCTCGCGCAGCTGCCGCCGTCGATCATTCCGCCGTCGTATCGAAAGCAGAATCCGGCCGCCGCGCCGATTCTCTTTCTCGCGCTCACCGCGAAGGACATGAAGCTGACCGACCTCGACGAGTACGCCGAGACGACGATCGCGCAGCGGCTGTCGATGGTGAATGGCGTGGCGCAGGTGAGTGTGTTCGGCTCGCACAAGTACGCAGTGCGGATCGAGCTCGATCCCGCGCAGCTGACGGCGCGCAATCTCAGCGTGAGCCAGGTGGCGGCAGCCGTGCGCGCGAACAACGTGACGCTGCCCACCGGCGTGCTCTACGGCAACAACCGCACGCTCACCGTGCAGGCGACGGGACAGCTGTTCGACGCAGCGCAGTTTCGTGAGATGGTGGTGGCCGAGCACAACAATGCGCCCGTGCACCTCGGCGATCTCGGGCGCGTGTACGACGACGTGCAGAACGACAAGTCGGCGAGCTGGTACAACGGGGACCAAGCGATCGTGCTCGCCGTGACGCGTCAGCCGGGGACGAACACCGTCGAGGTCGCGGATGCGGCGAAGGCGGCGCTTGCGCGCATCATGCCGTCGCTGCCGAAGGAGGTCTCGCTGTCGATTCGCTTCGACCGCTCCGTGGGAATCCGCCAGGCGGTGGGCGACGTGAAGTTCTCGCTCGTTCTCGCGCTCGGTCTCGTGGTGCTGGTGATCTTCCTCTTCCTCCGAAATCTCACGGCGACGCTCATTCCCAGCCTCACGCTGCCCATGGCGATCGTGGGGACGTTCTCCGTGATGTACGTACTCGGCTACAGCATCGACAATCTCTCGCTCATGGCGCTCACGCTCGCGGTCGGCTTCGTCGTGGACGATGCGATCGTGATGCTGGAGAACATCGTGCGGCACCTGGAGATGGGAAAAGCCACGCTGCAGGCGGCGCTGGACGGTGCGGCCGAGGTGGGGTTCACAATTTTGTCGATGACGCTGTCGCTGGCGGCGGTCTTCATTCCGCTCGCGTTCATGGCTGGAATCATTGGACGGCTGTTCCGCGAATTCGCGATCACCATCATGGTGGCGATCTTCGTGTCCGGCTTGGTGTCGCTCACGCTGACGCCGATGCTGTGCGGGCGCTTTCTCACGTCGCAGAAACAGCAGAAGCACGGGCGCATGTACAACGCGATGGAAGACGTCTTCGACAAAGCGCTGCGTGGTTACGAGCGGAGCCTCGCGTGGGTGATGGGCCACCGCCCGCTCACGCTGGTCTTCTCGGTGCTGATCCTCGTGGGTACAGGCATACTGTACACGCTCGTGCCGAAGGGGCTCTTTCCGTCCGACGACACGGGGATCCTGTTCGGAACGACGGAGGCGGCTCAGGGCACGTCGTACGCGGAGATGGTGCGACTGCAAAAGCTCGTCATGCAGCGCATCAAGAGCGACACGAACGCGACGGGCTACATGTCGTTCGTCTCGAGCTCGAACCAGGCGGGATTGAACGTGCTCCTCAAGCCGGCGGGGAAGCGGCCGCCTGCGGACGTGATGGTGCGGGAACTCACGCGGCGGCTGTCGGGGATCCCCGGGATCTCGGTCTTCCTCCAGAATCCGCCTAGCATCCGGATCGGCGGGCGCGGCTCGAAGAGTCTCTATCAGTTCACGCTGCAGGGGCACGATCTGAACACGCTCTACGCGAGCGCGGAGGCGCTCGCCGCGAAGCTCCGCACGACGCCGCCGCTCACCGATGTGACTACGGATCTGCAGAACAACAACCCAGAGGTCACGGTTCGCATCGACCGCGAACGCGCATCAGTTCTCGGCGTGACGCCCGCGGCTATCGAGCGCGCGCTCGCGAATGCGTACAGTGAGCAGCAGACGTCGACGATTTACACGAGCACGAACGAGTACTGGGTGCTGATGCAGCTCGAGCCGAGCGCGCAGACGGATGAAAACGCGCTGGCGAAGCTGTACGTGACGAGTGCGACCGGCGCGCTGGTGCCGTTGAGCGATGTCGCGGACTTCGAGCGGAGCACGGGGCCGAGCAGTGTGGCGCACTCGGGGCAGCTCGCGAGCGTGACGATCTCGTTCAATCTGCAGACGGGCGGAAGTCTCGGTGGCGCGGTGGCGGCGGTGAACAAGGTGGCGCGCGCGACGCTGCCGGCGAGCATCACGACGAATTTCTCCGGAACTGCACAGGTCTTCCAGGCATCGCAGCAGGGGCTCGGCGTGCTGCTGCTGATCACCGTATTCATCATCTACATCATTCTCGGGATTTTGTACGAGAGCTATGTGCACCCGATCACGATTCTCACCGGGCTGCCGTTCGCGGCGTTCGGCGCGCTGCTGGCGCTGTGGGTGACGGGGCAGGAGCTCGACGTCTACGGCTATGTGGGCGTGATCATGCTGATCGGAATCGTGAAGAAGAACGCGATCATGATGATCGACTTCGCGATCGCCCACGAGCGGAAAGAGCACTCGTCACCGGCCCAGGCCATAAGTGAGGCGGCGCGCGTGCGTTTTCGGCCGATCATGATGACGACGGTGGCGGCGATCGTCGGCACGCTGCCGATCGCGATCGGGGTAGGCGCGAGTGCCGCATCGCGGCGGCCGTTGGGGATCGCGGTGGTGGGTGGGCTCGCGTTCTCGCAGATCGTGACGTTGTACGTGACGCCGGTGTTCTACACCTATCTCGACGATCTGCAGACATGGTTCGAGCGGCACACGACGCGTGCGCCGCGAAAGAGCAGCACGAATCTCGAGCCGGGGCTCGTTCATGGCGACTGAAGACCAGCGCAAGGACCTGGAGGTGGGTGACGCGCCTCCTCGCGAGCAGCACGGTGGAGTGACGACGCTGTTCATCAGGCGGCCGATCATGACGTCGCTGGTGATGATCGCGATCCTGTTCTTCGGGATCGTATCGTACCGGAAGCTGGCGGTGAGCGATCTGCCGAACGTCGACTTCCCGACGATCACGGTCACGGCGATCCTTCCCGGGGCGAGCCCCGCGACGATGGCGGCGACGGTGGCGACGCCCCTCGAGAAGCAGTTCTCGACGATCGCCGGGATCGACAACATGACGTCGACGTCGAGCCTCGGGCAGACGCAGATCGTCGTGCAGTTCACTCTCGACCGCAGCATCGATGCGGCCGCGCAGGATGTGCAGGCGGCGATCACACAGACGCTGCGCACGCTGCCGCAGGGGATTCTGCCGCCAAGCTATCAGAAGACGAATCCCGCGGACGCACCGATTCTGACGCTCGCGCTCACGAGCACCGAGGTGCCGATCTCGACGCTGGACGAGTACGGCGAGACCACCATCGCGCAGCGGCTCTCCATGGTCGGCGGAGTTGCGCAGGTGCTCGTGTACGGCGCGCAGAAGTACGCCGTGCGCATCCAGCTCGATCCGCGGCAGCTCGCGGCGCGCAACCTCGCGCTCGAGGATGTGACGACGGCGGTCGCGAACCAGAATGTGAATCTGCCCACGGGCGTGCTGTGGGGGCCGAAGGTCGCGCTCACCGTGCAGGCGACGGGACAGCTCGAGAATGCCGCGGCGTTCCGTGACATGGTGGTCGCGTATCGCCACGGCGCGCCGGTGCATCTCACCGACGTCGGGCGCGTGACCGACGACGTGCAGAACAACAAGACCGCGAGCTGGTACAACGGCCAGCGCGCGATCGTGCTCGCGATCCAGCGACAGCCGGGAACAAACACCGTCGCCGTGTCGAACGCGGCGAAAGCGGCGCTCGAGCGCGTGAAGGCGGAGATTCCGCCGAGCGTGAAGGTCGACGTGCTGTACGACCGCGCGACGACGATCGAGGAATCGGTGCACGACGTGACGTTCACGCTCGAGCTGACGCTCGTGCTCGTCGTCCTCGTGATCTTCCTCTTTTTGCGGAATCTCTCGGCGACCGTGATCCCGAGCCTCGCGCTCCCGATGTCGATCATCGGGACGTTCAGCGTGATGTACCTGCTCGGCTACAGCCTCGACAATCTCTCGCTGATGGCGTTGACGCTCGCGGTGGGATTCGTGGTGGATGACGCCATCGTGATGCTCGAGAACATCGTGCGCCACATGGAGATGGGAAAGCCGCCGATGCAGGCGGCGATCGAGGGATCGGCGGAGGTCGCGTTCACCATCGTGTCGATGACGCTCTCGCTCGCCGCGGTGTTCATCCCGATCCTGTTCATGGGCGGGATCATCGGGAAGCTCTTCCACGAGTTCGCAGTGACGATCGGTGTCGCGATCCTCGTATCGGGGTTCGTGTCGCTGACGCTGACGCCGATGCTCGCGAGCCGCTTCCTGCGCGCGACGACGGAGGCCACGCAGGGGAAGTTCTACAAGTACACCGAGCGCATCTACGAGCGGATTCTGGGAAGCTACGAGCGCAGCCTCGACTGGGTGATGCTGCGCCGAGGGGCGACGCTGGTGTTCTCGGGTGTGATCCTCGTGGCAACGATCATCCTCTTCATCGTGATGCCGAAGGGACTCTTCCCGAACGGCGACACGGGGCAGCTGCTCGGTACGACGGAGGCTGCGCAGGGCGCTTCGTACGACGCGCTGATCGCCGCGCAGGAGCGGGTCGCGCAGATCGTGGAGAAGAACCCCGACGTGTTGAGCGTGACGTCGAGCGTCGGCACGAGCGCTGCCGCGAACCAGGGGCAGTTCACGATCGACCTCAAGCCGCTCGGCCAACGGACGCACAGCGCGGACGATGTCGCGCGCCAGCTGTCGCAGGACGTCGTCGGCGTTCCCGACATCACGGTGTACTTCCAGAATCCGCCTGCGATCTCGATCGGCGGGCTCACGTCGAAGAGTCTTTACCAGTACACGCTGCAGAGCGGCGACATCGTCGCGCTCGACAGCGCGGCCGCGCATCTCGAGACGCGGCTGCGGAAGCTGCCGCAGCTCGCGAACGTGACGAGCGATCTGCTCATCGACAATCCGCAGGTGACCGTCGACATCGACCGTGCGCAGGCCGGCCAGCTCGGCGTCTCGGCGACGGAGATCGAGAACACGCTCTACGATTCGTTCGGGCAGCGGCAGGTGTCGACGATCTACACGTCGACGAACGAGTACTGGGTGGTGATGGAGCTGCTTCCCGAGTTCCAGCAGGACATCCCGTCGCTCGGATCACTCTGGGTACGATCGACCAGCGGAACCGTCGTGCCTCTGAGCGCGGTAGCGAAGTTCAAGCTCGGCAACGGGCCGGTCACGGTGAATCACGAAGGGCAGCTTCCCGCGGTGACGATCTCGTTCGATCTCGTTCCGGGCGTTTCGCTCGGCAGTGCGGTGTCGATGGTCGAGCGCGAGGCGAAGGCAGTGCTGCCGTCGACGGTGTCGGCGAGCTTTTCGGGGCTCGCGCAGGCGTTCATGGGCACGCAGCAGGGGCTGACGATGCTGCTCGCGCTCGCCGTTTTCGTCATCTACATCATCCTCGGTGTGCTCTACGAGAGCTACGTGCACCCGATCACGATTCTCTCCGGGCTGCCGTTCGCGGTGTTCGGCGCGATCGTGACGCTGCTGATCTTCGGGCTCGATCTCGACGTGTACTCGCTCGTCTGGATGATCATGCTGATCGGCATCGTAAAGAAGAACGCGATCATGATGATCGACTTCGCGATCGAGGCCGAGCGGACGGATCACAGCACGCCGAAGGAGGCGATCGTGAAGGCGGCGAGCGTGCGCTTCCGGCCGATCATGATGACGACGATGGCGGCGCTGATGGGCGCGCTGCCGATCGCGATCGGCTGGGGTGCAGGCGCGTCGACGCGGCGGCCCCTCGGCGTGGCGGTAGTGGGCGGGCTGGCCTTCTCGCAGCTGGTAACGCTATACGTGACGCCGGTATTCTACACGTATCTCGACGAGTTGCAGACGTGGATTCGGAGCCGGGGGAAGAGGCGCGGCGAGGCGCGCGGTGCAGCGGGGGCGCCGATGCCGCAGCCGACCTCGGGGGATTGAGCGCTGTTGAAATTGCCAGTTATAACAGGTAATTTTCGGCCATGGTAAAGCATCTTCTGGAAGAGATCAAGCAGAGCAAGCCCTTCGAACGGCCGGGCGACGAGGCGATGCTGTCGATCGTGCGCACGGCGTCGATGCTCGAGCACGCGACGAACGAGCTGCTGCGCCCGTTCGGACTCACGACGACGCAGTACAACGTGCTGCGCATTTTGCGCGGCGCGGGCGCGGCTGGGCTTTGCGGCAAGGAGATCGGCGAGCGCATGGTGTCGAGGGTTCCCGACGTCTCGAGGCTCCTGGATCGCATGGAGGGCATGGGGCTGATCGGGAAGGAGCGCGACGCATCCGACCGGCGGCACATCACCGCTCGTCTCACGGCGAAGGGGCGGCGCACGCTCGAGGACGCGACGACGCCGGAGCTCGTCGACTTCGGGCGGAACCGAATGGCGCGGCTCTCGGCGCGCACCATTGAGGCCCTCAACGAGGCCCTGGCGGTCATTCGCGAGACCCCGTGAACCTTTTTTCGATCTCAATAGTTGTTATAACAGGTACTTCAACTCCAACACGGTAATTCGCATGCACAGTACATATCTGGATTTCGCGACGGTTAGCGCAGGGCTGCTCATCGCGCGTCTCGTCGTCGGGCTCGTCATGGCGGCGCACGGCTCGCAGAAGCTCTTTGGCTGGTTCGGCGGGCACGGCATCGCAGGCACTGCGGGATTTCTCGAGTCGATCGGCTTTCGTCCGGGCCGCCCCTTCGCGATCGTCGCCTCGGCGACCGAGGTCGTGAGCGGCATTCTCGTAGCGCTCGGACTCTTCGGCCCGATCGGCCCGGCGCTCATTCTGTCCGTGATGATCGTGGCCGCGGTGAGCGTCCACTGGAAGAACGGGCTCTTCGCGCAGAACGGCGGCATCGAGCTCGCACTCTTTTATGGTGCCGCAGCGGTGGCGCTGGCGCTGACCGGCTTCGGCGGCTACTCGCTCGACTCGCTGCTCGGACTGCAGTCGCTCTACACGCCGACTCTCGTCGTCATCGCGCTCGCCATCGGATTTCTCGGCGGTGTGGGCAACCTGCTCGCGCGTCGTTCGCCGGTCGTCGCAGCCTGAGCACGAGGCACAACATGGAAATCGGGATCTATACATTCGCCGAGCGGACGCCGGATGCCAGCGGGCATCTGGTGAGCGCGGAGCAGCGGCTCGCGGATCTGCTCGAGGAGATCGAGCTCGCGGACCAGCTCGGCCTCGATGTATTCGGCGTCGGCGAGCACCATCGTCCCGACTTCGTCGTGTCGTCGCCGGCGGTGGTGCTTGCCGCAGGTGCGGCGCGAACCAGGCGCATTCGTCTCACGAGCGCCGTAACGGTGCTGAGCTCCGATGATCCGGTGCGCGTCTTCCAGGATTTCGCGACGCTCGATCTGTTGTCCAACGGAAGGGCCGAGATCATGGCGGGACGCGGATCGTTCATCGAGTCGTTCCCGCTCTTCGGCTACGACCTCGACGATTACGACGAGCTGTTCGCCGAGAAGCTCGAGCTGCTGCTGAAGCTGCGCGCGAGCACCAAGGTGGAGTGGAGTGGCGTGCATCGCGCGCCGATTCACGGGCTCTCGGTATTTCCGCGTCCCGTACAGGATCCACTGCCGGTGTGGGTGGCGGTGGGCGGCACGCCGCAATCCGTGGTGCGCGCGGCGACGCTCGGCCTCCCGATGGCGCTCGCGATCATCGGCGGAGAGCCCGAGCGCTTCAAGCCGATGGTCGACCTCTATCGCGAGGCTGCGAGGCGCGCGGGGCATGATCCCGCCGCGTTGCCGGTGAGCATCAACTCGCACGGTTACATCGCCGACACATCGAGGCAGGCGTCGGACGAGGCGTATCCGCCCTACTTCGACGTGATGGGACGCATCGGGCGCGAGCGCGGGTGGTCGCCGCCGACGCGCGCGAAGTTCGAGTCCGAGCGGTCGAAGCGGGGCGCGTTGCTCGTGGGCGATCCGCAGGAAGTGATCGACAAGGTGCTGTGGGAGCACGAGCTGTTCGCTCACGACCGCTTCCTGATGCAGATGAGCGTGGGCACGATGCCGCACGCGCAGATCATGCACTCGATCGAGCTGCTCGGCGACGTCGTCGCGCCGGCGGTTCGGAAGGCGCTTGGCGCGCCCGCGACACTGGCACTCTCGAATTCCTGATCGCTACATTCGGGCGTCGGTTCAACCCGAATCCGGAGTGCGCGAATGGCGGAGCCGAAGACAGGACTCACGGGGGCGAGCGTGGGTGCGTTCATCAAGGCGATCCCCGATGCGACGATCAGCAAGGATGGCGCGGTGCTCTCGAAGATGCTGAGCGAGGCGACGGGCGCGAAGGCGGAGATGTGGGGGACGACGATCGTCGGATTCGGCAGAACGTCGACGGTCGGCCCGAACAAGAAGGAGACGGAGTGGATGACGATGGGCTTCGCGCCCAGAGCATCCGGCCTCGTGATCTACATGATGGGAGCGCTGGCGCGCGATCCGGCGACGTTGAAGAGGCTGGGGAAGGCGACGCTCAAGGGCGGATGCGTGCACATCAAGAAGCTGGAGGACGTCGATCTACCGACGCTGAAGCAGGTGCTTGCGGCGGCATACAAGGCGCGGACGAGCGCGTACGCGTCGTAATGCCGATCACGGGTGCGAATACACGGCATGGTCGAGCTGTCGGGCGCGGATCGCCGATAGCTCATCGACCGTGAGAGGCGTCGGGGTTTCTCCCTCCGGTACTGAAATCGCGCGGAGATATTCCTCGTAGCCAGGTTTTGAAAACACCGCCACGATGCTCAACGGCCCCGGTCCCGTGTTCTTGAGGCTCGCAACGGTGTTCCGCGGCATGTAAATCGTCGCGCCCGCACCGACGACTGCCTGACGACCGGCGAGTGTGGCGAGTCCTGTCCCCGCGTGAATGAACAGAATCTCATCCGAGTGCGGGTGCATGTGCGGCGAAATCCCCTGTCCAGAGGGAATATCTTCCGTAAGCATCACAAATTCCGGCGCGCCGCCATTCTTGCGATCCACTTTGAGAATAAAGGGCGCCGTGAGATCAGAGAGGGAGCCTGGCGGCGGTCGATGCAGACGTCGCTCGCCGTCGGCGGCGTTCAAAATTAGCGGCTGGCTCTGATCGACCGCCGGGCAGGCGCGCTCGTGTTCGCAACCGTTGCGGCCCGGCGAGCACGCGATGATGAAGGTGGCCATGAAAAGGAGACCGAACGCGGCGAACGATCGCCGTGATGCAGCACGACGCATGGCACGACTCCTGGAAGAATTGCGCGCAGCTGTTGACTGGCTTCGACAACTTATAGTAAGAGGACGCCTCAGGCGCGGTAGATAGTCACCATCGTATCGTCGAACGCGCGCGAGCTTGCGCCGCGCGGGAGCTCGTGCGTGAGCGAGTGCTCGACGACGAGGATTCGCGAGAAGTGGCTGGCGTGCCAACTCGCGATCACGCGGTCGAGCTGGCGCGAGCCGTACGGTGGGTCGGCGAAGGCGATGTCGTAGCTCGCGGGGCTGAGCATCGCCGCGTAGGGAATCGCGTCGCGCTTGAAGATCCGCGTGGACTCGCGCATCCGGAACGCCGCGATGTTGGCGCGCAGCGCATGAAGGCTGTCGGGGCGAAACTCGACGAAGTCGGCGCTCTTGGCGCCGCGTGAGAGGGCCTCGATGCCGATCGCGCCGGTGCCGGCGAAGAGCTCGAGCACCCGCGCGCCAGGAAGATCGTCGCGGACGAGATCGAGCATGGCAGCGCGCACGTGCTCGGCCGTGGGGCGCACGCGGCGGTCCTGCGGGGAGACTAGATCGCGGCCGGCGTGCTTTCCGGCTACGATTCTCACGAGGTGGGTGCGATCGGCATGGCGCAAATCTAGCGGTTGCTGGGCTTTGCCTCCTTTCTCCAGGCTATCGGCACGCGGAATGCCCCTCTGGAAGGCGGCACTTATTTCCTCGCACCCGTGACCGCTTTGGACGACACCACCGACGCCCGCCCCGCCAAGCCCTCGTCGCGCGCGCCCAAGCGCGACGCCGCGTCGCGCCCTTCGGATGCGGTCGCGAGCGCGGCCGCGATCATGGATGGCATCGGGTTGTACCAGCTCCTCGTGGAGCGCGTGCGCGACTACGCCATTTTTGCGCTCGACACGACGGGGCACGTGCTCAGCTGGAACGAGGGCGCGCAGCGACTGAAGGGTTACGCGGCCAGCGAGATCATCGGCCTGCACTTTTCCACCTTCTATCCGCCCGAAGACATTGCGAGCGGTAAGCCGCCGTACGAGCTGGAAGTCGCACTTCGCGAGGGGCGTTTCGAGGACGAGGGGTGGCGCATCCGGAAGGACGGCTCGCGTTTCTGGGCAAATGTCGTCATCACCGCGCTTCACGATTATTCCGACGTGCATGTGGGATTCGCGAAGGTCACGCGCGACCTCACCGAGCGGCGTCGGAACGAGGAGAAGCTGCGCGAGAGCGAAGAGCGCTTTCGTCTCCTCGTCCAAGGCGTGAGGGATTACGCGATCTTCATGCTCGATCCGAACGGCATCGTCGCGAGCTGGAACGAAGGCGCCGAGAGCATCAAGGGCTACCTCGCGAGCGAGATCATCGGGCGGCACTTCTCGACGTTCTACTCGTCGGAGGACAATGCGAACGGCAAGCCGGCATGGGAGCTCAAGGTCGCGCGCGCGCAGGGGAGCTTCGAGGACGAGGGGTGGCGCATCCGCAAGGACGGCACGCAGTTCTGGGCGAACGTCGTCATCACCGCGCTCCACAATCCCCGCGGCGAGCTGATCGGCTTCGCAAAGGTGACGCGCGATCTCACCGAACGTCGCGCGTCGCAGGAGCGCGCGATCGCGGATGCGCGGCGCATCGCCGAGGCCGAGGTTGCAAACCGGACGAAGAGCGAGTTCCTCGCGGCGATGTCGCACGAGCTGCGCACGCCGCTCAACGCCATCGGTGGTTATTCGGAGCTGCTCGAGATGGAGATCGGCGGTCCGGTCTCGGAGCAGCAGAAGAGCTACCTCGCGCGCATCCGCGGAAGCCAGCAGCACCTGCTCGGCATCATCACCGACTTGCTCAACTACAGCAGAATCGAAGCGGGGCACGTGATGTACGCCGTCGACGCGGTGCCCGTGCAGGAGGTGCTCGATAGCGTGCTGCCGCTCGTGGAGCCGCAGGCGCTCGCGAAAAGCATCGCGTTCACGGCCCACGAGTGTCCACCGGGCCTCATGCTGCGTGCCGATCGGATGAAGGTGGAGCAGGTCGTCCTCAATCTCGTTTCCAATGCCGTGAAGTTCACGCAGCGGGGTGGCAGCGTCAGCGTTCGCTGCTCGAGCGAGCGCGAGAACGTCCTGATCGACATCGAGGATACGGGGCCTGGAATTCCACGCGCGAAGCACGGCTCCATCTTCGAGCCATTCGTGCAGCTCGGCCGCACGCGTACGAGCCAGCACGAGGGCACGGGGCTCGGTCTTGCGATCAGCCGCGACCTCGCCCGCGCGATGAACGGCGACATCACGGTGGAGAGCACGGTGGACGTGGGAAGCACGTTCACCCTCGTACTGCCACGCGAGCCGGCGTAGCACGACCCGGAGACGCACCGCAGCTTCTTCTGGCGCGCACTACGTCGTCAGGCGATCGTGCGAAAATCGAGTGCGAGATCGAGCGCGGGCACCGAGTGGGTGAGCGCGCCCACGGAGATCCAGTCCACACCTGATTCCGCAACCGCGCGCACGGATGCGAGCGCGATGCCGCCGGACGCCTCGACGATCGCCACGCCGTTCACGAGCTCGACGCACCTGCGCATCTCGACCGGCGTCATGTTGTCGAGCAGGATGACGTCGGCACCTGCCGCAACCGCGCGCGCGACCTGATCCCGATGGTCGCACTCGACTTCGATCTGGATGTCCGCGGGCGCCCCCGCGCGCGCACGGCGCACCGCCCGCTCGATGTCGCCGCCCAGCGTCGCGAGATGGTTGTCCTTGATCAGCACCGCGGCGGCGAGATCGGCGCGATGGTTGGTGCCGCCTCCGCATCGGACCGCGTACTTCTCCAGTGCGCGAAAGCCGGGCGTCGTCTTCCGAGTGTCGAGAATTTTCGCACGCGTGCCGCGGACCGCTTCCACGAAGCGCGCGGTGAGCGTGGCGATTCCCGACAGCCGCTGCGCAAAGTTGAGCGCCACGCGCTCGGCCGAGAGCAGTGCGCGCGCGCTTCCCGCGAGCTCGAGCACCGGAGTGTCCGGCGCGACATGCACGCCGTCGTCTACGAGCGCGCGGCACTCGGTGTCCGCGCTGAGAAGATCGAAAGCGACGACTGCGAGCGGTATCCCCGCGATGACGCCGGCCGAACGTGCGACCATCGCGGCGCTTGCGCGCGCGCCCGCGGGAACGACGGTGAGCGTCGTGACGTCGCTGAAGGCGCGATCCTCGTCGAGTGCTGCGCGCACGAGCGCTTCGCTCGCGGCTGCCGAGAGCGGGAACGCGAGCGGTGTGCTCACTCGCCCATCGCGAACGCGGGCGCCATCGCCGGTGTGCCACCAATTGCGATCATGCGCTCGATCGCCAGTCGCGCGCGGCTTGCAATCTCGTCCGGCACCGTGATGCGATATTCCATCGCCTCCAGCGAATGCTTCACCTTTTCGAGCGTCGTCAGCTTCATGTACTGGCACGACGCGCGCTCGTCGGCCGCGAAGAAGCGCTTGTCCGGATTCGCCTTGCGCAGCCGATGCAGAATGCCGACCTCCGTCGCCACGATGAACTCGCTCGCCTCGCTCTCGGCCGGACGGCGGATCATTCCCTCCGTCGACAGGATGTGCAGGTCGATCGGATCGATGTCGCCTGCCGAGACGCCTTCGAGCACGCTGGTCGAGCATCCGCACTCCGGATGCACGAGCAGCTCGGCGCCCGGATGCGCGCTGCGCATCTCGATGAGTGCCGCCGGCGAGATCCCCGCGTGCACGTGGCACTCGCCCATCCAGACGTGCATGTTGGCGCGCCCCGTCATCCGACGCACGTGCGCGCCGAGGAACATGTCGGGGCCGAAGAGAATCTCCTGCTCGGCGGGAATCGAGTTGACGATCTCCACCGCGTTCCCCGAGGTGCAGCAATAGTCGGTTTCGGCCTTCACCGCCGCGGTGGTATTCACGTACGACACGACGACCGCGCCGGGAAACTCGGCCTTCCACGCGCGCAGCTGATCGGCGGTCATCGCCTCGGCGAGCGAGCAGCCGGCGCCGAGATCGGGGAGGAGCACGGTTTTCTGCGGCGAGAGAATCGCGGCGGTCTCGGCCATGAAGTGCACGCCGCAGAAGACGATGACATCTGCCTCGGTGCGCGCAGCCTCGCGCGAGAGGCCGAGCGAGTCGCCGACGACATCGGCGACGTCCTGGACTTCGGGACGCTCGTAGTTGTGCGCGAGGATGACCGCGTTCCGCTCCTTCGCGAGCGCGCGAATCTCGCTGTGCAGCTGCTCGTTCGTTTTCGATGCAATCATGATGCGCTCCTTTCGGCACCGATGCCGAAGCGGACGTGGCGATCGGCCCACATGCTGCGGGGCAGTGGGAAGTCGGATCGATAGTGGCCGCCGCGCGATTCCTCGCGCATCAGCGCCGACTCGGCGATGAGATGCGCGGAGAGCGCGAGGTTGAGCTCCTCAGTTGCGCCGGGTGGAAGCTCGGCGATGATCCTGTCGAGCCCCGCGAGGCATGTGCGCAATCCGACTGCGGTGCGCTCGATGCCCGCATACTCCCACATGAGTCTGCGGATGCGGTCGGCTGCATCGCGCGCGACTGCGCGTGGTGGCGCGGGAGGAACGGTCCACGCAGCGACGGTCGGCTGGTGGGCGAGCGGCGCGAGCTTGATGACGTCGTTCGCGACGCGCTCGGCGAAGACGAGCCCTTCGAGGAGGGAGTTCGACGCGAGGCGGTTCGCGCCGTGCACGCCGGTGCGCGCTACTTCGCCAACGGCGGAGAGACGCGGGATCGATGAGCGGCCGAGGAGGTCGACGACTATCCCGCCCATCGTGTAGTGCGCGGCGGGCGTCACGGGGATCGGCTGAATGCGCGGGTCGATGCCGCGCTCCATGCAGACGGCGAAGATGCCCGGGAAGCGCGTGGCGAAGCTTTCACCGAGCTTCGTTGCGTCGAGCGTGACGCTTCCCGTTTCCTGCTGCGCCTTCACCACTGCGCGCGCGACGATGTCTCGCGGTGCGAGCTCGGCGAGTGGATCGACGGCTGGCATGAAGCGCACGCCGTTTCCATCGAGCAGCACGGCGCCCTCGCCGCGCACGGCCTCGCTGATGAGCGCAAGCGGCGTCTCCGGCGTGTCGAGTGCGGTGGGATGAAACTGGATGAACTCCATGTCGGCGAGCTCGGCGCCGGCGCGGTGCGCGAGCGCGTAGCCGTCGCCCGTGGCGACCGGAGGATTCGTGGTGCGGAGATAGACCTGCCCGGCGCCGCCCGTCGCGAGGACGGTGGCGTCGGCGATGACATCGACCGGCTGCCCGCGCTCGCTCACGCGCGCGCCGGCGCACTCGCCGTTGTCGATGATGAGCGAGAGAGCGCGCGCGTGCTCCATGATCAGGATGCGACCGTCGGCGCGCACCTGATCGACGAGCATGCGCACGACTTCGGCGCCCGTGCGGTCGCCGCTCGCGTGCACGATGCGCCGCTCCGAGTGCGCGGCCTCGCGCCCGAGCAGAAACTCGCCATGCGGTCCGACGTCGAAGTGGACGCCGGCGTCGGAGAGATCGCGTACGCGGCGCGGTCCTTCGGTGACGAGCACATCCACCGCGTCGCTGTCGCAGAGGATGCCGCCGGCGGCGAGCGTGTCCTGGCGATGCAGCGCGGGCGAGTCGCCGGCGCCGAGTGCGGCGGCGATGCCGCCTTGCGCATAGTTGGTCGCGCTATCGAAGAGCGAGCGCTTGGTGAGGAGGACGACGCTTCCCGCGCCCGTGCACTGCTGCGCGGTGCGGACGGCGGTGTGTAGCCCCGCGATGCCGCTTCCGATCACCAACACCCGTGCGCGCACGCGGCGAGGGGCGAACAATTGTGTACAGAGGGCCGGGGGCTCGCGATTATCAGCTACGAGCGAAGACAGTGCGGCGGGTGGGCGAGTCGACATCTTGTTCTCCCATTGGTGACTTGGTTCCTCGCTGAGGGGCCGGTTGGGAAACGCCTTGGTTCGTCGGATGCGACGAACCCTCCCAGCGAGTCGAGCTACATCGATATCGGTCGTCTTTCGTACACTGTAACACTAACAATGGTGCGCGTCGCGTAGTTCCAGGTAACTACCGGCGGCACCGAATGTGCCCCCACTATTTTCCGAGACACAGGAGAGAATAGCGTGCAGATCAAGCGAATCGGTTCACAATCTTCCGCGAAGGGCCCCGCCGATTGGTTCACGGGCACCGTACGAATCGATGCACTGTTCGCCGCGCCGGCGCCCGCGAGGGTGGCAGGCGCCGCCGTGACGTTCGAGCCGAGTGCTCGCACGGCGTGGCACACCCATCCGCTCGGCCAGACGCTCATCGTCACCGCAGGCGCGGGACTCGCGCAGCGCGACGGGGGACCGATCGAGGAAATTCATCATGGTGACGTCGTGTGGTTCGAGCCGGGAGAGAAGCACTGGCACGGCGCAGCGCCGACGACGGCCATGACGCACATTGCGATTCAGGAATCACTCGACGGGAAGCTTGTGGAGTGGATGGAACAGGTTAGCGACGAGCAGTATTTGTCGAAGAGATCGCGCACTTCCTGACAGGTGTATTACAGATGCTGACGACCCGCACACTTGGCACGCAGGGGCTCAAGGTTTCGTCGCTCGGCCTCGGCCTGATGGGGATGAGCTTCGCCTACGGCACGACCGAGGAACGAGATGACAACGAGTCGATCGCGACGATCCATCGCGCCATCGAGCTCGGCACGACGTTCTTCGACACGGCGGAGGCCTATGGGCCGTACGAGAACGAGAGGCTGCTGGCGCGCGCGCTGAAGAGCGCGAAGGGGAAACGCGACGATCTCATCATCGCGACGAAGTTCGGTTTCATTTTCGACGACAAGGGAGCGATCGCGGGCGTGGACAGCAGACCAGCACATATCCGCGAGGCGGTCGAGGGATCGTTGATGAGGCTGGAGACGGATCGCATCGACCTGTTGTATCAGCATCGCGTCGATCCCGATGTGCCGATCGAGGATGTCGTCGGCACCATGTCCGATCTCGTGCGCGAAGGGAAGGTGCGGTATCTCGGCATGTCCGAGGCCGGGGAAGAGATGATCAGGCGCGCGCACGCGGTGCATCCGATCTCGGCGCTGCAGAGCGAGTACTCGCTGTGGGAGCGCAATCTGGAGCCGCGGATCATCCCGCTGGTTCGCGAGCTCGGCATCGGACTCGTGCCGTTTGCGCCGCTGGGTCGCGGTTTTCTCACCGGGGCGGTGAAGCGTGCGGAGGACTATCCGGAAACGGACTATCGGCGGAACGATCCGCGCTATCAGGGCGCGAACTACGACGCAAACGTGACGGCGGCGACGGTGGTGCACGAAATCGCGGCGAAGAAGGGCGCGATGCCGGGGCAGGTGGCGCTGGCGTGGCTGCTGCTCAAGGGTCCGGACGTCGTGCCGATTCCTGGAACGAAGCGACGGAAGTATCTCGAGGAGAACACCGGCTCGGCCGACGTTGCGCTGAGTGCGACAGAGATGGACACGCTCGATGCGGCGCTCGCGCCGGAGAAGGTGTCGGGGCCGAGGTACAACGCGCGCCAGGCGGCGCTGGTGAATCGGTGATGACTTTAGCATCGAAACGTCCGCGCGTGATCTGTCACATGATGACATCAGTGGACGGGCGCATCGTGACGGAGGGTTGGCCGCTCAGCGCCAGGGCGCGGAAGCAGTATGAGCTCGCGCACGCGGGGTTCGATGCGAGCGCGTGGATCTGTGGTCGCGTGACGATGGAGCCGTTCGCCAAGCGCGTGCGCTCGGACGAGGAGATTGCGCGCGAGCGAGACATCGGAATGGGCTATGTCGCGCGCGAGGATTTCCGTGCGTGGGGGGAGCACGAGTCGTTCGCGTTCGCGATCGATCCGAGCGGGCGGTTGGAGTGGGAGTCGAACGACATCGCGGGAGACCACGTCGTCGCGATTCTGTCGGAGCGCGTGTCGGATGAGTATCTCGCGTTTCTCCGGAGGCGCGGGGTGTCGTATCTGTTTGCTGGTGCGCGCGAAGTCGATCTGGCGATTGCGCTCGAGAAGATCGGCGCGACGTTCGGCGTACAGACGGTATTGCTCGAGGGCGGGGGCGGGATCAACGGTGGCTTCCTGAGCGCGGGGCTGATCGACGAGGTGAGTGTGCTCGTGGTGCCGATCGCGGATGGGCGCGTAGGGACGGCTGCGCTGTTCGATGTCGGCGGGGACGGCGCGACAGCGCGCGCGCTGGTGCTCGAGTGCGTGGAGGAGTGCAGTGAGGGTGTGGTCTGGCTGCGCTACCGGGTTTCGGATCGCTAGCCCAATCGCATCAATCAACGAGTGGTCGCCGACGTCCTGATTTTCGCTGCACGATCGAGGTAGGTTGGTGCCACCATTTGTCCACCCATCGCCCGGGTCACATGCGTCGAGTCCTGCTCACAATCATTCCCTTCGCTTTCATCGCGCTTGCGGCATGCGCCGGAAGCGCCAATGGCGCGAACTTCTGGCCGGCATATCCGATCGGCGCGGTGCACACGCTGATGCCGTCGCCGACGACGGTGGTATACGGCGGCTACGATCCCCTCGCAGCGCCGGCGTTGCGCGTCGCATCCGGGGACGAAGTGATCGTCGGCGCCGTCTCGACGTGCGGAGCGCGGCTTCTCCAGCCGGGCGCGGACAGCGGAACAGTCGAGCCGGCGTACCGCGCGATCGTAGCCGCGGTACGCGACTCGACGCTTCGTCGGGGGCCCGGTGGACACATCCTCACCGGCCCGATCTATGTGAACGGGGCGGAGCCGGGGGATGTGCTCGAGGTGAGGATCGAGTCTATTGCGGTAGACCTGCCGTATGCGTGCAACGGCTTCGGACCACGCGGCGGCTTCCTGCCCGAGGACTTCCCGGGCGAGTCGCGTTCGCGTGTGATCCCGCTGGACCTGCAGCGCATGGTCGCGCGTTTCTCCGATTCGCTCGGGATCGCGATTCCACTGCACCCGTTTTTCGGTAGCATTGGCGTCGCACCACGACCCGAGGACGGGCGCATCAATAGCGCTCCGCCCGGAACGCACGCGGGGAATCTCGACAACAAGGCGCTCGTCGCCGGAACGATCCTCTACATCCCGGTGCACACGCGCGGCGCACTTCTCGAAATCGGCGACGGCCACGCGGCGCAGGGCGACGGCGAGGTGGACATCACTGCGCTCGAGACGGCACTGCGCGGTCGGTTCCAGCTCATCGTCCGCAAGGACCTGCACTTCGATTGGCCCCGCGCGGAGACGCCCTCGGACTGGATTGCGATGGGCGCGGACTCCAACCTGACGGTGGCGACGAAGATCGCCACCCGCCAGGCGATCGCGCTACTCGGAGACACGTACCACCTGTCGCGCGAGGATGCCTACCAGTTGCTGAGTACGGCCGGGGACGTTCGCATCACCCAGCTCGTGGACGGCACCATGGGGGCCCACGTCATGATTTGGAAGGGGCTGTTCACCGCGCGAAAACCGCCGCGAACTCACTAGGCGAAGCTGGTCAGATCGCTATTTCTTCACGTTCGAATGGAAGTAGCCATCGGTGTGATCGAGCCAGTCCTGTCGAATCGGACTGAAGATGTCCACGTCGAGGGTGTCCTCGAGCGCTTCGGCCATGTGCGGCACGTTCGGAGGAATGTGCAGCACCTCGCCCGCGCGGACGATCACTTCCTCGGCACCGTCTTCGCCAATCCAGAATTTGAGCGCCCCCTTCAGGATCCAGGTGATCTGCTCATTCTCGTGTGAGTGTTTGGAGACGATGCATCCTTTTTCGAGGTAGACTTGTGCGAGCATCATGCGGTCGCCGGTCACGAGGCGACGCGAGAGTTGCGCGGTCACGGACTCTTTGGGCAGGTCAGTCCAGCGAAGATGGCGGACGGCGGTGGGCGAGGACATATCGGCCTGGTTGCAGCGGGAGAGGACGCGGTCGCGCGGAGAATCCTGTAAGTATGCAGTGGCACCGGAGACGCCGGTGAAATCGGAAAGGACGAATACAAGATTGCAAAAGCATCGATGAAAAAAAAGGACACGAAAGACGGTCCGCAGTTCGCCTCCTTCGACCTCGATCCCCGCGTGCTCGCCGAGCTCGCCGCCTTGGGATACGAGGAGCCAACGCCCGTGCAACGCGAGGCGATCCCGCCGCTCCTCGCGGGGCGTGACCTCCTCGGTCAGGCGGCGACAGGCACGGGAAAGACGGCCGCGTTTGCGCTGCCGCTGCTGCAGCTGCTCACCCCGGATGCGCTTCCGCGCGAACGGACGGTGGCGCTCATCCTCGTTCCCACGCGCGAGCTCGCGATGCAGGTAGCCGAGGCGGTGCACCGCTATGGACGCGGGCTCGGCGTGCAGGTGCTTCCGATCTACGGCGGTGCGCCGATGGAGACGCAGCTTCGCGCACTCAAGCGTGGTGTCGACGTGGTGGTGGCCACACCCGGTCGCGCGCTCGATCACATTCGCCGGAAGACATTGCGGCTCGGAAGCGTGCGGATGCTGGTGCTCGACGAGGCCGATGAGATGCTCGACATGGGATTCGCCGAGGATCTCGAGGCGATCATCGATGCCACTCCGGCGGAGCGACAAACGGTCCTCTTCTCGGCAACGCTGCCGCCGCGCATAACCGAGATCGCCGCGGCGCACCTGCGCGATCCGGTGCAGGTTCGCATCGACCGCGAGGTTGTGGCAGCGGGCGATGCCCCGAAAGTACGGCAGGTGGTGTACATCGTGTCGCGCGCCAGCAAGAAGGCGACGCTCGGACGCATCCTCGACGTCGAGAGTCCCGTCGCCACGATCGTGTTCTGCCGCACGCGTACGGAGGTGGACGAGCTGACGGAGATGCTCAACGGCCGCGGCCTGCGCGCTGAAGCGCTGCACGGTGGGCTGTCGCAGGATCAACGCGACCGGGTGATGAAGCGCTTCCGTGCCCACACTACCGATCTCCTGATCGCCACCGATGTGGCGGCGCGCGGGCTCGACGTACCGCACGTGTCGCACGTGCTCAACTATGGTGTGCCGTCGGCTGCCGAGGCATACGTGCATCGCATCGGGCGCACGGGACGCGCCGGGCGGGAGGGCGTGGCGATTACGCTCGCCGAGCCGCGCGAGCGCGGGCTGCTCCGCAACATCGAGCGGCTGACCAGGCAGCCTATCGAGATCGCTACCGTGCCTACGGTGGCCGATCTGCTCACTCACCGGCTCGAGCAGAGCCGGGCCGAGCTCCGTTCCACAATCCTGGCGGGCGACCTCGATGCCTACCGCGCCGTGGCCGAGTCGCTGACGGGGGAGTTCGACCCGCTCGATATCGCCGCGGCCGCGCTCAAGCAGGGTGGGGGGCGCGATGGTGTGTTGGAGGAGGAGGAGGAGATCCCCACGACGGCGATGCGGGAGGGACGCGGAACACGCGATGCGGGCCGCGAGGGCCGGACGACTCGAAGCCGGAAGGATCGCTCCGAGTCGCGGGCTCCGGCTTCACCGTCCGATGCGTCGAACGTCATCGCGCGGCTGTACATCGGCGCGGGGCGCAAGGCGAAGATACGGCCGGGCGATCTTGTGGGGGCGATCGCGAATGAGGCGGGGGTCGACGCCAAGGCGATCGGCGCCGTGCGGATCAGCGATCGCTATTCGCTGGTGGAGGTTCCTGAGGAGATTGCCGATCATGTGATCGCGGCTCTTCAGGCCACGACCATTAAGGGAAAGCGCTACGAGGTGAGGCGAGACCGCGACGAGCGCTAAGCGGGAGTGCGGCGCCGGAGCTGCGCCAGCGCCCAGGCGGCATGCTCGCGCACGAGCGGCTCGTCGTGCACGAGCGCGGTTTCGAGAGCGGGAACGTCATCCGCTGTCCCAACATTGCCCAACGCGATTGCCGCGTTGCGCGCGAGGCCGCGCCGTTTTGCCCGCTTCATCGGTGAGCCCTTGTATGCGACACTGAAGTCTGACTGCGACATGGCGAGGAGCTCGCGCGCGAGCGTCCGCGCGTCCTTGACGCCGCGGCCCGTTCCTAGTGCGTGTCGAACGGCGAACGCGGGCTCCTTTAGTGGCTTCGAGAACTTCTCGTTCCACGGGCAGACATCCTGGCAGATGTCGCAGCCGTAGATCAGCTCCCCCATGGCCTCACGGAATTCTTCGGGAATCTCTCCTTTCGCCTCGATCGTGAGGTACGAGATGCATCGCGTCGCGTCGAGCACGCGCGGCTCGACGATCGCGTGGGTGGGGCACGCGTCGATGCATCGCGTGCACGTTCCGCAGTGATCGCTCTCGAAGGGCGCGTCGGGAACGAGGTCGAGCTCTATTAGTAGCGCGCCGAGAAAAAAGAAGGAGCCGAGGTGGGGATTGAGCAGATTGGTGTTCTTGCCGAACCAGCCGAGCCCTGCGCGTTGCGCGAGGTCGCGTTCGAGCAGGGGGCCCGTATCGACATAGGCGCGTCCGCGCACGTCGCGGCCGAGCTCCGCGGCGATCCAGGCGTGCAGCTCGCGCAGCTTTTCATCGAGCACGTCGTGATAGTCGTCGCCGCGCGCGTATCGCGCGATCGGGCCCGATGGCTCGGTGCCGCCGTAGTTCATAGCGACGACGATCGCACTGTGCACGCCCTCGTAGGGAAGGCGCGAGTCGCGCCGCTTGTCGGCCCACTTCGGGAGATAGTGCATCTCGCCGGCGAAGCCGCGCTCGATCCAGCGGTCGAAGTGCGGCGCGGTGCCGACGGAGCCGAGTGTCGTGATGCCAACGAGATCGAAGCCGAGTCCGAAGCCTTGCGCGCGGATGCCTTCCTCGAGCGAGCGCAGGGCTGCGCCGCTCACTGCGGGCGCACTGCCCATCGCGCGTAGCGCTCGACGTCGTCCGCTGGCGCGACGGCATCGTAGTCGCCGTACGCGGTGTACATTCGCCAGCGTACGTAGTCGCGCGGCGGGAGCGGAAGGAAGGGCGGAATGCCGTACCAGCCGCGTTTCCGGAAGCGCCACGCGACGCGGAGCAGCGCGACTCCGAGCGACGGAGAGCGCAGCGAGCGCGCGGTGAGCGCGAGCACGAGCCGGGGCCAGGTGCGAGCGCCGGTGTCGGGTACGGTATGATTATCCATTCGGTCCAACTCAATCTCGCGGAGCAGCCGTGCTGTATCAACTAATCTCGATCTCGGGGGCGATCCTCGTGCTGATCGCGTTCGCCGCGCTGCAGATGGGGAAGATGGACCGTCGCGACCGGTGGTTCAACATTCTGAACTTCGTCGGGTCGGTGCTGCTGGGGCTTACGGCGGTGCACGACCGGCGGTGGGGGTTCATCGGGCTGGAGTTCATCTGGGCGGCGTTTTGTATTCCGCCGCTGTTTGCGAAGAGTGACGTGCGGTAACACCTCTGCGTCGCGTGCATCGCTACCGTGGCGCCCACCAATAGCTCCACTTCACCATCAACACGCTGCTCGCCGGCACGCGCCACAGCTCCCTCGTGGCCTGCCCGAATCGCCACGCCGGATCGTCGACCAGCGCATCGCGCTGCTGCGTAAATACCACGAACAGCGTCGAGCCCGGCCGGTACTCCCACCGCATCACGGCGTTCGCGAGCACGTCGCGCGTGCCGAACGACGGGTCCGTGACGCCGTCCATCGACGTGAGTGGATGCACCCGTTCGTCCATGCTCGTCGCGCGCGGCGCCACCACCTCGCCGAAGTCGCCGTATTTCGCCGAGCCGATGAGCGGCTGCGCGTATAGCTGCAGCGTCACCCCCGACGTGATCGCGAGGTCGACGCGCGCGGTCAGCGATGCCGTCTTCTGCGCGAGCCTGCCGACGATGTAGCCGCTTCCAGTCGATGACGTGTCGAGATGCTGCACATACTGCAGCCCTTCGTTCGAATAGGACCACGATGGCGCGAGGTCGACGAGCAGTCTGTCGGTCAGGCGCGCAGCGAGCTCCGCACCGAGCGTCGTTCCGTGGCCCACCCCGCCGTCATCCGCGAAGCCATTCGCCGTGAGTACGAGCTGCTTGGGCTTGCGGGCATCGGTGCTCAGCGTCGTGCCCCAGGTCGTGCGCGCGGGCATCAGCAGCGCCGGTCCGCCCCGAAGCGCCTCCGTCGACAACGACGCCAGCTCGTGGCCCCCCCTCACGGCGAGGCCCCACTCACTATGAAACGTGCCGCTCGCGTTAAACGAGCCCACCGCGGCGCGTCGCTCGCCACCATAGCTCCACCCCGCGCCCAGCTGGTCGATGGCGACGTTCCACGTCCGAAAAATTCGATCCGGTCGATACTCGATGTATTGCAGCGAGCCGAGCGCGATCAGCCAGTCCGAATTCCGCTGAAAGCCGACGTCATTCACTTCGAAGCCCGGCGAGATCGCCTGCCCGATCGCACCGAAGCGCCAGTGTCCGCCTCCGAGCTTCGCAAGCCGCGCCTGCATCGACACGCCGTCGAGCGACGTACGCGCGCTGTCGTCGCCGTAACCGCGCAGATGCGGCGCATCAGGGCGGAACATGTAGTGGTCCGACGCACTCTCGACGTCGCGGATCGCCGTCGGCGTGCCGTTCACGTTGCTCGCCGCGATGAACCCCGAGGCCTCGTAGTCATCGCCGTGAAAGCGATGGCGTCCATCGACGCCGCCGAGCAGCGCGCTCGATGTGAGCGTCGATGAGTCACCCGCAGGCTGCGAGCGATGCACGGTGGTGAGCATCGCGCCGAGCGCGCTCTCGCCACCGCTGAAATCGCGCATGACGCGCCCGACGCCGAATTGCGCCGCCGGCTCGACGACGACGCTCCGATGATCGCCGCCGACATCGACGATCGACGCACGCTCGCTCTCCGTTGCCGCGCCCAGCGCGCCCGCCGTCCATCCACTCGGCGTCCGCCCCACCACCTTCGCGGCGCCGAGGATGTTCGTGAAGCCCGGCATGTCCTCGACGCGCGCATCGCTGGGGATCGTGCCGTCGTGCGGCGCGCGCCCGATGCGTCGGCTGTAGAACGGGCTCTCGCTCGCGAGCGAGTTCGCGCCGGTCGCGAGTGGAAGACCCAGTCCGACGCCCTCGTTGAAGGTGAAGACGTCGGCACTCTCGAGAAAGAACGGCCGCTGCTCGGGGAAGAAGCTCTCGAACGACGTGAGATTCACGACCGATGGGTCGGCCTCCACTTGTCCGAAGTCCGGGCGTATCGTAGCGGCGAGAATGAAGTTCCCCGGGAGCGACGTGCGCGCGTCCGCGCCCGCGAAGGCTTCGGAGCCGCGCGGAAGCGCCGCGCTCGACACGTCGCCGGTGAGCGCGGGCGCGCGGGCCGTGCGCGCGCCGATATACGGTGTCACTTCGAGCTGCGCGGGATGATGCTCGAGGGTGATTCCGCGCAGCTCGTTGAAGTGCGAGACGACTCCGTTCAGCGTCGGCAGCCGCGGTGACCAGTTCGACACCTCGCCGGCGTGCGGCGTGTAGCGGTAGAAGTTGATGCCGAATACGACCTCGCCGGTTTTCGCGTCACGCGACAGCGCGAGCTGGGAGAACGGAATCCGATACTCGGCCGTCCAGCCGAGCGAGTCGATGCGCGCCGCGGATTGCCAGACACCGTTCCACGAGGCGTCGTAGAGGATGTCGTTCGCCCACGTGCCGTCCACCTGCACGCCGCGCGGATTGACGCCGAAGCTGAATCCGCTGCGGTGGTCGTGCCGGCTGTCGATCTCGACGAAGAGCCAGTCGGAAGTCGTCTCGAAGTCGCGCCGCGGATACGGCGCGACGATCGAGGACGGGTTCGGATCGTACATGCGGACGCCGACGTAGAGCGCCTCGTCGTCGTAGGCGACGCGCGCGACGGTGCGCAGGGTTGCGATAGTGCCGGGGTGAGGACGGCTGCGTACGAAGTCGGTGGCGACGGGGGCGCTGCTCCAGATCGGCTCGTCGAGACGCCCGTCGATCGTGGGTGCGGCACCCGTGATGCGGACGGCACGCACGGAGCGCAGGCCGAGCGCTGCGCTCAGCGACGGAGGCTGGATGGAGTCGCGGAGGGACTGGGCATGCGCGTGCGACGGCGTAGCGCCGATGATGGGCAGTGCAAACACGGCGAGCATGAGTGCAGCGCAAGTTTGCCTCGGGAGAACCAAAACGATCGACACTGCGAGCCTCGGTGGTCGGGTGAACCGAAGCTGCGGGCGAGCGATCGCAATCCCGAGCGCGCGTCTCGCGAGCGGTGCGATAGTGCAGCGAGTGGTCGGAACGCGCGCGTGAACGGATGCGGTCGCCGCGACGCCGCCTACTGCACGCATCGACCGTTCACCGGTCGGGGTGATGCACGCGCTGCGGCTCCTCGCCATCCTTCGGGCATGTCGGACATCGAACGGCCCCGATTCCAGTGGCGCCTCGTCATCGCCGTGTGGCTGCTGCCGACCATCGCCGATGTCGCGGACACGTACATCGCGCAGAGAGTCGGCGGCACGCCGGCAACGCTGTGGCACATCATCGCGATGATCGCGCCGGGGTGGCTCGTCTGGATTCTCTTCACCCCGACGATCTTCTGGCTCGGTGCGCGCATCCCGCTGCGCTGGCCACCGCGCGCGACGCCGATCGCGGCGCATCTCGTGCTCGCGTTTCTCTTTGCGCTGCTGCACGCCGCCGTCTACCCGCTCGTGATCGCGATCTCCGGGATGGCGGCGATGGGATCACCGCTCCATCAGTACACGATGACGGTGATGGACTGGACGCCGGTGTCGATGCTGCTCTACCTCATGACGCTGCTTGCAGGCTACGCGCTCGAGACATCGCGGCGTGAGCGCGTACAGGCGCTGCGCACCACGGAGCTCGAGGGGCAGCTCGCGCGCTCGGAGCTCGCGGTGCTGCGCGCGCAGTTGCATCCGCACTTTCTCTTCAACGCGCTCAACACCGCGGTCTCCCTCGTGCGCGCCAATCAGCCGGAGGCGGGAGTGCACGTCCTCACCCATCTCGCGGATCTGCTCCGACAGCTCGTGCACGGCGTCGAGCAGGAGGTTCCGCTGCGGGAGGAGCTACGAATGCTCGACAGCTATCTCGAGATCGAACGCGCGCGCTTCGGAAGCCGGCTCGCGATCGCCGTCGACGTGCCGTCCTCGCTCCAGGATGCGTACGTGCCCGGACTGGTGCTGCAGCCGCTCGTGGAGAACGCGCTGCGGCACGGTGTCGGGAAGCGCGATGCGCCGGGGCATGTCTGGATCGGCGCGAACGCGCGCGGCGACACACTCGAGCTGCGCGTCCGCGACGATGGTCCCGGCATCGCGCTCGACGCGCCCGCGAGTGATCCGCCCGGCGTTGGGATCGCGAACACGCGCGCGCGGCTCTCGCGGCTCTACGGGGATGTCGGCGTGCTCTCGATGCACAATGGCGAGAGCGGCGGGGCAGAGGTAATCGTGTCGCTTCCGCTGCGCTTCACGCCCGTGCACGCGGCAGCGACGTGACGCCGAAGCTCCGCGTCGTCACCGTCGACGACGAGCCGCCCGCGCTCGCCGGCCTCCGTGCACTGCTCGCGCGACATGCCGACATCGAGATCGTGAGCGAAGCGCTGGGCGGTACGCGCGCGATCGCAGCGCTACGCGAGCTCGAGCCAGACATCGTGATCCTCGACGTGCAGATGCCGGAAGTTGACGGATTTCACGTACTCGAATCGATACGGAGCTCAGGCGAGAAGCTGCCGTTCGTGATCTTCGTGACCGCGCACGACCAGTTCGCGGTGCAGGCGTTCGACATCCACGCGGTGGACTATCTACTCAAGCCGGTATCCGAGGAACGGTTCGCGCGCGCCCTCGCGCGCGCGCGAGAGGTCATCGCCTCGCGCGACAACGGCGATCTGGGCCAGCGGCTTCAGGCGCTGCTCGATGAACATTCGAGGCGGAACGCGGGGGAGCTGTCGGCACCGACCGCACCGGCGATTTCTACCGGGGACAGCGCCGGCGCGCCACGGTTCTCGACGCGGATGCTGATCCGCGTCGGACAGCGCGACGAGATCGTCTCCGTGTCCGACATCGACTGGATCCGAGCCGACGACTATTGCTCGATCCTCCATATCGCCGGGAAACAACACATCATCCGCGAGACGCTCGGCGCGCTCGAGAAGAAGCTCGATCCGCGCGCCTTCGCGCGCATCCACCGCTCGGTGATCGTCAACCTCGCGCGCGTGACGGCGCTGAGGCGGCTGCGGGTGGGCGGGGTGAACGTCGTGCTACGCGATGGGACGCAGCTGCCCGTGAGTCGGGCACGGCGGGCGATGCTCGCCCAGACCCTCGGCGAGGCATCATAGTCTTTCGCGCTACACGAACGAGGTGCCGTCGAGATCGCGCGCCGGTGGGAGCCCGAGTGCGGCAAGCGCGCTCGGCATCACATCCGACGTCCGTCGAGGCGCTGCGCGCACGGGACGGTTCACGAGCAACGGCACCAGCATGTGCTCGCGATGCAGCGAGCCATGCGTGCTGACGTGGCGGATCGGCTCCCACTTCTCACGAAAGTCCCATCCCGGTGCCGCGGAGACGATGATGTCGCCGGCGCGCGAGGACGCCGAGAGCTGCGCGATCTGCACGATCGCATCAGGATACGCTCCCTCTGCGAGCGCGTCGTACGCATCGATCGCAGTGACGTTCTGCATCTCGAAGCCGACGCCGAGCGGGTCGCCGTCGATCGTGCGGTAGCTGTAGCGTCCGTTCGCGCTCTCGACAATCGCCGAGCCGCGATCGCGAGTCCGCACCTCGCTTCGCCCATCGAGCTGGGGCAAAATCACGATATCGACCGACTCGCGCGCGAGGAGCGTCTGCACCACCGGATCCCATCGCCCGCGCAGGGCGCTCCACCCCGCACGTTCGCGACGCTCGAGCTCCGCGTACAGATGCGCCATCGCGTTGCCTCCGACCATCACCGCGACCTCAGCGCGCGGCGCGAGGAGCCACGGATGCGCCAGCACGCGATGCCCCGCCGCGCGCACGAGTGCGGCGAGGTCGTCATGTGCGCGCACGCGCGAGTGGCCGTGATCGCTCACGACCCAGAGCTCCGTGTCGTCCCAGAGACCCGCGCGCTCGAGTGCGTCTCGCAGCTCGGCGACCGACGCGTCGATGGTCGCGAGCGCGCGACCTGCGAGCGCCGAGTCGTGGCCATCGGAGTGCGACGCCTTGTCGAGGCCGAGAAGCGCGACGCACGAGAACGCGGGACGATGTTCGATGATGTGCTCGATCGATCTCCGCGCGACCTGCGCGTCGATCGCGATCCACCCGTCGACGTCGCCGCTCCAGTGCGTGCGCGCCGCGCGCGCGAGTGTGCGCGCATCGCGGCCGATGCGCTCGCGACTATTGGTTCCGCGGCCGAGCATGCTCATCGCGTTGAAGCGCGACGGCGCCAGCTCGAAGATCGTAGGGTGCGACGGGTCGAGATCGCCGTCGAGGTGACGCATCTCGGCCCCGAGATAGCTGCGCGCGTACGGATAGCGCGTGCAGCGCGTGTGCGATCGGTCGAACCAGCGGAGCCCCGGTAGTCCCGCGGGTCCGGGGAAGCGACCGGTGAGAAACGGCGCGTAGGCGATCCCCGTGACCGAAGGAAACGCTGTCGTCACGGGATACAGCGCGCCCTCGGCGCGAACTCTCGCGAGCGCAGGGAGCGACCCGTCGCGCGTCGCCACGTCGATGACATCGAATCGAGCGCCGTCGGCGACGAGGAGAATCAGCGACATGCGGACGAGTGCGGCTCGAAGTACACTCGCGACGACGGTGAGGGGTGGCTACTATTACTTCGCGCAGAGGATCCGCGCGAGTACTTCGCGCACTCCGGAGGAAAGTAGCACATGATCGTACGAAACCGCTGATCCATGGCCACGAAAAAGCCCACGCACGGCACGAAGGCGAAAGCGAAGACCGAGGCAAAGCCGAGAGGGAGCAAGGCCGTCGTCACCGGCAGCGGCAAGCGCGTCAAGCCGGGGATCGTCGCGAATGCCGAGGAACGCGCGCGTGCGGCGCTGCGCGAACGCACCGAGCAAGGGCACATCCTCGCGGGACGCACGCCGCCCTCGCAGCGCGTGCCCCGCGTGCAGACTTCCGGCTCCACCAAGATCAAGGCCAGCAGTCGACCCTTCGACTATTCGATCCGCGACGACCGGCCGCTCGCCGAGACGGAGGACGAGAAGCTCCTCGCGTCGACGAGCTCCCGCGTCGACTTTACGCGCACGGATCCATGGCGCGTACTGCGCATCATGTCGGAGCTGATCGAGGGATTCGATACGCTCGCCGGCGTCGAGAAGGGCGTCTCGATCTTCGGCTCCGCGCGCACCGGTCCGGATGACGCGCAATACCAGGCCGCGCAGGAGACTGCGCGGCTCCTCGCCGAGGCAGGCTTCGCGATCATCACGGGCGCGGGACCGGGCATCATGGAGGCGGCGAACAAGGGCGCGCGTGAAGGGAATGGCCGGTCGATCGGCTGCAACATCGAGCTCCCCTTCGAGCAGGGCTCGAACCCGTACGTCGACACCGTAATCGAGTTCCGCTACTTCTTCATCCGCAAGCTGATGTTCGTGAAGTACTCGTCCGCATTCATCATCTTCCCCGGCGGCTTCGGGACCCTCGATGAGGCCTTCGAGGCGCTCACGCTCATCCAGACAGGGAAGATCTACGAGTTTCCGGTCATCCTCTTCGGGCGCCACTATTGGGCCGGGCTTCTGCGGTGGCTGCGCTCGCGCGCGCTCGTGGAAAAGAAGATCTCCCCGGGCGACCTCGACCTCATCATCATCACCGACGATCCGGCCGAGGCGGCGAACGCGGTGATCGCGGCACACAACGCGCATCACCAACCACCGAAGCGACGCGCCTCCGATCAGCTCCGCCGGGAAGAATCGTAATTATCTCAGTACGAAGGAATCGACGCGATGGCAGCAAAGAAGGGCGGTAAAAAGAGCGCGAAGCCCGCACGATCCTCCGCCTCCGGACCCAAAGCGCAGCAAAAGCAGGCGGCCGAGGCGCGCGAGCGCGCGGGCGCGGCGCACACGTCGCACGAAAAGAGCCGCTTCCTCCGCGGCCAGCGCATCGACCCGCGCCGCATCGACGGCACCGAAACGGTCGTCGATCTCATCGAGGGCACCTTTCTCGCCTACAACGCTGCTCGCCTGCGCGAGGCCGCGCAGCTCTTCACCGACAAGATGCTCCAGCCCGACGTCACCGTCGGGCTCACGCTCACCGGCGCCCTCACCCCCGCCGGACTCGGCATGGCCGCGCTCATTCCGCTCATCGAGGCCGGCTTCGTCGACTGGATCATCTCCACCGGTGCGAATCTCTACCACGACACGCACTTCGGGCTCGGTCTCGCGATGCACCGCGGCAATTCCACCGAGTCGGACATCCTGCTGCGCGAGGAAGGCGTCGTTCGCATCTACGACATCTTCTTCGATTACGATGTGCTCCTCTCCACCGATGCCTTCTTCCGGCAGATCATGCGCGCGCCCGAATTCCAGCGCGCGATGTCGAGCGCGGAGTTCCACGCGCTCTGCGGCAAGTACGTCCGCGAGCGCGAGCAGGCGCTCGGCCTCGGCCAGCGGTCGCTCCTCTCCGCTGCGTACACAGCCGGCGTTCCCATCTACACGTCGTCGCCCGGCGACTCGTCCATCGGGATGAACATCGCCGCACTCGCCCTCGAGGGGAACGAGCTCCTCCTCGACCCGAATCAGGATGTGAATGAGACGGCGTCGATCGTTCTTGCCGCCAAGCGCGCCAACGGGAAGAGCGCCGTCCTGATCCTCGGCGGCGGCAGCCCGAAGAACTTCATGCTGCAGACCGAGCCGCAGATCCAGGAAGTGCTCGGCATCGACGAGAAGGGGCACGACTTCTTCCTGCAAATCACCGACGCACGCCCCGACACGGGCGGGCTCTCCGGCGCGACGCCGGCCGAGGCGGTGAGCTGGGGGAAGATCGATCCCGACAAGCTGCCGGACGCCGTCGTCTGCTACGTCGACGCGACGATCGCGCTCCC
>JBDTJH010000114.1:0-3923 GCA_039935955.1 Gemmatimonadaceae bacterium
AAGAAGATGCTGCCGACCGCCACGGGAAGCATCAAGGGTCCGCTCGCGTCGTTCGACAAGGTCACCGCGCTCGCCGGCGACGTCATCGCATACGCCAACGAGCAGCTCTTCGCGAAATACTGTGAGAAGTTCACAGGCAACTTCACCTCCACGATGACGGCGCACTTCTTCACCAAGCCCGATGCGACAGGAAAGCAGATCGAGTGGTGGGGCTATAGTACGGCCATCAAGGGAAAGATCACGCTGCGCTATCCAAAGGAGGCAGCAGGAACGGCTGTGGTGTTGTCCGGACAGGTCGAAGGCGGGATGACGAATGCGATGACATCACCGACGTCGTTCTACATCCCCATCACCGGCACCTACGGCAACGGCAAGGTGGCGCTCGCTCTCTCGGATGCGCGCGCTGATTTCAACATGGACTACACGAAGGCGCGCACCTTCTACGTCACCATGGCCCCGACAACGCTGATGCTTCCGGTGATGGGACACTTCACACTGCCGTACGTGGGCGCTGGATTCATTCTTCCGCACGTGCTCAAGGGCGATTTTCCCGTGCAGAGGGTCGGCAAGACGCTCGTCATCCAGAGCACCGCGTCGAAGGATTTTCCTGCAAATCAGAACGACGCCGTCTACACGATCGACATGAAAGTCTGCAATCCGGACTGCTAATGCATCGACGACGAGGCTCAGCGAGCGACTCCCACCTGCGACTCGCGTCCCCGCGCGCCCGCGTGTCTGAGTCGGGAGCTTTCCGACGCGGCCTGCGCCGCGCGCGCGCGAAATGGCGCGTCTCCGTACTGCCAGCTTCTGGCGACGATGTCGAAGTGCGCGACCGCGCTGTCGGTTGCGTCCAGCGACATGAAGGTGTGCGCGAGTAGCTCGTGGAGCACCGTTCTCGTCACGTAGAAGTTCGACGCCTCGATCGGCCCGCGGAGTGCAGCCTGCAACAGCGTCGTCGCCTCGGCCAAACGACCGGCGGCGATCGATGCGCGCGCGAGCTCGAGATTCGCGCGCGTGAAGCCATCGGTCGGCGACCAGATGGCGCGTTGGAATTCGCGCAGGGCCTGCACGTGGTCCCCGCGCGCGTTCCACAATAAACCACGCAGATAGTGGGGAAGCTTCCAGTCGCGGCCGTAGGCGCTGAGACGCGCGCTCCCCTCTACCTCGTCCGCGAGCTGCGCGAGCCGAGTCGTGTCTCCGGCGCTCGCCCACGCGGTTCCCGCGTGCGTGAGGAACCAGCTCCGGTGCCGGGCGACCGAGCCCGGCTCGATCGGCGATGGCAGCGGCGGCAGCGCAGCCAGCGACTCGAACAGATTCGCCGCATCACTGAAGCGACCCTGCTCGAATTCGATCTGCGCCTCGGCGATCGCCGCCGTCTGCGGCGGCGGCGTGCGAAGCGACGCGAGTCGATGCGCGAGCGTCAGCGCGTCGTCGAGGCGTCCCTGGTTTCGCCGGACGATCACCATCCACCAGAGCGCGCTTCCCTGCGCATCCGTTCCCCCGTACTGCACGCGCTGCGAAAGCAGATGGTCGGCCTCTGCGAGCTGGTCGGCGTGCACGGCGATGACGGCCGCCGAGAAGTCCGCGTCCGTGCCCGGATCGAGCGAGACAAGCTCGCGCTCGACCTCATCCGCATCGCTCTCGCGCCCTTCGCGCGCGAGTACATCGCGGAGCGAGCTCCACGCGGCGATGGACTGCGGCTTCCGGGAGCACCATTGCCGTGCCACCAGCTCCGCTGCGGGAAGTGAATCCGCGAGCAGGTACGTGCTGACCAGTTGCTCCGAGGCGATGCACGACGCGCAGAACGGCGGCGCACCGTGCGCATGCGGCAGCGAGTCCGCGCTGATCACGTGGCGCAGGTGGGGCACGGCGCCGAGAAAATCGCCGGTCCTCGCCAGTACGCTCGCGAGCGCGATGTGCCCCTCCGGCTCACCCGGATACAGCGTCGCGAGCGACTCGGCGACGATCATCCGTTCGGGATCGTCGACCATCATCGCCCACTGCGTGCTGATGATGAGCCGTTCGCGCGTTCGCGCCGTCGACGCGAGACGCATCGCGCGCGACATCATCTCCGACGCGTCCGAAGCGTTCGTCTCGTTATCGCACATGGCCACGTAGTACGCGGCCATCGCAAGGGTGGTGTCCGCGTTGAGCGCATCCAGGAAGAGCGATCGCGCGAGCCGCGCGTCACCCTTGTCGTACAGGGCGCGCAGTCCCGCATCGAAGAAGCCACTCGCCACGGGCGACGATGCGGCGCCGTGTGGTCGCGCGGTCGACTCGCTCGCCCCAGTCGACGCGAACGGCGACTTTGCATTCCCGGCACGAAACGCGTAGCCGATGCCGGCGACGACGATGATCGCAATGGCCGCCGCCGCCAGCCAGCGCAGCGTGCGCGGCGGAGGAGGTGCCGCGACGATTCCGATGTCGGCGGCCACGGCCGGCGCCGCGACCGGTGGTGCGACCACGACGCTGCGCTCCTCCGCCATCGGAGTCGCGGACACGGTATCGCGCGCGCGGATGCTCGCGACCAGCGCGCGCGACTCCGCACTCGGCTCCGACTCGAACTCCGACTGCGCCCGCTGCGCGAGCTGTTCGTAGACGCGGAGCGCCCCGGTGCGATCGCCCTGACGGTCGAGGAGCGTCATCAGCCTGCGCTGTGCGCGCTCATCATCCGGCGCACGCGCCGCTGCCCAGCGCGCCCGCTCGGCGGCCTCCGCGCTCCGGCCGGCGGCTGCACTCTGATCGCTCAACGTCCACGCCGCCGCCGTCGCGCGCTGGCGGAGACGCACACGCTCCTTCTCCAGCCACTCCTCGAAATCGCTCGACGCATCGGAGATGTAGAAACCATCGAGCAAATCGCCGCGGTACAGCTCGAGCGCCTCGGCGAGAGCGCCCCGTGCGAGCGCATCGTCGAAGGCCCGCGCGTCGCACCAAAGCGCATCGGACGTGAGACCGATGTCTTCACCGCCACGCGTCTGCACGACGTCTGCGCCGAGCGTGCTGCGGAGAAAGTGCACGGCTTGGCGGAGAGCGCGTCGCGCCCGCTCCTGGTCCATCTCGGGCCAGAAGAGCGAGAGCATCGTGTCGCGGCGATGGAAGCCCGCGGGCGTTGCAATCGCGAGATAGGCGAGCAACGCCAGCCGCTTCGGCTGCGCGAGTGCGAGACGAAGCTCGTCGCCGTGCTCGTCGCGCAGGTCGACGGCGCCGAGAGTGCGGAAGTGAATCACGCGGGGACTGGCACGAAAGCAATCACTGAGGGCAGAGGAATTGCGCGGCGCTCACTTGCGCCAGACGGGAAGGCTGGCGCGTCAGCTTCCATAGTACGGAGCCGCGACTCGGAACGGCAAGCCGAGTGCTGCTCTCGATCCGGAATTTGACAGGTTGCGCGGTACGGCCGACCGACGGTGCAACTACTGGATGCAGAAGGAGCCAGTCGGCCGTCCGTGCAAGCTCCACACGGTACGATCGTCTGGCTCTCTCCGTGCGCCCCCGCCAGGGAGGGCGCGACCTCAGCCTACGCTGTCATCGATCGACGGGCAGACCGCTTGGCACGTGGTTCGGTGTGAGATGTCCGAGCTCCCGCGCCCTGTCGTCCGTGAGCGCGCTCATGTAGTCGGTAAGCGCATTGATGATCGAGTCCGTCAGTACGACGCCGACGATGATCGTGTCGCGGTGCGCGTTGATGTCCGGGGCGTTCGGGAGAAGCGTGCTGCGGAGCGCGGGTTCGAGCTGCAGCGGATCGAAGGCGAGCAGCTTCTGGTCCGAATCGCTGTAGTGTGCGATGAAGTCGCGCAGGGATGTGATCGCGCCGTCGTGGCCATACGGCGCCGTGAGCTCGACGTTGCGAAGCGGCGACGTGCGGAAGCGGTACTTCTCCGATTCGTCACCCGTGATGTTCATGCGGCCGAAGTCATCGCGAAGGC
>JBDTJH010000115.1:0-15614 GCA_039935955.1 Gemmatimonadaceae bacterium
TCGGCGAGCCGCCGCATGAGATACGGATACCACTGCGTTCCGAACGGCACGTAGACGCGCATATTGTAGCCCTCGCGCACGAGCTGGTCCTGCATGTCGCGACGCACGCCGTACAGCATCTGGAACTCGAAGCGCGACGTAGGAATTCCCTTCGCCTTCACGAATTTCTTCGCGGCTTCGATGATCGCGGGATCGTGCGTCGCGACGCCGGCATAGTTTCCGTCCGAGATCAGCTTCTCCATGCAGCGCACGTAGTTCTCATCGACGTCCTTCTTGTCCGGATATGCGACGCCAGCCGGTTCCTTGTAGGCGCCCTTGCAGATGCGCACTCGACACTTGAGCAGAATGGCGCGCTCGACGTCGGCGCTCGTGCGATAGAGATAGCTCTGCAGCACGATACCGACGTTCTCGCGGAAGTTCGGATAGAGCCGGTCTTCGAACAGCCGCAACGTGCGCTCGGTGTACGCGCTCCCTTCCATGTCGAGCCGCACGAACGACTGATAGTCGCGCGCGCGGGAGAGAATCGCCTGCATCGTCTCGACGCACAGCTCCTCGTCGACGTCGAGCCCCATCTGCGTAAGCTTCACCGAGACGTTGGCATCGAGCTTCTCCTCATGGATGCGGTCGAGCATCGCGAGGTATTCCTGCGCCGCGGCCTGAACCTCGGCCTTCGTGCTGACGCTTTCGCCGAGGAGGTCGAGCGAGGCGGTGATCTTCCGCGCGTTCAGGGCGCGAACGGCATCGAGCGCGCTGTCGAGCGTCTCTCCGGCTACGAAGCGCGCCGCGAATTTTTTTGCGAATCCGTTTCGCCGCACGAGCCTGAAAATGCTCGGTTGATTCGAGAGGTAGAGCAGACTCTGTCGGAGCATGAATATCGGTATGGGAAGCGAGTGCGCGATGGACGCGCGCTCATTGTATGCAAGCTAGAGCGGCCCGCGCATCATGGCGAGGCGTCGGGCGGCGCGACTATGCGCCAGACGGGGAATGCCTTCCCTTGCGCGAGCTCGGGATCAAAGACGTTCCAGGTCACCAACCCGTCGTCGCTCTCGGGGTCCAGCAGGTAGAGCGCGGCAACGGCCTGAAGCTGATTGCCGGGGATCATCAGCATCTCGCTGGGAATCTGCGCGGTCGTATCGCTCCACTTGCCGCTTAGATGCATGGCATGATGTCCCTGAAACTCGCGCGGCTCCGTGTCCAGCGAGTCGATGATGAAGCGGCTCACGCGCGCCAAGGTCATGCCGGTTGCGGGGCGCTGAACATGAATGCCGTGCAGACGGAGCAGCGTCACAGCGGCGGTGTCGCGCGCTGGGATGAGCCACGCGCGCGGAATCGTGCGCGTCATCGTCGGCTCGAAGCGCAGATACACCGGCATCACCTGCGTCCGCATCTCGCCGCTGCGCCGGAAACCGCGCGGGACGCCGGGCTGCGTTAGCGACGAATCGCCGGTGTGCTTCATCACCTCGAAGACCACGGGCTCCCGCGCCGGCACGGTGGTGATCCGCGACTGAATCGGGACCTGCTGCGCGTAGTCCCCGCGCCCGAACGTCGAGTCCGCAGCACTCTCGAGCTCGCGCAGTCGCGACGCCCGCTCGGCTACCAACGACAGGATTTCGTGCACGAACGCGTACGTCGACTTCACGCGTCGCTCGAACGGGTCGTGCGAATACGCCTCGCTGAGGATCGAGAAGCGCTGGCGCAGTCCGTAGTAGTTGGTGCCGAAGCGCGGGCGATGGTCGTAGCTGTACCAGCCGGCCTTCACCGTGTCCGAGATGTCGCGCTCTTCATACTGCGTGTCGAAGTTGCCGTAGTCGAACACCGCAAAGCCATCGCGCGCCTGCATTCTCGTGCGCAGCTCAGGGAGGAGCGAGTCCATCGTGTACGCGCCCGTCGTCATCGCCGCAGGGTTCAGCGACGGCGCGTACGTCAGCGCGTAGCCGTGGAAGCTCCCATCGGTCGTGTGGAGATCGACGAAGACATCCGGATCCCATTTCGCGAACGCCGCGAGCGACGCGCGTGTCTCCGGCGCCTCGGCCTTCACATAGTCGCGATTGAGATCGAGCATCTTCGCATTCGGCCGCTGGCCCACGCTCTCAGGGCCGTTCTGCTCCGTGCGGTTTACGGACTGCGGCGCGAACCGCTCGTTGCCATCGGCGTTGTAGATCGGGATCGCGATGAGCACGATCGAGTCGAGCACGTTGTTCTGCGTGGTCGCGAGATCGCGCACGAGCGCCTGCAGCGCTTCCTTCCCCTCGACTTCGCCCGCGTGGATGTTCGCCTGCACGTAGACGATCGGACGATGCAGCGCCTTCGCCTCGGCCGGCGTCGACACGCGCGGGCGCGAGAGGATGAGCAGCGGAAGCACGCGGCCTTCGGTGGTGCGGCCAAGCTCCTGGCGCACGAAGGGCACGTCGTCGCGCTGGAGCGAATCGATGAAGGCGATGACATCGGCGTAGGTCGACGTCTCGCTGTACGATGTTCGTTCCGCGCGCGTGCGGGGGAGGTCGGCGACGGCCGCGCCCTCGCGCGGAACGCTCTGCGCACAGCCGAGAGCCGCGACGAGCAGCGTGGCGCCGATTCCCCCGTTGCGCCTCACGGATTCGCCGGCCGCGCGGCGGCGGTGGGACCGAGATTCTGCTCGACGAAGTTGGTGAGCAGGGTGAAGAGGTGCGTGCGCGAGTTACCGCCCGAGATCGCGTGCGTGCGCGAGGGGTAGAGCATCAGCTGGAACTGCTTGTTCGCCGCCTCGAGCTTGTCGATCAACTGAATCGAGTTCTGCGGATGCACGTTGTCGTCGCCCGTGCCGTATACGAGGAGATAGCTCGCCGTCAGCCCGCTCACGTATTTGAGCGGAGCACCCTCGTTGTAGCCTGTGGCGTTCTCCGCCGGCGTGCGCATGTAGCGCTCAGTGTAGATGTCGTCGTAGAGCCGCCAGTCGGTGACCGGCGCCACGGAGATCGCCGCGCGGAAGAGCGACCCGCCGCGGAAGGCGGTCATCGCCGCCATGTAGCCGCCGTAGCTCCAGCCCCAGATGCCGATGCGCGCTGGATCGACCCACGATTGCGTCGCGAGCCACTTCGCGGAAGCGATCTGGTCGTCGGACTCGTGGATGCCAAGGTGCTCGTACACGACGTCGCGGAAGGCGGCGCCACGCGCACCGGTGCCGTGGTTATCGACGCTCACCACGATGATCCCCTTTCGCGCCAACAGCTGGTGCCAGAGGTAGCGATCGCCTCCGTAGTCATCGGTCACCGTCTGGGAGCCCGGTCCGCCGTAGACGTACATCAGCACCGGGTACTTTCGCGTGCTGTCGAAGTCCGCCGGAATGATGCGGAGCGCATTGAGCTTCGAGCCATCGGGGAGCGGGAGCTGGAAGAACTCGGGCGCGCGCGTGATGCGCGCGAGCCGCCCCCGCAACTCGGCGTTGGCTTCGAGCACGTGCCGCGCGCCACCGGGCGCGAGCGACACGAGCGTCGCCGCACCGGGGAATTGCGCGGACGATGCGATGTCGACCATCGCGCCGCCGTCCGGCGACATGTACACATGGTGCGTTCCCGGCTCGGTCGTGATGCGCAGCTCCGCGCCCTTCTTCAGCGGGTAGCGGAAAAGCTGGCGTTGCATTGGCGTCGGCGCGGCGGCCAGCGCGTAGACGTAGCCGCGCTTCTCATCGATGCCGGCGAGCGATACCACGTCGACACCGTCGCGCGTTACGCGCGAGACGAGGGTGCCGTCGCGCTTGTAGAGATAGTACTGCCGCCATCCGCTGCGCTCGCTCGCCCAGAGGAACTGAGTGCCGTTTGCGATCCAGTGCGGCGCATCCTCATCGATGTCGACCCACGCGCTGTCGCGCTCGGCGAGCAGCGTGCGCCCGTCGCCGCTCGCGGCGCTGAGCATGAGCACGTCGACGCGATTCTGCGTGCGCGGCATCCGCTGCACGGTCACGCTATCCGCACCCGCCCACGCGAGTGCCGCGATGTATTCGCCCTCTCCCGTGTGTAGCCACGTCGTCTTCTTCGTGTCCACGTCGACGACGCCGACGGTCACCTTCGAGTTCTGCGCTCCCGCCCTCGGATAGCGCAGCGGAATCATCTTCGCCTCCTCCGACAGCTCCTCGAGCATCGGGAAGATCGGGATCGGGGACTGGTCGAAGCGCCAGAAGGCGATCCGCTTCGAGTCCGGGCTCCAGCGAAAGGCGTCGCGGATCGAAAGCTCTTCCTCGTAGACCCAATCGCTCGTGCCGTTGATGATCATGTCGCTGCCGTCGTTCGTCAGCGCATGCTCCTCGTGCGTCGCCAGATCGGTGACGAACAGATTGTTCGCTCGCCCGAACGCGACGCGCTTTCCGTCCGGCGAGAACTTGGCGAACAGCTGCAGCCCCGGCGCCCTTGATAGCGGCGTGACGCGCCCGCTGGCGACGTCGAGCACGTCGTAGATGCCGCGCGTGTTCTGCCGCCACACCCGAACCGAGTTGTGGAAGAGCAGGATCTTCGCTCCATCCTGCGAGATGACGATGCTCTCCACCTTGAGCGGCGTGCCATTCGACGACAGCGCCCGAGCGGAAGCGATCACGGTGGATGCGCCAGTCCTCGCGTTCACCCGAACGACCTCGTCGCTGCCGCCTGAATCCGGCCGCAGGTCGAGAAAAGCACTCCCATCCGCGAGCCATTGCGGGTCGGGGAGCCGGGCGCCGGCGAACGCGCCATGCGTGATGGCGTCCACGGTGAGCTCGGAACCGCTCTGAGCCGCGACTGGCGTAGACGCGGCGAACAACACTACGGAAAGAGCGAAAGTTGTGCGCATTTCGGGGAGGAGAAGACGAGGAATTTTATCGGCGGGTCAGGCGGGCGGATAGGTCGCCGTCGGCATTGCGCTGGTGCGGCCCTCGGGCGATCATCGCGCATCCTCGAAAGGAGCTTCCGATGCAACAGGCTTTTACAACGACGACCTTCACGATCGAAGGCTATCGTGTCACCCGCTCGCTCGGCGTGGTTCGGGGGATCATCGTGCGATCGAGATCGGTCATTGGAAAATTCGGTGCAGCGCTGCAGACGCTCGTGGGCGGCAACATCACGATATACACGCAGCTTTGCGAGAAGGCCCGCAACGATGCCTTCGACCTGATGATGGGCCACGCCGCGGCGCTCGGCGCCAACGCCGTGATCGGCGTGCGCTACGACGCGACCGAGATCGCGGCCGGCGTCAGCGAAGTGCTCTGCTACGGCACGGCGGTGGTGGTGGAGCAGCAGATGTGAAAGGCGCAGCCCGCCGAGTGTGTCCGGCGAGCTGCGCGCTCCATCACTGCGATCCTGCCGTACTTTCGACGGCGCCGGGCAGCGGAAGCCGTTGATCCCGGCGCCGCTGACTACATCACCGCCGTGCTGGAGCTGCTCGGCGGTACTCGGAGCGTTCGGATTCGTGTTCTCCACCTACTGTCCATAGAAGTGCCGCCCCGGAATTACATCGCCGAATGTCGGATTGTTGAATGGAGTAGCGCGGATAGGCATGTCCGTTTGGAGTCGCTCCACACTTCGATGTTCTGAAAGAGAGCGATGTACTTCTCGGTCATGATCGACTGCAGTGTCGCGACGAGTAGCGTGAGCTCGTTGCTCGACCGCTCCGTATCGAGATACGGTTGCGCGGCGCCGGCACGGTGCAGCACGAAGTTCGCCTCGGCGAGAATGAGCGAGTTTGCATCGCTCGTTACGATCGGCTGTCGGAAGCCGGCGTCATTGCGCGTGCCCCTGAGCCCGGAGATTCCATTCGGCCCGGCATTTCCGTTGATATCGACGCCGCCATAGGTGCCGTTCTGCGTCTTCCTGAAGTATTCCGCACGACGCGGATCGTTCTGCATGTTCATTATGTTCACGAGCGTTGCGCCGGCCACTGCGCGCCTTGAGATCGATGCGGCGAGACTGTCGTCGAGCTCCTCGCGGATCGAGATTCCCTGCTGGCGCGCGAGCGGAGCGAAGGTGCGCACCAGACCGCCCGCGAGCGAATCCTGGAACGACATCATATAGAAGGCGTCGCGGAGCACGTTCGGCATCCCGAAGAGCGGCTCCTTCGGGTCACCCTTCACGGAATCGCGAAGCACCGCTTCTTCCATCGCGGACGGCGTGTGCGGCCCGAGTGTCTTGAGCTCGTTCGTCGAAGGAATGTAGCGAAAGAAATACAGCGGCCGCAGATCCCACATGCATTCGCACGTCTTCACATCGGCGGCGGCGGTCTGCATCAGGCTGAGGTCGTACAGGCTGTCCGCCTCGAGCCTGCTGCTCTTCGCGCCGAGCCACGAGAAAACCGCCATGGCGGTCTGCCGCAGCGCCCGCTCTGTGTCCATCGAGTAGTCGTTCGCCGCGAAACGCGCGTAGTCGCGTACCGCCGCTTCGGCCGCGCGCCGTTGGTCGCGCGATGCGAGCCACGCTTGCGCCGTGAGCGCGATCGTGGCGAGAAGCGCGAGTGCGAGAACCGCGAACAGGCCCGTGCTGCGAACGTGTGAAGAACGTCCGGATGGCGTGGCCGGGCCGCGTGAGAAGTACCGGCGGAGTGGGGTCACCCCCCATCATTTATATGCCGGCGCGAGAGCGGGTAATAGCGCCCGTGTTCGACCTCGCGGACAATGTCAGCAGCGTGTCAAAACCCTCACGACGGATAGCTTCCGGCTAGTGCGGCTTCTCTCGCTCGGGATAGAAGTGCGCGCCCGATGCCGCCATGTCCCGCAGGATCTGCGCGGGGCGGAAGCGCGGCGAAAAACGGCCGTCGAGCACCTCGAGCGCACGAATCACCGTCGGGATGCCGAGGGTGTCGAGGTAGCGAAACGGGCCGCCGCGAAAAGGCGGGAAGCCGATGCCGAACACCGCGCCAATGTCGCCGTCGCGCGGGCTCGCGATGCTCCCTTCCTCGAGACAGCGCGCCGCCTCATTCAGCATCGCGAACACACAGCGCTCGACGATGTCGCGCGCGCCCATGAGCATGCGCTGCCCCGTGCTCGAGAAGAGCGGATACACCGTCTCGTCCACCCCTTTCTTCTTTCCCTGCTCATACAAATAGAAGCCTTTTCCGCCCTTCCGACCCGTGCGTCCCGCCTCGATCACCTTCGAGAGCGACTGCGCCGGTATCATCCGGTCGCCGAATGCGCCGATCATCACCGCGCTCGACTTCCCCGCGATGTCGAGCCCGACCTCATCGATGAGTGTGATCGGGCCAACCGGAAATCCGAACTCGACCAGCGCCTTGTCGATCGCCTCCACCGCGACGCCCTCGTCGAGCAGTAGCCCCGCCTCGTTCACATACGGCGCGAGAATCCTGTTCGCGTAGAAGCCCGGCGCATCCTGCACGACGATCACCGTCTTTCCGAGCTTCTTGCCGTACGACACCGCCGTCGCGAGCGCTTCGTCGCCGGTGCTCTTCGCGCGGATCACCTCGAGCAGCGGCATCTTCTGCACGGGCGAGAAGAAGTGCATGCCGACGACGCGCTCCGGATGTTTCGCGTTCGCGGCGATGCGCTCGATCGGGATCGTGCTGGTGTTCGACGCGAAGATCGCGCGCGGCGACGCAGCCTCCGCCTCCGCGAGCACGCTCTGCTTCACCTGCAAATCCTCGAACACCGCTTCGATCACGATGCTCGCGTCCGAGAAACCGGAATAATCGATCGTGCCGCCCACGAGCGTCAGCTGATCGTCGAGTTGCCGCTTCGTGATTCGCTTGCGCTTGAGGCTCTCGCGGAGAATGCCGGCGACTTCCTTCAAGCCTTTGCCCACACGCTCGTGCTGCGCGTCCTTCAAGCGCACGACCGTTCCCTGCATCGCGGCGATCGCAGCGATCCCCGCGCCCATGAATCCCGCGCCGATGATGCCGATCTTCTCGACGAGCAGCGGCTGCACCTTCGCGCCGCCGAGACCGGTGTCCTTCTTGAGCGCCGCCGTCGCGAAGAACAGGAAGATCAGCTGGCGACTCACATCGGTCACCGCCATCTCGCCGAACAGCCGCGCCTCGGTCGCGAATCCCTTCGCGCGATCACCCATGTACGACTGCTCGATCGCATCGATCGCTGCCAGCGGGGCTGGATAATTTCCCTTCGTCACCTTCCGCGTCGCCTCGCGCGCCTTACGGAACACGATCGAGCGGCCGAGCGCGTTGTCCTCGAGCACCATGTCGGACACACCGTGCACCACCCGCCCACGCTCGCGAAGGATCTTCCCGTCGGCGAGCTTCGCCGCGCGATCCACCGCGATCCCGAGCAGGATCGACGGGTGCACGAGCTCATCGATGAGCCCGATCTGTAGCGCCTTCTTCGCGCGCACGTTCTTTCCCTGCAGGATCATCTCGAGCGACTGACGCAACCCGACGCGACGCGGCAGTCGCTGCGTTCCACCCGCGCCTGGAATCAGCCCGAGCTGAACCTCGGGGAGCGCGAGCACCGTCTTCGGATGATCGCTCGCGATGCGGTACGCCGCCGCGAGCGATGCCTCGAGACCGCCGCCCAGACACGCGCCGTGAATCGCGAACACCACCGGCGCGCGAAGCTTCTCGATCCGGTTCATCAGCTCCTGCCCTTCCCGGCTCAACGCCTCCGCCTCCGCCGCCGTGCGCAGCGCGAGGAAGCCATCGATGTCCGCGCCGGCGATGAAGAGATCGGGCTTCCCGGAGATCAGCACCACCGCGCGAATCGTCGCGTCGGCGTCGACACGATCCATCATCGCCTTGAACTCCTCGACGACGCCGCGCGTCAGCTTGTTGACGGACTCGCCCTCGAGATTGAAGGTGACGACGGCGACGCCACCCTCGCGCATCTCCGTCGTCAGCGCGTTGCTCATGACGCGTTCTCCAGCACCATCGCGAAACCCATCCCGCCCGCGGCGCACAGCGTCATCAGCCCGAACTGGCCGTTGCGGCGCCGAAGCTCGTTCGCGAGCGTCGTCGTGATGCGCGCGCCCGTCGCGCCGAACGGATGGCCGATCGAGATCGATCCGCCCATCACATTCAGCCTCGAGCGATCCACCTCGCCCAGCGGCTGCGTCATCCCCGCACGCTCGGCCCACTCCTGGCTTTCGAAGCCGCGAAGATTGCTTAGCACCTGCGCCGCGAACGCCTCGTGCATCTCGACGAGGTCTATGTCGCCGAGTGTCAAACCGGCACGAGCCAGCGCCATCGGAGCCGCGAGCACCGGCGCCTGCAGCAGCTGCTCACCAGGATCGAGCGCGGCGTATGCGTACGACTTGATGAACGCGAGCGGCGTATAGCCGAGCGCCTTCGCGTGTTCCTCGCTCATCAGAACGACGGCCGCCGCACCATCGGTGAGCGGCGACGAGTTTCCCGCCGTCACCGTCCCGTACTTCCGATCGAACACGGGCTTGAGCGCGGCGAGCGCCTCCAGCGTCGAGTCGGGACGAATGCCGTTGTCGTTGACCGCGACCTCCGTGTACTGCGGCGGCACGTAGTACGGCATCATCTCCGCCGTCAGCCTGCCATCCTGCGTTCCCGCGGCCGCGAGGCGATGCGAGCGCAGCGCGAACTGATCCTGCTCGTCGCGCGGAATGTGATTCAGTTTCGCCATCTTCTCCGCGCTCTGCCCCATCGTCTCGCCGGTACTCGGCTCCGCGATCGCCGGTGTGATCGGGATCAAGTCGTGTGGACGAATGCGTGCCAACGCGCCCAGTCTGCCGCCCAACGATTTTGCCTTCGATGCGCCGACGAGCGCGTTCGCGAAGCCGCGCGAATGCAATATCGGCACGTTCGACAGCGACTCGGCGCCGCCGGCGATCGCGACGTCCGCGTGGCCGAGCGCGATCTGGTCCGCCGCATCGGTGATCGCCTGATTCGCCGACGTGCACGCACGGCTCACCGAGAACGCGGGGATACCCTTCGGCAGCATCGGCAACAACGCGACCTCGCGCGCGATGTTCGGCGCGAGCACGCTCGGCACCACGGTGCCGAAGACGAGCGCATCGATCTCATCGCCGTCGAGCCCCGTGCGTGCGACGAGCTCCGCGACGACCGCGCGGCCGAGGTCCTGCGCGGAGAGCGATTTCAAGAGGGTGCCCGAGCGCTCGAACGGCGTCCGCAATCCCGCGACGATGGCGACGCGGCGGCCGTTTCCGAAGGTTGGCATGAGGGAATGTTACACGATTCGTGGTGTCGGGATGTGCCCAGCCGGCTAGCGATGTTGACCCGCGCGTACCCGTCCCCGTAGCGTTCGGCGATGCCCGACAACCCGCAAATCGATGGAGGGCCGGTAGCGCCGGGGCAGGCGTCGCCGGATCAACGTGCCGAAGCGCTGACGCTGCTCGCCGAGGGATCCTTCGACGTGCTCGTGATCGGCGGCGGCATCACCGGCGCCGGCGTCGCGCGCGACGCGGCACTGCGCGGGCTCAGCGTCGCGCTCGTCGAGGCGTCGGACTTTGCGAGCGGAACATCGAGCCGCTCCTCGCGCCTCGTGCACGGCGGCGTGCGCTACCTCGAGCACGGGCAGCTCGGCCTCGTCTTCGAGGCGAGCCGGGAGCGCCGCATCCTCGCGACCATCGCGCCGCATCTCGTGCGTCCGCTGCAGTTCATGTGGCCGGTCTACGAGAAGGCGCGCATCAGGCTGTGGAAGCTGCGCGCCGGACTCTTTCTCTACGACGCCCTCGCCCTCGGCCGCAACCTCGGCCGCCATCACACGCTGACGACGCAAAAAATCACTGCGCTCGAGCCCGAGCTGCGCCACATGGGGATGGTCGGCGGCGCATCGTACTACGACGCGTCGACGGACGATATCCGGCTCACGCTCGCGACGGTGTTGAGCGCGCGCGATGCCGGGGCGATCGTGATCAATCATCTCTCGGTGCACGATCTGCTGATGACGAGCGAGGGCGTGTGCGGCGCGCGCGCGATCGATCTCCGCACGGGCAGCGAGCTCGAGATTCGCGCGCGAACCGTCGTGAACGCCGCCGGTCCGTGGAGCGACGCGATCGTGCGCATGGCCGAGCCGCAGGCGCGACGCGCCGTGCGCGGGACCAAGGGCGTCCACGTCTCCGTGCCGCGCGACCGCATCCGCAACAACGGCGCGCTCACGCTCCTCTCGCCGATCGACGGCCGCGTGATGTTCGTGCTCCCCGCAGGACCGTTCAGCATCATCGGCACGACGGATACCGAATACGATGGGCGCCCCGAGCGCGTGCGCGCCACCACCGCCGACGTCACCTACCTCCTTCGCTCGGCCAACGCGTTCTTCCCCGGCGCGCATCTCATGGCGGCGGATGTCGTCGCCGCCTGGGCCGGGATTCGCCCGCTCGTCGCGTCCGGCGACAAGGTTCCCGACGCAGCGTCGCGTGAGCATGCGATCACGTGGACGGTGCCCGGGCTGCTCTCAGTCACCGGGGGCAAGCTCACGACGTATCGAGCGATGGCCGCCGACGTGATGAACACCATCGCGCGGCGTCTGCGCGTCGGTCACCGACACGCGGCGACGCACAAGCTACGACTTCCGGGAGGCGACATCGATTCGCTCGAGGATGAGCTCGCGCTCGCGCGCGCGACCGTTGGTGCGCCGGACGTCGCCGAGCATCTCGTGCACGCGTATGGAACGCGGTGGCGTGCGATCTGGCAGATGGCAAGCATCGATCGCTCACTCGCCGAGCGGCTGATCCCCGAGCTCCCCTACATCGCCGCGGAGCTCGACTGGGGCGTCTCCGAGGAGATGGCCCTCACGCTCGGTGACCTCCTCATCCGCAGGCTGCACGTGGCCTTCGAGACGCGCGATCACGGGCTCGCGATTGCGCCTGCCATCGCCGAGCGATTCGCGCCGCTCATGATGTGGAACGTGGACGACGAGCTGCAGTCGTTCAGGCGCGAGATCGACGACCTGTTCGGAATCGCCGAGGCTTAGGACGCGGGGATGTGAATCGTCTTGAGATCGATGATCTCGAGCTTGCGCGTTGCGTTCGGAAGGCGGAGCATCACGAGCTCGCCCACTGCTTTGCCGACGAGCGCCTTGCCGATGGCGGATGACATCGTGACCTGCCCTTCCTCGAACTCGATCGCGTCACCGAACACGAGCTGATAGCTCTCCTCGGAACCCGTCGCGGTGTCCTTCACGATGACGCGTGATCCGAGTCCGACCTTGTCGTGCGAGATCTGCGTGACATCGATCTGCGAGAGCTTGCTCAGTCGCTGGCGCAGCTGGCCGAGGCGCGCCTGCACGAACTGCTGGCGCTCGAGCGCAGCCTTGTATTCGCTGTTCTCGCGCAGATCGCCCATCTCGACCGCTTTGCGGATCTCGTTGGGCAGCGTGATGTTCAATTCGAATTGGAGCTTGTTGGCTTCCTGCTCCAGCTTTTCCTTCAGCTCTTCGATCATGTCCCGCAGCACAGCGTAAAAATGTGAGCGCCCGGCATTTGGGAGCCGGGCGCGTGGGTGCTTTGTGCATTGTAGGGGAGGACCGGAACGAAGTCCAGCCTTGCGCGGCTATCGATGTCGGCCGAGCGTCTCGCTGGTTTGCTCGGAGGGGAGCGGCTCGCCACCGGCCTTCTCGAACTCCGATCGCAGGCGCGCCATGTTCGCGACTCGATGATCGAGCAGACGCTTGAGCTTTCGCGGCTTCCGCTTCGCCAGCGCGTACGATGTGAGCAGCGGGAGCGCGATCGTGGTGTCGACGTAGCAGACGACAGCGTCCGGAAGCCTGTCTGGATCGATCTTCCCCCAGCTCACCGCCTCGGCCGGCGTGGCGCCCGAGAGACCGCCGGTGTCGGGGCGCGCGTCCGTGATCTGCAGGAAGAAATCGTGTCCCTTCTCATCGATGCCGAGCACTTCCTGAATCTGCGGCTCCGTCTGCAGCATGAAGTTCTTTGGGCTGCCGCCGCCGAGAATCATGACGGCGCTCTTCCCGTTGGAGCGCTTGGCGGCGAGGACGATCGACGCCGTCTCGTTGACGTCCTGATTCGGATCGAGGAGCAACTTGTTTCCCTCGAGGGCGAGCGCCGCGACATTCATCCCGATCGATGAGTCGCCGGGCGACGACGTGTAGATCGGAACGCCTGCACTGTACGCCGCCGAGAGGAGCGACTTCTGCCCGATGCCGAGCGCCTTCTCGCGCTCGCGGACGTACTTGCCGCAGAGTGCGTGGAACTCTGCGCTCGACATCGCGCGCTGGAACTCGGGCGCGCGCATGATCTGGCGGAAAAAGGCGTCGGTGGAAAGGAGCACATCGTAGTCGAAGAAGATGTCGTAGATCCGGACGACGCCTTCCTCGCGCAGCACGATGTCGGACTCGGTGGAGTTGCCGCGGTGCATCGCGAGACCGAGGCCGAAGTGCGTGTCGTGATAGAGATTCGCGCCGGTGGAGATGATCCAGTCGACGAAGCCGGCCTCGATGAGCGGAATGAGCGCGGCCATCCCGAGGCCGGCGGGAGTGAGCGCGCCGGTGAGCGTGAGTCCGACGGTGACGTCGGGCTGGAGCATCTTGTCGGTGAAGAGCTGCGCACCCTCGCGCAGTCGTGCGGCGTTGTAGGCGAGAAAGGTTCCTTCGATGAGATCGACGACCGTCTCCGTGCCGTCGATGCGGCGCGGGTCGATGCGCTGGCCGCGGAGAAACCGGCTCTTCTCGTGCGACGTGTGCGCCGCGCCCGCGCGCTCGCGCTCCTCGGCCGCCTGCTTCTGCTGCGCCTTCGGTCCGGAGGCGGAGGATCGTGTGGGCTTCGCGCTCTTTTTACCGCCCTTCTTTGCTGCCATCTCGTCAATTCCTTAGTACTAAGATAATTACAGATGTTCGCGGCGGGGCTGATCGGACGCGCGTCGCTTGGGTGGTTGGTGATGCGCGTTGTGTGCCGCGATCACCGCGTTCGCGGCTTCGGCGGGATCGTCGGTGATGATGATGAGGTCGAGGTCGCCCGGTGAGATCTTCTGCTCCACGAGCGCGCGCGAGCGGAGCCACCGCAGAAGCCCCGCCCAATAGTGGCGGCCGAAGAGGATCACCGGAAACTCGTGGATCTTCCCCGTCTGGATGAGCGTGAGCGCCTCGAAGGCCTCATCGAGCGTTCCGAAGCCGCCGGGGAAGATGATGAATGCGGACGAATACTTCACGAACATCAGCTTGCGGATGAAGAAGTAGCGGAACTCGATCACCGTATCGACGTACGGGTTCGAGCCCTGCTCGAACGGGAGCTCGATGTTGCAGCCGATCGACCGGCAATTCCCCTCACGCGCGCCCTTGTTCGCCGCCTCCATGATGCCCGGTCCCGCGCCCGTGATGATCGCGAAGCCCGCCTCGGCGAGCAGCCGCGCGGTCTCCTGCGCGGCCTGGTATTGCGCATCGTCGGGGCCGGTGCGCGCGGAGCCGAAGATCGACACGCCCTTCTCGACGCTGGCGAGCGTATCGAACCCTTCGATGAGCTCCGACATGATGCGCAGCACGCGCCACGGATCCGTGCGCGTAAAGTCGACGCGGGAGTTCGTCGACGCGAGGAGCTTCTGGTCCTCCGTCTCGGCGAGCGGACGGTCGTCGCGGATCGAATAGTCGAAGGGACGACTGCTGGCCTTGATCTTGGTCGAGCCGGAGGTCTGCACGCGGGGCACACGCTGCGAGGGCGGCGTGCGTCCCGCGAGGATGTGTCCTTGCTCGGTGCGCTCGCGCAGCGCCGCGCGCGCGCGTTCCTCGGCGCTCGCGATGATCCCCGGCTTGACGCGCTTGCCGGTGCCGGTAACGACGGCCGTGGTGCTCCGCTTCGCCGCTGCTTTCGACTTCGTCTTCGTGCCGTGCGTGGTCTTTTTCGTGGCCATGATTCAGCGGTTGCGTACGATCATGTGCTACTTTCCTCCGGAGTGCGCGGCCCTTTGCGCGACTTACACGCGCGGAAGTAATAGTAGCCCTCCCTCACCGTCGTCGCGAGTGTACTTCGAGCCGCACTCGTCCGCATGCCGCTGATCCTCCTCGTCGCTGACGGCGCTCGCTTCGACACGATGGATGCAGCCACGCGCGACGGTTCGCTCCCGGCGCTCGGGCAGCTCCGCGCCGAGGGCGGGCTCTACCCCGTGACGACATCGTTTCCATCGGTCACCGGGATCGCGTACGCGCCGTTTCTCACGGGACGCTTCCCGGGCCCCAGCGGTCTTCCCGGGCTCCGCTGGTTCGACCGATCGCACATGCGCTGCACGCGCTACCCCTACGCCCGCAGCTATCTCGGCGCAGAGATGCGGCACCTCGACGGCGATCTCGACCCGTCGCATCCCACGATCTTCGAGCTCGCGCCGTCGCGCTTCAACGCGATGAGCATGCTCGGTCGCGGTACGAACCGCGACGAGCGTATCGGTCGCGATCTACGCACGCTGGCTCGCGCGGCACGGACGCACTGGAGCGGCGATGTGGACGGCTGGATTGCGCTCGACGCGCACGTCGCGCGCCGATCGATCGAGCACATCATCGCGAAGCGCCCGGCGTTCTCGTGCCTCGCGCTCCTCGGCCTCGACAAGGCGTCGCACTCCGAGGGGCATGACTCCGCGCTCGCGCGGCGCGCGCTGGCACACATCGATGTGGCGGTGGCCGAGCTCCGCAACGCGCTCGAGGCCGCCGGACGATGGGACGAGACGCAGCTCTGGATCGTGAGCGATCACGGACATTCGCGCGTGCGGGCGCACGACGACCTCGCGGC
>JBDTJH010000116.1:0-20517 GCA_039935955.1 Gemmatimonadaceae bacterium
AGCCGACGTAGAGCATGTTCGTGCGCGGCGAATACGACGGGCCATTCCACTCCACGCCCCCATTCACGCCGGGACAGAAGCGCGCGCCCTTGCCCGTGAGCGGCGCATCGATGTTCTCGATCGTCGATACCGGCGTGGCATAGATCCGTTTTCCCGTCGCCTGGTCGGTGCCATAGACGTGACCGTCCTTTCCGGCCACGACCACGAGATGCTGTCCGCCGTGCGTCGAAACGAGCGACGGCGCGGCGGCGATGTCCCAGTCGTGATCGTCGTGCTCGAGCATTTGATAGAACGTCTTGAGCGTGCCTTCGCGCGAGTCGAGAGCAACCACGGAGTAGCTGTAGAGATTTCTCCCCGGCCTCACTCCCTCGATGAAGTCAGGCGCCGCATTGCCTGTCGGCGTGTAGACCACGCCCGTCGCCGTGTCGAGCGCATATGACGTCCACGATGCTCCGCCGACCTTTGGAAAGAGCTCCATTTTCTCCGGCCAGCTCCGGGCGGCCACTCCATTCTCGGCGACGAGATCGAAGCTCCACACGCGGCCGCCCGTCTTCACATCGAGGGCCATCAACCGCCCCTTCACGGCGAAGTTGTCGCCACCAGCGTTGCCCATGAACACCAGCCCATTCCACGCGATCGGCGCGGCGGGGAAGGTCTCTCCCGTGGAGGGATCGCCGACGACGGCGCTCCACAGCTCCTCACCGGTGGCGGGATCGAGCGCCATCACCCGCCCATCGTTCGCGCCGCGGAAGAGGCGAGCGCGATCGGGCCCGGCGAGATACGCGAGTCCGCGATTGACCTTGTTCGGATCAAAGGGCGGCTTGGGATCGTAATCGTAGCCGTGCCGCCAACGCATCGCGCACGATGTCGCGTCGACGGCGTAGGTGTCGGTGGCAGTCGTGAAGTAGAGTGTGCCGTCGACGGCAACGAGCCCCGTCTGCAGGTTGGCCTTGGTGCCCAGCGGGAAGGTGCAGGCCGGCGCGAGCGTGGCGACGTTGGCCGCGGTGATCTGCGCGAGTGGAGAGAAGCGCGTGCCGTCGTAACCGCGATTGTACATCGGCCAATCGGCATCGCTGCTCGACGTGGTTGCGCGTGGGGAGGCCGGGGCGGCGAATGCCGGGCCGCGAGTGGTGGAGCTCGAGCCCTTGTGACGAGGGACGGACGGTGGCTTGAGGAAGACGAGCTGCGAGCATCCAGCAGCCGTCGCGAGCGCGATCAACGGAACGAATACGCGCGCAGCAACCGAGCGATGCGCGTGCAAAGACGACTTCACTTTCATCTGCCAACCTCTCCGCGGGACCTCCGCCGCGAGCTATCCCGGCGTCGGAACCAGGAAGTGGCAATTTGGAGGCCCGTCTCGATCGCACGACTCGATTACACGAGCGCCCGTCACGTCGGTGAGCAGTTGCTCCACCGCACGACACGTTTCAGGACATGCGGCGACTGCTTCGGACAGCGGGCATCCATGCCCGCGAATGACGAAGCCGCTCTCCTCGCGCGCGACGTCGGTAGCCCCACCGAGCTCGTTCAGCAGCTGCGAGCCCGCGCGCACGCGTGCCTCGAGCGAGCCCGTCGCCAGCTTCGGCGCCATCCGATGGCCAGCGCGCTGCAGCAAGAGCTTCATGGCGTCCGGCGTCTTGTGCGTTCGCAGCTCCGCGAGCAACGACGCCAGCAGCGGAGCATACGCTCGCGAGAACAGCGGCTGCGCATCGGGCGCGATGGCGTAGACGGTCGCAGGTTTGCCGACGCCGCCATCGCGGCGGGCGCCGCGCGGCTCGACGATCTGTTCCCGCACGAGGATGACGAGATGCGCGCGCACGGCATTGTCGGTGAGCCCGAGCTCCGCGGCCAGCTCGTCGACGCTCCGATTGCCGCCGCGAAGCAGCGCGACGATGTGCCCGCGAGTCGTGCTGCCGTACTCTCTCTCCCACATGCTCATGAGCGCTCCCCCGTCGAACGACGATGCACCGTGCAGCAAAGATGCATCGCTCGTCCGCTGGATGCCGCGCCCACGTGGCGCGGCGACGTCTCCCCCTGCATCCTAGCCTCGAAAATAAATAAGTCAAGAAGAACCTTGACAAATTATTCCCCCTTCCTTTTATTGAGCGAGCGCGGGCGGATGCGCCCCGAATGGCGGCGATCTCCACTGCGCAGAACCGTTCGTACGGAGTGGACTATGCGAGTGACCTCATACCTGACTGCTGCGATTGCCATCACTGCGCTTTCGCTCGCGCCCACGTCGGCCAGCGCGCACGTCTCGCGCTCCGCCGCGATGGACGACGCGACGATCTGCGCCATCTTCGATGCGGCGAATACATGGGACATGGAGACGAGCGAGATCGCGGTGAAGAAGGGCTCGACGAAGGAAGTCCGCGACCTCGCCGCGATGTTCGTCAAGGATCACAAGAACGTGCGCCAGCAGGGACGCGACCTCGTCAAGAAGCTCGGCGTGACGCCGACGGCTCCGAAGGACTTCGCGCTCGTCGCCGATCACGAGCAAGCGATGAAAACGCTGAACAGCACGAGCGGCAAGGAGTTCGACCGGGCGTATCTCACACACGAAGTCTCGTACCACAAGGCTGTCATCGATGCGATCAATGGCACGCTCCTCCCGGCAACGCAGAACGCGGAGCTGAAGTCGCTTCAGGTCGCGGTCGCCCCTGCGTTTACCGCGCATATGATGGCCGCACAGCGCTTGCTCGACGGAATGAAGTAGCCGTCGCGAACACAGCGACCCTCGAAAGCACGAAGGGGCAGCGAGCGCGAGCTCGGCTGCCCCTGTTTTCATCGCGCCATTCCGGTGCGAAGGCTACCTCACGTCACCAGAGTAACTGATCGCCGCGCGCGCGAGGATCGCCGCCAGGCTCTCCACCGAGGCGAGCTCCACCCACTCGATCGCGGCGTGCGCGCCGGTGCCCGCCGGCCCGATGACGACCGTCTCGATGCCCGCGTCCGCGATCAGCGCGGCGTCCATCCAGTACGAGTGGCCGATGATTTTCGGCGCTGCTCCCAGCACTTCGGTCGCGGCGGTCTCCACTGCCGCAACGATACTCGACTCCGGCCGCGCTTCGAACGATCCGCGCGACAGCAGCGGCCGCACGCGCGCACGAAAATTGGGATCGTCGGCGGCGAGCGCGTCGAGCAGCGCCTGGATCTCCGCCAGCGCGCCCGCCTCCGTCTCGCCGGGTATCGTGCGCCGCTCGATCTCGAGTCGGCAGTGCGCGGCGTATGTGCTCGTGCCGCTGCCGCCGAGGATTACGGCGGCGTGGAGCGACGGCGGACCGACGAGCGCATGCGGCGCGCGCTTGCGCAACTCGCGCTCGAGGTTGTCGAGGCGGCCGAGGAAGCGGCCCATGGCCATGTTGGCATCGATGCCCTCCTCGAAGCGACTGCCATGCGCCGCGCGTCCCTCGACCTCGACCTCCATCCAGCAAAAGCCTTTGTGCGCGAGACAGAGCTGCAGCTCGGTCGCCTCCGTGACGATGGCGGCGTCGGTGCGCACGTGCGCGAGCACCTTGCTCATGCCGAGGCTCGCGACCTCTTCGTCTGCCGCGCCCACGAGCACGATGTCGCCGGCGAGCCGCGTGCCGGAGTCGACAATCGCCTTCACAGCAGCGATGCACGCGGCGACGCCGCCCTTCATGTCGTACGTCCCGCGACCGTACATCTTCCCCTCGCGCACTCGGCCGCTCAACGGCGCTTTCATTCCATCGATGCCGACGGTGTCTATGTGGCCGTACAGCATGAGCGAGCGCCCACCGCCTCTTCCAGGGAGTCGCCCGACGACGCTAGTGCGATGCGGCGCGGCATCGTGGTGCGTCACCTCCATCCCGAGCGCGCGCAGGATACCGTCGAGATGCACGACGATTTCCGACTCGTTCGTCGACCCCTCGCTGAACTTCGGGTTTACCGAATTGATCCGGACGAGTGACGCGAGCGTCTGTTCGAGGTAGGCGCGATCGATCTGCATACGGCGGTGGTGAGAGGCGATGGACTTTCGTTCACCCGAGATTACGGACGTTCCGCATCCCTCGCTACGGCTATTCGGGATTTAGCGCGGCCTCGACGCTGGCGGCTGCGCGACCTCTCCCCTTAATTTTGTCGCATGCCAGAGATCCTCCCCGTCAACTTTCGCAGCGACATTCTCGCCGAGTACCGCGGCACGCCCGTCGAATCGCTGCTCGAGTACCACAACCTCGGCCGCGCGATCGGGACGACGCAAGCGCCGCAGATGCTCATCGGGATGTGCATGGACAGCCGGAAGTCGCTGCGCATTCCCAATGACTTCGCGTTCGTGCTGCGCACCGCTGGCGCGAACATGCGCGACAACGAGTTTCGCATCTCGTACGCGATCGCCGTTGGCGGCGTGCGTACCATCGTGCTCATCGCCCATACCGACTGCGGAATGGCGAAGCTCGACCAGAGCAGGGAGCAGTTCGTCGAGGGGCTGATGGGCGCGGCGGGGTGGGATGAGAGCCGCGCGGTGAAGCACTTCGAGGAGTCCGCGCCCAAGTTCGGCATGCGCGACGAAGTGGAGTTCGTGCTGCGCGAGGCCGCGCGACTGCGCGCGATCTACCCACGCATCAACATCGTCCCGCTGCTGTACAAGGTAGAGGACGATCTGCTCTATCAGCTCAAGCCCTGACGCCCATCATCGGGGCGAGCGCAACGCGCTTTCCCGGGCCCGCCGCCCCACCATCGCGCCGGCGACGAGCAGTGCGACAGCGGCAATGAAGGTCAGCTCGTAGATCGCGAAGGCGATACGCATGTGGCGCACCCGCTAAAGAGGTTGACTGCACTACGTGCTCGGCCCGGCGTCGGTTACCTTCAAAAGATATTTCTGATCCAATGCGGGCTGGCGTATACGCCGAACCTGGTAGGATTGTAGCAGAGCGTTAATCGCGCAGGATCGAGTGTGATTCCTGCATCGGCGAGCTGGTCGCGTGGGTATGCGCTCGCGCTGTACGGCAGCAGGCGACCGGCGATCGCTGTCGTTTGATCGCTCCCTCCCATCGACGCGAGCCGTTCGGCACGCGCGCGCGCGGCTTCCCGCCACGTTGCGAGCCATCCGCCGTGCGCGCCCACTGCGAGCTCCTCGCGCGTGACTCCGAGGTGTTCGCGCCAGAGGCGCTCCCGCAGCGCGACGATCGTATCGGCGGCGTCCGAGTCGCCGTCCACGCCTCGGGCGGCGTCGATCACGACGTTGACCTCTACGTTGCGCACGCCGCGGAAGATCCGGCGGCCGAGCGCACTCGCGAAGTCGTCGCCGTAGTCGCCCATCGAGACGCCGTCGAGATTCGAGGTGCCGACGGCGGCCCAGTCGTCGTCGACGACGATCACCTTGCTGTGGATGAAGAGCTGATTGATGCGCGTGACGCCCGCGTGTGCCGGGTCGGCGTCGGTGCTCCAGAGCGAGAAGACGCCGACACGTGGATGCGCGAGCAGTCCGTGCTCGCGAAGCTGCGCGTTCTGCCATCCCCGATAGGCCGTAATATCGGGATTCTGATTGAGCACGATGATGATCTCGAGCGCGGGCGTGCGCCGGAGCGCGTCGGCGAGCGCGGCGACGATGGGCCGCGAGGCGAGATACTGATGCTCGATGTAGATGAATGAGCGCGCGCGTGCGATACCTGCAAGGAGCTCGACGAGCATCTGCATCGCGCGATCGGCCACGCCGGAGAGGATTCCGTCCGGTGCATCACACACGAGTCGGACGCTCGAGGCCGCGTTGGGCAGCTCGCTCGACTCGTGTCGCGGTTGAACACCAGCGTCGGTCTCGTCCGCCGCCCGCCACACTTCCGCGAACATGCGCCCCACATCGCCGACGATCGGACCGCTGAGCCGCATCGACACATCGTGCAGCGGTCGCCCGCCGAGCTCACGCAGCGGACGGCGGGCATCGAACGGGATGTGCGCGCCACTGTCCCAGTACGAGTTGACGAAGGGAGAGCCGATCAGGAATGCCTCGCGCTCGTCGACGATGACGATCTTGGCGTGCATGAAGTGGGGAAAGCGGCTCAGCCCACGCACTTCGATTTTCTCACGCGCAATTCCGCGCCTTGCGAAGAATTTGCGGAGCGGGCGCGCGGTGTCGAGAATCCACGTCGCGTTGAGCACGATTCGAATCTCGACGTCGTGGTCCTGCGCGAGCGCGATGAGAATCTCGGCGATGACGGTGTCGTCAGGGGAGGAGCCGGAGAGCGAGTCCCCCGCGTACACCGCGCAGTCCGCGTCGAATGCGAGCTGCGCGATGCGCACCGAATGCCGCGCGCCCCGAAGGGATTCGAGCAGGCGGCCGTATGTCTCGGCATTGTCGATCAGCCACTCGACTTCAGTCCTGGCGAGCACTACGCTTTGCGCGAGCTGCTCTTCCGCCCCCCTCCATCATTTCGCACCGTGGTCCACGCCACCGCCGCCCCCGCCGTGCAGAGCCCCGCCGCGATGAACATCGCGCGCGTGTAACCCGCGGAGAACGCGGCGCCCTCGAGCTTCGCCGAGCCGCCGATCCCCGCCGCGAGTGGAAGCGCCGCTGTGGCGATCAGTCCCGCAAGACGCGCGATCGCGTTGTTGACCCCCGACGCGATCCCCGTGTCGCTCTCCTTCACCGCACTGAGCACCGCCGATGTCAGAGGCGCGACGAGGATCGAGAGCCCTATCCCGAAGATGATCGTAGCAGGCAGTACCGTCGCGACATAGGATGCGCCCGCGTACACGCGCGCGAAGAGCATCATCCCCGCCGCCGCCACGAGCGCGCCGACCGTCATCAACAGTCGCGGCCCGATGCGCGCGCTCATGCGTCCCGCGATCGGTGAGAGCACGAGCATGATCACATTGGTCGGTGTGAGCGCCGCGCCGGCACGCAGCGCGCTGTAGTCGAGATTCCCCTGCAGCTGCGGCATCAGCAGAAAGAACAGCCCGCTGAGCGCGCCGTAGACGAGAAAGGTCGTTGCGTTCACTCCGCTGAATTGCATCGAGCGGAAGATCGCGAGCGGCAGAATCGGCTTCTCGACCCGCCGCTCGACGAGAATGAACGCCGCCATGAAGACGATGCCGCCAACTCCTGCCGCGAGCACGCGCCAATCCGTGAAGCCGATCGCCGGGCCGGACATCAGCGCGCCAACCAGTCCAGCGAGCGCGAGCGTTACCAGCGCGGCGCCGAGATAATCGATGCGGAGCGATGCCGCGTGCTTCGAGCCCGCGCTAGGAATCTCATCCTTCGCGATGTGCCTCGTCACGATCACGGACGCCACCAGCGCGAAGACGATCACCGCCGAGAAGACCCATCGCCACGAGAGCGCGTCGACGAGCCATCCGCCGGCGAAGGGACCCGCCGCCGTCGACACCGCCGACCACGCGGCCCACTGTCCGATCGCCGCACCACGCTCCTCGCCCTCGAACGCCATGTCGAGCATCGCGAGGCTGTTGGGCACGAGCAGCGCGCCCGCGGCTCCCTGCACCACGCGCAGCATCACCAGCGTCACGAGACTCGGCGCCAGCGCGCAACCGCCCGATGCGATCGCGAAGGACACGCATCCGATCGCGAACACGCGCGAACGCCCGAAGCGATCGCCGAGTGCGCCGCCGAGGAGCATGAGCGCACTGAGCGTGAGGAGGTATCCGTTGATGACCCACTGGAGCCCGACGACGCCGACGTGAAAGTCGCGTGCGATCGCGGGGAGTGCGACGTTGACGACGGAGCTTTCGAGGAAGACGGCGCCCGACCCGAGCACGGAGCCGGCAACGACCCAGCGGCCGGCGGCAGAGTGGAGCTTGAGGACAGTCACCCCGGCTAATCTGAGCAGGTGAGCTGGGCATGCCAAGTCGCGCGGAGCGACGTGGAATATGGACGCAACGGCGCTGGTCCGATGATCGCGCGAACGAAGCCATCGTTGAAGGCGTCGGACTCGAGGGGGCCATTCACGAGCGCGCGCGGCATCTGTCATCGGGGATGGAGCGGCGCGTTGCGCTCGCCCCCTTGTGGCTGCGTCCTCCCGACAACCTCGATGTCGAAGCTGTGGTAGGGCTCATCGACGCGAGCGTGTCGACGACACTCGCGGACGTCCGGTGAGCGCAGCCGCGGGCTTTCCCTTCGCCGACGCGCGGTAGCTCGGGAGCGCTTCGCGATATCGCCCGTTGCGCTGGCTCGAGCGTGGGCGGCTGTTACGCTAAAAGCCTACACGCTACGAGTTGTGGGTGCCTACGAAGTCGTGACGCAAATACTCCCTACGATCGTTGACTTAGTACTACGTGGTACCTAGCGTTCGATTTAGCTACACTGGGCCGCTCGGTAACACCGGCGGTGGCCCACCTTCCGTTGCTACAGGCGCTCCCGGCGACGCCTCGCTTCCACACGAAGCTCGAATGTCCGCCGTCGTTTTCCCGCTCGCCGACACATCGGCCGTGCCCGTAACGGCATCCGTCGCCCTTCATCCCGGCGCCATTCGGGTGCTGCTCGCCGACGTGCATGCGGTCGCGAGCCTTCCCCTGCGTGCATTGCTGGCCGATGCCGTGGATGTGCGCGTGGTGGCCGAAGCGACACTTTTGAGCGCCGGGGCGCTCGCGAGCCGGCTCGGCGCGGACGTCATCATCACCGGGCTTTCCAGCTGCGGATCGCGCGAGCTCGCGTCGATACGCCGGCTCGTGAACGCTGCGACATCGGCGCGCATCCTCGTGATGAGTGCTCATCCCACGGACGAATGGCTCCTCGGCGTGCTCGATGCCGGGGCTGGGGGAGTCGTCTCCGCGCACGCGAGCAGAAGCGAGATTCTCATCGCCGTGCGCGCAATTGCGAACGACCAGGTGATTGTTCGGCGCAGCGCGATCGCGATGCTGGCGAGACGGTTGCGCGCGAACGAGCGCAAGGCGCGCGGAGCATCGCCGGACTCGATGCGCCGGCTCGCACTGCTCACGGGGCGAGAGCGCTCCGTCTTTCGACTCGTCGCCGAGGGCTTCAGTGCTCCCGAAGTCGGCCAGCAGCTCTCGATCAGCACGAAGTCGGTCGAGACGTACAAGAAGAGAATCGGCGACAAGCTCGGCTTCTCGCATCGTTCCGAGTACGTCCGCTTCGCGCTCGAAGTGTCGGTCCTGCTAGGCCCCGGGCGGGATGGCCTGCCCGTGTCGTGAGCGCTTGACTTCGCGTTCGAGCGAACGACACCCTAGCGTAGCCGGCCATCCGATGTCGTGGCGCTAGTGCGAAACACCGAACGGCATCGTAGCGAGCATATCGGGTGGCTGCGTGCCGCAGTGCTCGGCGCCAATGATGGCCTCATCTCGACGGCGAGTCTCGTGCTCGGAGTCGCCGCCTCCGGCACGTCGCGTTCGTCGGTGCTGCTTGCGGGCGTCGCCGGCCTGGTCGCCGGCTCGATGTCGATGGCCGCGGGCGAATACGTCTCCGTGAGCTCGCAGTCAGACACGGAGAATGCGGACCTCGCGATCGAAAAGCGCGAGCTGGCGGCGGACAGCAACGGTGAGGAGGCGGAGTTGGCGGCGATCTATGTCGACCGCGGACTCGATCCCGCGCTCGCTGCACAGGTGTCAAAGCAGCTCATGGCGAAGGATGCGCTCGCAGCGCACGCGCGCGACGAGCTCGGCTTTTCCGTTGCCACTCAGGCGCGTCCGCTGCAGGCGGCGATAGCGTCTGCGATATCGTTCGCCTGCGGCGCGGTGGCGCCGGTGCTCCTGTCTGCCGTCGTTTCGCAGGGCTATGCGACGCGCGTGGTGACGGTGAGCACGATCGTGCTCCTTGCCGTGTTGGGCGCCGTCGCGGCTCGGATCGGCGGCGCGTCGATGACTCGTGGAGCGCTGCGAGTGGTGTTCTGGGGATCGCTCGCGATGGGAGTGTCGACGATCGTTGGTCGCTTTTTTGGCGCCACGTTGTGAATGGTGTGCTGACGACGAGCGACTTGCTGGCGCGCACGCTCGCGCTGTTCCTTCTCGCGCTGCCGATCGCGTGCGTATCGTGGACGGTCACGCACGAAGAGGTTTTTCGCGAGCCGCGCGAATATTGCGCGCGCCAGAGTCAGTCGAGCGGAAGACTGCCCGCGCGAAAGTTTTTCTACCTCTTCACCTGCGAATACTGCTTCAGCCACTACGTGACCGCGTTTTTCCTCGTGATCACCGGCTTCACGCTGCTCTTCGAGGGATGGCGAGGCTACGTGATTGCGGGATTCGCCCTCGTGTGGATCGCGAACTTCTACATGGCGTTGTTCAATCGGCTGCGACAGGACATCAAGCTCGAGGTTACGGAGATCGCGGAGGAGCAGCGAGAGGTTGGCGAAGGCGGCGGCACCTCCAATGCTCGCGACGGTCACGCAGGCGCGAAGGCTACACACCTTTCACGTTCGAGGAATTAGACGCAGCGGCGGCGCCGCTCATTTTCAAACGTTCGCCGGTATCACGATCTGCATCGCCGAACGCGCGCCGTTCCGCATGTCTTGGCACGCGCACCTCGAAGGTGGCGCCCGGAGCGTCTTCTCGACCGAGCTCGACGTCACCGCCGAGCAGTTGGGCGAGATGTCGAGTCACGCTGAGCCCGAGGCCGGTGCCGGCAACCCGGCGCGCTTTGCTCATCTCCACCTGAAAAAACGGCTCGAAGATGCGCGTTCGGTCATTCTCGGCGATCCCGATTCCCGTGTCACTCACCGTCCACAGGAGCTCGTCGCCGTCGACGCGCACGGCGAGCGTCACCTCACCTTCGTTGGTGAACTTGATCGCGTTGGAGAGGAGATTGAGTAGGATCTGGCGGAGCTTCGTGAAATCGGAGCGGGCCTCGCAGGTACCTGACGGAATGCGCGTCACGAGCGCGAGTCCCTTGAGCGCCGCCATCGGCTCCGCGAGAGCGGCCGTCTCGCGCGTGAGCAGGAACGCGTCGTTCATCTCGATGCGCACTTCTTCCTTTCCCGCCTCCAATCGCGAGAGGGAGAGGATCTCATCGATGAGCGAAAGCAGATGCTGTCCGCCGCTCCTGATTCGCGTGAGCTGCGCATGCTGCTGCTCCGTGATCGGACCGGTGACCTGATCGATCAGGAGGCTCGAGAATCCCAGGATCGCGTTGAGCGGCGTGCGCAACTCGTGCGACATGACCGCGAGGAAATCGCTCTTCGCCTGGCTCGCGGCGACGGCCTCTCGCCGCGCCGACTCCGCGTTCTCACTCTGGCTCTCGATGGCCGCGCGCGCCTCGGAAATACGCGCGGCCATGAGATTGAACGCATCGCCCAGCTTTCCGAGCTCGTCGCGACGAGAGATCTGAACGCGGCTCGCATATTCGCCGGTCGAAATTGCATTTGTGGCGTGGGTCAGCTCCACGAGCGGCTTCGTGACCTGCCGGCTGATGACCCATGCAATCAGCGCCCCCACCACGAGCGTGACGAGCGCGACGATGCTCATCCGTCGCAGAAAGGCGATCGGCCGCTCGAGCATTGTGGCGCGAGGCATTGCGATCTCCACGATCCACGGAGCATTGGCGATCGCGGCCCTGGCGCCGAGCATGTCGCCCGTCGCCGGATCGCGATACTGCACGGGACCGCGCGCCAGCTTGAGCGCCGGCGGCTGCCGTGAGAGCTCCCCGGTCGTCGTCGTCCGCAGATCGTTACTATTGTTCGCCAGATACAGATCGACGCCGGGCCCCATGATTTCGCGCAGCCCGTGCTGCGCCGCTTTCGACGTGGGGTCGCTCGCGAGGCGAATGCGCTGTGCGAGGTAGCCTATGGTCAGTCCGCCGTCGACCACCGGCTGCACGTACCAGGTGAAGACCGAGTCGCCGCGTGCGTAGAATGGGCTCGTGCGCACGGAGTCGAGCGCGCCTGGCTGCGACTCGTGCGAAACGAGCATCTCGCGCTGCGCACTTTCCGCATCCTCCGTGGTCGCGATGGTGGACGCGCGCCGCGCCCGCGGATGTCCGGACTGATCCCACACTTCGATCAGGCCAGCGGAATCCGTAGGGACGACGAGCCGTTCGAGCGCCACGTCCACGCCGCCAGAGGCTTGGTGCGCAGGGGAGCGCCCCGAGCGGAGCAGTCGTCGAACCGCGGTATCGTTCGCCACCCGCCGAAGCAACGCGCCTCTCACGACGACGCTCGCCTGAATCATGTCAGCGAGCTGCCTGGAAAGGCTCGTCACGCGTTCGTTGGCGGTCGCAGTCGCCGAGCGCTCCACCTCGAGATAGGCGGCGCCCGATGAGACGAGGAGCACGACCAGAATCAGCCCGGAGATCAGTAGCGGCAGTTTGCGTTCGAGTGTCAGGTACACGGAGGTGTCCGCGCGAAAGTGACCAACGGTAGCGCGCTCTACGCACGGTTGTAAAGAACGGGAGCGACTTCGAAAGTCGCTCCCGTTTTGCTAGCACGTTCCGATGGCGAAGCTTACATCACCCGCACTCGCTGAACCCGCACACATGGCACTTCACGCATCCCTCGGCGAACTCGAGCTGCGAGGCGCAGTCGGGGCACGTGCCGATGAACGACTCGCTGCCGCCACCGTTCGCGGACTCGAAGGTCATCTGGATCTGATTCGCGGGCGTGCCGCTCACGGTGATCTGCTCGAGTGCCGGAATTCCACCCGGCGGGCCGATTCCCGACGTGTGATCCGTGAGCAGCTCCTGTTGCACGCCCTGCTTGTCGCGGAACCACTCCTCGAGCGCGAGACCGATCGCATCCGGCATCGAGAGCACCTTGTTCGGTCCGAGTCCCACCGCGCGATCCGAGCTGATGCCGCGGAGCTGGCGATGGATCTGCATGAGCGGAATTCCCGAGCGAAGCGCGAGTGAGATGAGGCGTCCCACCGCTTCCGCGTCAGCCATCGCCGCGCCGCCCGCCTTGCCGAGCGTGACGAATACCTCGAACGGCTGCCCGCGATCGTCCTCGGTGATGTGAACGAACATCACGCCGAGGGGCGTCTCCTTGCGGATGGACGTCGAGCGGAGCTTGTCCGGGCGCGAGCGCTTGGCGCGGCGCTGCAGATTCTCCGCCTCGCTCTCGTACAGCGCACGCTTGAGGCGCTCGATCTCGACGTTCGACTCTGCGAGTGAGCCATGCAGCTCGCCGAGCTCGCGCTTCGAGTCGACGGACGCGCCGTCACGCACCGACGCCGCGTGCTCGGTGGCACCCGTGGAGAGCACCTGGTTGTCCCGCGAGCCATCGCGGTACACGGTGACGCCCTTGCATCCGAGCTCGTACGCGAGCTCGTAGATGGTGCGAACGTCTTCCCTCGTAGCCGTGTGCGCGAAGTTCGTGGTCTTCGAGATCGCCGAATCGCAATGCTGCTGAAACGCCGCCTGCATCCGGATATGCCACTCCGCCGGAATCTGGTTGGCGGTGACGAACACGCGCTGCCAGCGTGCCGGAATCTCGTTGTGCTCCACCGAGCCGGTGCGCGCGATCTTCTCGACGAGCGCTTCGCTGTACCAGCCTTCGCGCTTCGCGATCGCGACGAAGTCCTCGTTCACATCCGGCATCATGACGCCGGCCTGGTTGCGCATGAAGGCAACGGCGAAGAGCGGCTCGAGGCCGGAGGAGCAGCCGGCGATGATCGAGATCGTGCCCGTGGGCGCAACGGTGGTGACGTTGCAGTTGCGGAGCATCTGCATCGGACGCACACGCTGGCCGCTCGCGTCGCGCGCGCATGTCTCGTCGGGACCCCAGATCGAGCGCGCCCACTCCGGGAACGGGCCGCGATCGTTGGCGAGCCGCTCGCTCTCGCGCTTCGACTCGACGTCGAGGAACTCCATCACCTTGCGACCCATCTCCACGCCTTCCGGCGAATCGTACGGAATCGCGAGCTTCACCAGCATGTCCGCGAAGCCCATGAGCCCGAGGCCGATGCGGCGGATGCGCTTGGAGAGCGAATCGATTTCGGGAAGCGGATACTTGTTGACGTCGATGATGTTGTCGAGGAAGTGCGTGGAGAGTTGGATGTCGCGCTTGAACGCATCCCAGTCCATGCGGCCGTCGACCACATAGTATCCGACGTTGATGCTGCCGAGGTTGCAGACGTCGTACGGGAGCAGCGGCTGCTCGCCACACGGGTTGGTCGCCTCGTAGAGTCCGAGATGCGGCACCGGGTTGAAGCGGTTCGCCTCGTCGATGTAAAAGCACCCGGGCTCGCCCGTGCGCCACGCGCCCTCAATCATGCGGTCCCACACCATCTTCGCATCGAGCTGGCCGGTGACTTCCTTGGTGACCGGATCGATGAGGTCGTACGACTCGCCCGCGCGGAGCTTCTCGATGAACTGCGCGGTGACAGCGACGGAGATGTTGAAGTTCACGATCTGCGTGAGGTCTTCCTTGCACGCGATGAAATCCATGATGTCCGGATGATCGATGCGCAGAATTCCCATATTCGCGCCGCGACGCGTGCCGCCCTGCTTCACCGCATCCGTCGATGCATCGTAGAGCTTCATGAAGGAGATCGGCCCCGAGGCGACTCCGGTGGTCGAGCGCACCATGGATCCCTTCGGACGCAAACGCGAAAAGGTGAACCCCGTGCCGCCACCCGATTGATGGATGAGCGCCATCGAGCGGAGCGTGTCGTAGATCCCCGTCTGTCCGTTCGAGAGCGAGTCGTCGACCGGCAGCACGAAGCACGCGGAGAGCTGTCCGAGCGGGCGGCCCGCGTTCATGAGCGTCGGCGAGTTCGGCTCGAAGCGACGCTCGGTCATGAGACGATAGAACTCATCCGCCACCGCCGCCGTCGCCCCCTCGCTCGCGCCGTATCGCCGATCCGCCTCAGCCACCACCGTTGCGACTCGCCAGAAGAGATCCTCTGGCTGCTCGGTAGGCGCGCCACTCTTGTCCTTGACCAGATACCGCTTCTCGAGGACAATCCGGGCGTTCTTGTTGAGGGCTGCCGGTGCGGCGGGGCGAACGGGAGGGGCCATGATGGAAAAACTCCTTGTCGAAACGAGACTCTTAAATATAGCGGAACCAGGGCGGGCGGCTTACGACGCGGTAGCGATAAAAGCGGAGCGAAAAGAGCGGCGCGATGTCGTGGGGGCGGACAATACTGGGGTTCGTGTATCCGCGCAAGGCATTTCGTAAGTCGCCATCTGGCAACGTTTTACGCTATCCACATCACAAATGCGAAAGTGAAGCAGGTCATCAACATTCCCTCCACAATGCACCGCATTCTCGCAAGATACCCACCGGTTACCTCACCACCCTTCACACCCGAAAAGCTCCCAACTCACGACGCTGTATCACCTTCCACAGTAACAGCGCGCTGCTCGCCACGCCGCCCTCCCTTCCCCGACACTCCCATCATTTCACCAGGCTAATTCCCACGCTTGCCCGCTTTCACGTACCGATTACCGGGAACTTCCCCGCCCTGTATTCCTCCTGCAGCGACAGATAGCTCTCCATCGTTCGCCGAATTCGATCCGTGATCTCCGACGTCGCCTCGCGCGCCACCCGCGCCGGCACCCCCAGCACCACGGACCTCGGCGGGATGCGCATTCCCTCACGGCACACCGCACCCGCCCCCACGAGCGATCCTGCGCCCACCACGACCCCATTGAGAAGGATCGCGCCCATCGCGATCAGACAGTCATCCTCCACCGTCGCGCCATGCAGCACCGCGCGATGCCCGATCGACACGCGCGCGCCGACCACGATCGGGTATCCACGGTCGACGTGCAGCACCGCGCCATCCTGCACGTTCGTGTCGGCGCCGATCACGATCGACGCACTGTCCGCTCGAATCACCGCCGTCGGCCACACCGACGCGCGCGCGCCGAGGGTGACGTCGCCGATCACCGCCGCGAGCGGATGGATGTACGCGCTGGATTCGATGCTCACAAAACGCTCATCAATTGGAGGGAAGGCTCAGAACGAAAAGCCGAGCCGGACGTAGAGACTCGCGGATCGCGCGCCGAGCGCCGAGTGATTGATCACGGGGGCCGCGACGCCGATGCGCAGAAGGTACGGCACATCATACGGCACCGCGAGATTGATCCCGAGCTCCGCGCCCGCCGACGCGATCCAATGATCCGCGAGCGTCCCGGGCACCCTATAGCCGCCGCTCGCGCTCCCCGCATCGCCGAACAGCGATAGCGACGTACGGTCGAGGAAGACGGGCCACAGACCGAAGCCGTGCTCCGGGTGCGTGAGCGGCAGCCGGTACTCGACCGACCCCGCGACGATGCGCGTGCCACTCTCGATTCCCACCGGGAAGCCGCGCACCGCAAACGTTCGGCGCGCGCCCAGCGAGATCCCCGGCAGCGTCGCGACGTCCGCGCCACTCGCGCCGCCGAGGTCGAATTCGTTGAGCTCTGCGCCATCGGCGGCGCCCGCGGCCGCGCGCACCGCTACCACATGGTGCGCGCCCGATCCGATATCGAGTGACTTGTACGCCGAGAATGCCGCGGCGATGTTCTTCGACGCGACGGTGCTACTGCCGTCGAGCCACTTCAGGCGTCCCGTCGCCGAGAGCGAGACGCCATCCTCCGGCGAGATGGAGAGCGGCGGCTGCTGCACGTTCGAAAATCCGGCGGATGTCGACGCGATCCAGTAGCGCCGCATCGGATTCTCGAGCCCGACGATCATCCCGATCAGCGGCGGCGGATCAGTGGAATAGTCGCGCGCCTCGTAGGTGCCGAAGACCGACAGATACGCGTTCGTGCGCACGCGCGGCCGGCTGAACGTCACTCCGATGTCGAAGTCGCGGGTGCGACGAAAGAGATCGCCGAGGAACGCGCCGCTGCTGTCGACCATGCCATACGTATCCCAGTACTGTCTCACGTCCGCCTGAATCACCGGCTGTCCGAGCCCCGCGTAGCGGTATGAGAAATTTCCGGTGTGATGAGCGCGGACGAAGTCGACGAGCACGTCCGCTGCATACGCGTGCCTGCCGACGATGTCGCTCCCACTCGTGTACGCACCCGCGGTGTAGTCGCCGAACTCGTTCTGCCCGATCAATGGAAGCCAATAGCGCGGGAGCAGCGAGTGCCACGGCGAATAGTCGTGCGCGGGCGCGGAGCTCGAGATGGCGGGCGGCATCACCGGCGCGGTATCGGCGCGCGTCACGCGCACGGCACCGCCCGTCGGGCCGAGCAGCACACGACTCCTCAGCGGCGCGACGCCGACGTGAAAGCCATCGCTCTTCCACCGCACGGCGGCGATCGAATTCCCATCCGGCGAGATGGTCGGCCAGAACACACCGGTCGTCGAGCTCGTGAGCCGCGTGCTGATGTCGCCTGGCTGACCGCGAGCGCCGATGCCATAGAGCTGCGACACCCCCGTCCGATCCGACGCATACACGACCGCCGCGTCGTTCACCGCCCACTCGGCCTGCCCGTTCGATGCGTGATCGCGCACGAGCGAGCGGATGACGTGGCCGATGGTGTCGAGAATGACGATCTCCGTGAAGCCGCCGCGTGTCCATCGCGTCGCCACGATGCGGTCGCCGTGGCGCGACCACTTCGGCTCGGCCCACTGCGTGTCGGGCGAGACGGTCGTGATGACGCGGATCGAGGAGCCATCGGGGCGCACGCGCGCGAGCGCCGTGGTGCCGGGGACGAGTTGCACCGCGATGAGCTCTCCGTCGGCGCGCGCGTCGACCTGGCTCAGTCGCGCGCCGTGCGTGAGCCGGGTCGCGTGGCCGTCCTTCTCGTGGTAGAGATCCGACCGGTCCGTATATGGATCGATGAGATCGAGCTGCGAGTACACCACCGAGCCATCGCGCAGCGGCGCGTTGGGCGACACGCCGTTGCGGCGCGAGATGCGCTCGATCTTTCCGTTTGCCGACCAGCGCTCGAGCGCCGGCGACTGCCGTCCGTTCGACGCGACGTCGATCAGCGAGCCATCGGTGGTCCAGCGTGGATAGCCGACGAAGTAGCCACCCGTCGTCACGTCGTGCCAATCCGCCATCGGCGCGCGCTCGACTTGCGCGCTCCGCACGAGGCTGTCGCGCCACTTCTGCCACGCGTCGCTGTACGAGATACCGAAGCCCTGCTCGGCCATGTGGTTGAGCCGGAACGGGATCGTGGTGCCGCTCGAGGTTTCGACGAACTTCCGAATCGATGACGCGCCGCGCGTGCGCGCGAGATAGTCCATGAACAGCGCGCCCGCTCCGTAGGCGATGTCGCCGTTCGGATAGCGCGTCGTCGCGAGACTCCACTTGTCGATGCCGAGCACGCCGCTCGTGCCCGCCGTGGACGCGATGATCATCTGCTCGTACGTCCCGTCGACACGGCCGAAGCCCGTGAGGTCGCTCTCGAAGTAGACGGCGAGTCCCTCGGTCACCCAGCCGGGCTCGTAGAGATTCGGGAAGAGCGCGGGCGAGCGGCCGAACACGTACTGCGCGATACGCCACCATCCGCGGGTGCGATCGAGATGGAAGACGTGCGTGAGCTCGTGCGTGATGACGAGCGTCAACCAGTCGTCGTAGAAGCGAAGTGAGACGTCGTCGAGCGGAGGATCTGCATAGACGAAGACGCGATTCGTCGGAAACGGCGTCGTCAGCCCGTTCGCGAAATCGACGTTGTCCGCGATGACCAGGTCGATCGGCCCGCGCGGCATCGTGAGCTGCGACGCAAGCTTCGTGTACGCGTTCTCCGCGGTGATCGCCGCGCGACGCGCAGCCGACTCGACTTCCGGTGTGAAGTGGATGTGGAAGTGCTTCGTGTCGATCGTGCGCCAGTGCGCATTCGGAATTACCTGCGCCTCGCCGCGAGAGACCGCGCACGCGACTGCCAATACGAGCGCGGCCAGCGCGCGCCCCGCGCTCATCGCGCGTTCAGCGACCGGAAGTAGCTCTCGAGACCGTCCACGATGGCGGTTGCGTACAGCTTCTGGAATTCCGGCGTGCGCAGCGCGTTCTCCTGCTCGGGGATCATGAGGAATGCACCCTCGCAGAGAACCGCTGGCATCCACGTCGGCCGCGCGAGGCGCAGGTTGTCGTAGTTGATGCCGAGGTTGCGGAGCCCCATGCGCGCGACCATGGAGCGCTCGAGCTCGCGCGCGAGCGGCACCGAATGCGAGCGGAAGTAGTACGCGCCCGTTCCGTTCGATGTGAAGGGATTGATTCCATCGGGCAACGCGTTCAGGTGAATCGACACCAGCGCATTCGCGTTCGCCTTGCGCGCCATGATCGGCCTGTCACCCAACGGAACGGGATCGGCAGTGCTGCGCGTCATGACGACCTTTGCGCCCTTCGCCTCGAGCAGCTGTTGCACCACGAGTCCGATCGCGAGCGTCGGCACGGCCTCGTACAGCCCGGTCGGTCCCGTCGCGCCGATCGGCGGATGTCCGGGATCGATCGCGATGGTGAGGCCGCGGAGCGGCGCGGCGGGATCGATGTGCGGCGGACGGCGCACGCGAAGCACGAAGGAGCCGTTCTGCCAGAAGACGAGATAGCCGTACGACGGCGACGAGAGCTGCAGCGTGAAGTGTCCGCGGTCGCTCGAGTCCTGCGTCCACTTGGCCTCGCGCACGAGCGAGTCGTTCGCACCGTAGTTCACGATGTCGCTGTTGATCACCGTGTCGTAGAGCGTGATCGTGAGCTCGTTCGTCCCCTCGTCCACGTAGTACGGCGGACGCGCCGCCATCGGCACCACGAGGTCCACCCACTCCGGCTGCGACACGAGCCGCGCATTTCCCGCCACGCGTTCAGGGGGCAGCCACGAGCTCGCGAGGGGATGCAGCTCCGCGGTATTCACCCACACCTCGAGATGCGAGTCGAGGCGCACGCGCGAGAAGTCCCCGCTGCGGCCGGTCACCGCGAGCGCGGTACCCGGAAGGAAAAACCACTTGTAGGTGCCACCCGGAATGGGGCGCCCGATCAGCTCCTCGTCGCTCGCGTCGGCACCGGCGCTGTCGACGCCGAGCACGGCCCACTGATTCGAGGAGGCGACGCCGACGGGCGGCACCGGTACGCGGAGGGTGTCCCCGCCGCGCGCCAGGACCAGCTCCGAGCGCGCGCGGAGAAGCCGTGCCGGCATGTCGGCGGCGAAGGTCGTCCCGGCCCCGGTGAGCGCGATCGCCGTACGAGCATCGCCACGCCAGACCACGCTCGCGTTCGGCGCGCTGCGAACGCTCACTCGCACCGTGTCCTCGTCGCGGAGCACGAGCCTGCTGTTGGGCGAGACCGACCCACTGTCGTAGAGCAGCGGTCCATCCGTCGCGAGCTTGGGCACCGGTGGCTTGAGTCGCACCGGCTGCTCGAGGCGCGCCGTGTCCGCGCCCGCCACTACGACGAGATCGTAGCGCGGGCTGTCGACTGCCGGCACTGGGAGCCACGCGAGGAAGGCTCCGTTCGGCGCGACCGGGACTGCGGCGCCATTGATCCAGAGCTGCGCCTTCCCGTTGCCCACCGATCCGAAGATGAAGTTCGAGTCGCGCGCTTCAACCAGCGAGTTCGCCACCGGATAGATCACGGTGGGCTTGAGTGTGCCCGTCACGAGCGGAATCGGCGGCAGCATCGAGACGCTGGCGACGGTGGGGGATGGAGCCGGTGCGGGGGCGGTGGTCGCGGGCGGTGTGGCGGTTGCGCAGGCAGCGAGCAGCACAGCAACGCCGGCGAGAGATG
>JBDTJH010000117.1:0-34423 GCA_039935955.1 Gemmatimonadaceae bacterium
CGCCGGCTCCGTGCGCGGCATCGCCGTTGATGTCGCGCACGCTACACCCTCGCTACTCGCCGGAGCGGAGCGCGCGCTCGCGCCGGGCGGGCGTCTCATCGCTCCTGCCTCCGCGCTACGGCCCGACTCGCTGCGGGAGCTCGCCCGCGATGACGAGCATTGGGTTGCCGCGGCGACGACGTCCGCCGTCTCCGCCCCCGTCGCTATCTCGCCGCGACGCTAACGGCTAATCCCTACGCTCCGCCGCGCGACTCCTCCGCCGTGTACGCCGCGTCGATCAGCGCGCGGAATTTCCGGTCGACCGTGCGTCGCTTCACCTTCAACGTCGGCGTGAGCTCGCCACTGTCGATCGTGAAATCCTGCTCGAGCAGCACGACCTTTTTCGGCTTCTCGAACGGCGCAAAATTGTCGAGCTCGCCGATCACCTCGCGCTCCATCTTCGCCTTCACCAGCGGATTGGCGATGAGGTCGCGATGGTCCTTGAACGCGATGCTCTTGTACGTCGCCCACCGCGTCAGCTGATCGAAGTCCGGCACGACGAGCACCAGCGGGAACTTGCGGCGGTCGCCGATCATCACCGCCTGCACGACGTACTTGTTCGCGCGCACGGAGTTCTCGATCGGCTGCGGGGCGATGTTTTTCCCGTTCGCGGTCACGATGATGTCCTTCTTCCGGTCGGTGATGCGAAGAAGATTGTCCTCGAGCGTCCCAATGTCGCCCGTGTGGAACCATCCGTCCGCATCGATCGCCTCGGCCGTCGCCTCCGGCTTGTTGAAGTACCCCTTCATGACGTGCGGCCCACGCGTGAGAATCTCGCCGTCAGCAGCGATCTTCACCTCCACGCGAGGAATCGGCTCGCCCACCGTGCCGATCGTGAAGCGCTTCGGTGAGTTCACCGCGATTACTGGCGACGTCTCGGTGAGGCCATAGCCTTCGCACACCTTCAGCCCGGCGGCGAAGAAGAAGCGGGCAATCTCCGGCGCGAGCGGCGCACCTCCCGAAACGAAATAGCGTAGTCGTCCACCAACCGCGGCTCGCACCTTCGAGAACACCAGCTTATCCGCGATCGCGTGCTCGAGCGCGAGCAGCATCCCCGGCTTCCTGCCCACGAGCATGACATCGGTCCATCGCTCGCCGACGGCCTGCGCCCAGAGAAAGATCTTGCGCTTCGCGCCGCCCGCGCGCATCGCGGTGTCGGTTATGCGCGCGTGGATCTTCTCGTAGATGCGCGGCACCGAGACGACGATCGTCGGCCGCACCTCCTTCATGTTCTGTGCGATGGTGTCCATCGTCTCGACATAGGCGATCGAGACGCCGCCCGCGAACATGAGGTAGTCCACCATTCGCTCGAAAATGTGCGAGAGTGGCAGAAAGCTGAGCGACGAGTCCGTCGCATCCATCGGGAGCAGCTCGAGACATGCCGACACGTTGGACGCGATGTTTCCGTGCGATAGCATCGCACCCTTCGGCTCACCCGTCGTGCCGGAGGTGTAAATGATCGTCGCGAGCTGATCAGGCTCGATCGCGAGTGCCGTCGCGCGGAGCTGCGCCGCGGCGTCCGGCGTCATCGCCGCCGCGCCCTTCGCCTCGAGCGCCGCGATACGAATCGCGCCTCCGGTTGCCGCGTCCTCGTCGAACACGATGACGTGCTGCAGCGCCGGCAGCTCGCTCTTCACCGCCGCGACCTTCTCTGCCTGCGCCTTCGTCGACACGAAGATCGCGACCGCACCCGAGTCGCGGAGGATGTACGCGACCTGCTCCGCCGGCAGCGTCGGATAGATCGGCACGTCCGCCATTCCGCTCATGAGGCACGCGTAGTCGGCGATCGCCCACTCCGGCCTGTTCTCCGAGAGGATCGCGACACGATTGCCGACGGATACGCCAAGCGCCTTCAGGCCGAAGGCGACGTGCCGAACGCGATCGGCGATCGTGCGGTGCGAGAGCGGCTGGTACGCGCCGTCGATCTTCGCCTGTAGCGCGTTCGGCCGATCGTGCTCCTCGACCGCGTCGACGAACAGCTGCGCGAGCGTGGCTGGCTGTTTTGGCATACCGTCCTACGGAATTTGGACGAGCACCTTGAATCGCTGCGGACTTCCCGGCACCACGGTGCGGTCGGGATAAAACGCGCGCGCTTCGACGACGACGGTGTCGTTGTACGCCTGCGCCACCGTAGACGCGTGCAGAAATCGCGTCGCCGTTCCCGAGACCCCGTTGACGCCGGTGGTGTCGACGAGCGTGAACTTGCTGTTCTCTCCGGTGAGCAGCACGTGCGTCGAATCGCCGTCGTTGAAGCTGGCCGGATAGAGGAAGCTGTACTCAATGCGCCAGTGGTCCACGGGAATCAACGCCGCAGACAGCCCCACCGATAGCGGGAACAGCGAATCGCGCCTCGCTGAAAAGTCGATCGTGTCGTTCGGCGCAGTAACGGCCGCGAACAGATCCGGACGCGCGACCACGAAGAGCGTCTCCGGCGGCGACTGCAGCCCGCTCGTCTGCGCCACCACGCGCGCGAGGCCGGTGCCGCGCGCCACCGCGTGGCCGCTGACCGAATCGATCGTGACGATGTGCGTCGTATCCGCGTGCGCGTACCGCACATGCGCATCCGGAATCGTGTCGCCCGAAGCGTTGAAGACGATCGCGTGCAGCGAGTCGACGCGGCCGAGCGTGTCGCGCAGCGAGTCGCCGACGAGCATCGATGGAAGCCCGGGCGGTTCGAACTGAATGGAGAGCGGCGTATTCGGCCCTGCCTTCGAGTCGCCGCACGCGAGTGCGATTGCCGCCAACGCCACGAACGCGGCCGCGCGCCACGCGGTCACGTGAACCGCTCGGCGAGCACCGTCGCGAGATTTACGAACGCCTGCGACGCGGGATCGGCAGGGTCGCGCAGCACCACCGGCTGTCCCGCGGCGAACGCCTCGGACGCCGCCGCGCTTCGCGGGATCGTGATGTCGAATACCATGTCGCGCGGCAGATTCGCGCGCAGATACTCCGTGACGCGCTGGCACCCGAGGCTCGCCGGGTCGTACATCGTGAGCACGATGCCATCGAGCGTGAGCTCCTCGTTCGTTGCCGCGATCTCCTGGATGCCGCGCAGCATCTGCGGCGTCGTCTGCAGCGCAAGCGGCTCGCATTGCAACGGGATGATCACGTGCTGGCTGAGCTCGAGCACGCGTCGCGGAATCGCGCCGAGTCCCGGCGGCGTGTCGACGATCACGACCTCGCAGCGCTCGCGCGCGATCGCGATCATGTCGCGCAGCATCGTGCTCGTCTCGATGTCGTGGTTGTAGCCGATGTGGCTGGTCTCGGTGCTCACGCTGCCGGCGAGAATCACGCGCAGCCACGGAAGGGCGGTGGGGAGAATCACCTCGCGCAGCGGACGCGCGCCGCTCAGAAAATCAGAGATCCCGTACGGCGCCTCACCGCGCCGGAGCCCGACACCATAGCGCACCGCGCCCTGGGGATCGGTGTCGATGAGCAGCGTCTTCAACCCCCGTCGCGCGAACGCGGCCGCCAGATTCACCGCCGTGGTCGTCTTGCCGACGCCGCCCTTCTGGCTGACGATGGCGAGCACGTGTCCCACGCGCTATTCCGGCTCCACGAGCGGTGCGGCACTCGTGCCGGACCGAAGTTGCTCGAGTGCAAGGCGCGCGTGCGCCACCCATCGCTCCGCTTCCGCACTGCTCGGCGCGTGATTCAGAAACGCCGTCAGATGCTCCTCAGCGCCCGTCGCGTCGCCGCGCTTGAGCAGCAGGAACGCGAGCCCGTAGTGCGCACCGCTCAGCCCGGGATCGAGGTCGAGCGCGCGGCGATAGCAGCGCAGCGCGTCTTCGAGCCGACCCGTCTTCGAGAACGCAATCGCCATGTTCTGGAGGATGCGCGGATCGCTCGGCCTGTCGCGCAGCGCGAGACGGTACGACGTGAGCGCGGCGTCGTAGTCGCCTTGTCGCTCCAGCGTCAGCGCTTCGTTCAGATAGTCGATTCGCTGCGGCTTGGGCGCCGCGTGGGCACTACCGCCGGTGAGCCGGCTCCACCAGGACATGCGTTTCGAGGCCGAGGTCGGGGTGGGCGGAAGCGCAGACGGAAAATCCCCTGTGGCAGGACCCATCTGCGAGCGAGAAAAAGTTATCGTCTACGTCACAGGGCAGCAACCGTGCTGTTGTGATCGCAGCCTGCGGGGTAGCTTCCGACCAGTGGAAGAAAAGTACCGTGTCCGCATCTCAGGAGAGCCATGCCCCGACGCCAGGTAGTCGATCGTTCGCGCGGCGTGCTCGAAGTCGATTGGCCGCTGTTCGGCGAGATGTCGCGCGCGCTCGCACTCAAGGTCGCGCGCGGCTACGACCCCGAGCTCGTCGTCGGCATCGCCACCGCAGGAGTGGTTCCTGGCGCCGTGATCGCCGCGATCCTCGATAAGCCGTTCCACTCGATCATCGTCAGCCGGCGCTACCAGGCGGAGTCGATTCGGGAGACGCCGAGCGTCTTCGGAAGCGTGCCGACGGATGTGCGGAACCGACGCGTACTCCTCGTCGACGAGACGTGCGACACCGGTTCGACGCTGCGGCTGGCCGTCGCGGCGATCGTGAACGCGGGCGCGTCGGATGTGCGGACGGCGGTGGGCTTCCGGACTGGCTCGTACCAGCCCGATTTCGCCGGGCTGGAGACGGAGAGCACGATCGTGCTCCCGTGGGACCATGAAGTGAATCTGGGCGGCTAGGGCGCCGCCCGGGCCGCTACGCGACCGCCGCCACGGCGTCGGTATAGCTGTGCCCCTTCTCCATCTCGTCGTACACGTAGCGCATGACGTCGGCGTTGCCGAGGAGGAAGCGGCAGCGCTCGTGGCCGGCCGAGCGACACTCGACTTCGAGGACGGCGAGTGGAACGTCGGAGAGGCGGCCGAAGAAGTCGGCGAAGAGTCCTGTGGTGATGTGGCATCCCGGCTGATCGAGACCGGCGCCGGGCTCGGATTCGCCCCAGTCCGCGGAGTCGACCGTCGCGAGCGCCTCGCCCATCGAGCCGACGGTGATCGAGCCCCAGCCGGCCTCGCGGAAGTACGTCGACGCCTTGCGCTGGAACTCACCGACCTCGAGATCCTCGGGCGCCGCCTTCCCCTGCTTGCGAAGCCATTCGCGGAACGACTGATAGACGGCTTCGCCGCCAGCATAGCCGGCTTCCTGAAGTGCGCCAGCAGCCGCGGGACCCGCGTCGCGGAAGAGAATCGAGCGGAGCGCGGCGAGCGTCGTGCGGCTCATCGCGACCATCTTGTGGTCGGCCAGATCGATGGAATGGATCATGTCGGTATTTAGAGTTCTCCCACAACGCGACGCAAGAGCCCCGCTTCATCGATGACCTCGATGCCGAGCGTTCTTGCCTTCTCTAGCTTGCTCCCGGCCGCTTCGCCGGCGACGACGAACGAGGTCGCCTTCGAGACGGAGCTCGTCACATTCCCGCCGTGCGCCTGCACCAGCTCGGTGGCTACCGCCCGCGACAGTGTCGGGAGCGTACCGGTGATGACGACCGTCAGCCCCGCGAGGGAACGGCCAACGGTTTTCGCCTGCGGCTCGGTCAGCGTGAGCCCCTCCTTCGCGAGGCGCTTCATCAGTTTGCGGCTGTTCGGCTCCGAGAAGTATTCGACCACCGACTTCGCGATGATCCCACCGATTCCGCGCACGCTCTCGATCTCCTCGACCGTCGCCGCCATCAACGCGTCGAGCGATCCGAAGTGGCGCGCGAGGAGCTGCGCGGAGCCCTCGCCCACGTGGCGCACGCCGAGTCCGTTGAGGAGTCGCGAGAGCGGCTGCGCCTTCGAGTCCTGGATCGCCGCGACGAGCTGTTCGGCGCTCTTCTCCGCGAACCGCTCGAGCGACACGAGCTGCTCGATGGTCAGCACATAGAGGTCCGCCATGTCGTGCACGAGCCCGGCGTCAATCAGCTGCGCGATCCGCTTGTACTGGAGCCCGCGAATGTCCATCGCGCCGCGCGACGCAAAGTGCACGAGTCCCTCGAGCTGGCGACCGGGGCATTCGACGTTGGGACAGTAGACGGCGACCTCTTCTTCATCGCGAAGCACCGGCGTGTTGCAGCTCGGGCACCGCTTGGGCATGTGCCAAACTTTCTCGCTCCCGTCGCGCCGCTCGGGGAGCGAAGCGAGGATCTGCGGAATGACGTCCCCGGCACGCTTCACCTGCACGAAGTCGCCGACGCGCAGATCCTTCTCGTGGATCAGCTCCTCGTTGTGCAGCGTCGCGAGCTTCACCGTCGTGCCGCCGATCTCCACCGGTTCGAGCATCGCGTACGGATTCAGCGCGCCCGTGCGCCCGACGTTCACCTCGATCGCGAGGAGCCTCGTGATCGCGATGTCCGGCGCGAACTTGCGCGCGATCGCCCACCGCGGCTCCCGTCCGCCGATGGTCCCGAGCTCCTCTTGCATCCGGAGCGAGTTCACTTTGACGACGACACCATCGATCCCGAAGTTGAGCTGCGCGCGCAGCGAGTGCTCGACCTCGTGCGTGAACTGAATGACTTCCTGGAGCGTCGCGTAATTCTGTCGGTGCGAGTCGACGGGGAATCCCCATCGCGCGAGCGTGTCGAGCAGCTCGCGTTGAGTGGTGAAGGGAAGCGCAACACCGTCGGGCGTAGCAGCGGCGAAGCCGAAGAAGCGAAGGGGGCGCTTCGCGGTCATCGCGGGATCGAGCTGGCGCAGCGACCCCGCCGCCGAGTTGCGCGGGTTCGCGAAGATCGGCTCGCCGGCCTTCGCGCGCTCCTCGTTCAACCGCTCGAAGGCATCGAAGGGGAGGTAGCACTCGCCGCGAATCTCCAATAGCCTCGGAGGGTCGGGATCATCCAGGCGCAGCGGGATGTCGCGCATCGTGCGCAAATTGGGTGTCACGATCTCGCCGATGGTCCCGTTGCCGCGCGTCGCTCCGGTCACGAGCACGCCATTCGCGTAGGTCAACGAGACTGCGGTACCATCGATCTTGAGCTCCGCACTATACCCTCCCGTCGCATCCTCGCCGACCTGCCGCGCGATGCGCGTCTCCCACTCGCGCAGCTCGTCGTCGTCGAAGGCGTTGCCGAGCGAGATCATGGGGATCAGATGCGCATGTTTGGTGAGCGATCCCTGCGGCGGCGCACCCACGCGCTGCGTCGGCGAGTCGAGCGTGCGCAGCTCCTCGTGCTGCTCCTCGAGCTCCTTGAGCTCGCGGTACATGCGATCGTAGTCGAGATCGGAGATCTCGGGGCGATCGAGCACGTAGTACTCCTGCGACGCACGTTCGAGCGCACGACGAAGCTCCGCGGCGCGCGCGGCGAGGGTGGTGAGGCTCGCGGACATGTTCAAAAGTTGTTCAGAGGAATAGCGACTGCAACGGCTGGACACGAAAAGAGCCGAAAAAAAACGAATTGAACCATGTAGGGGAGAGTCGCTCTCGCCGCGCAAGATTCGATTCGTTTTTTTTCGTCGTCATCCGTGCTCGTAGTACGCAGTCCCTCTATCCCTTCGCTTCCTCACTCATCACTTCCATCGCGACCGACACCAGCCGCTCGAGCTCCTCATCCGCATGCGCCGGGAGGAGCGTCTCTGCCCACATGTGGTCTTCGGCGTTCGTATACCGGTCGAGCAGACGGCGCACGAAGGCGACGAGCGTGATGCGCTGTAGCTCGCTCCGGCGCTGCGCCTGCTCCTGCGACTTCTGCCCCGTGAGCAGCGTCTCGAAGCGGTGCGCGTTGCGGAGCGCGTTTGCCGTGAGCGACGCGATCACCTGACAGAAGCGCACATCGCGGTCGGCAAAGGGTGCGGACTCGCGCTCGGTGCGCAGGAAGATCGCGCCGATGACGGTGCCGCGCCAACGAATAGGTACGACGACGATCGAGCGGACGTTTCGGAGCGCGGCCATCATCTCGACGCCCTGATACATCGGGTGCGTGCTCGCGTCGGGGATGAACACCGTCTCGCCGCTCTGGAAGGCGCGCTTGAGCTCGGGATAGCGGTCGAGATCGACGATGAGATTTCCTATCGACGGATCCTCGTACGTTGCGACGAGGCGAACGCTCTGTGCATCGCCGGCGAGGTAGATCGAGCAGCGATCGAGGCCGAACGTCTCGCCGAGCTTGCGGGCGATGGTGCGGAGGATGTCGGTGAAGTGGAGCGAGGCGGAGATCTCGGTGAGAATGTCCACCACGGCGACCAGATGGTCGCGCTCGCGCTCGAGCTCCGCGACGCGCGCGCGAAGCACGCTCGTCTCGTCAGCCGGACCGCGCTGTTCCTCCACCAACTGCTCCGCTCGCATGCTGATCATCGACGTCCTTCACGTTCGCGTTGAATGTGTCGCCATCGAACTTGATGACTTGATTCCGGCCGACAGCCTTGGCGACATAGAGCGCATCATCGGCGGCCTTCACGAGCTGCTGCCGGGTGTGAATACGCGGGTGGTACCATCCTGCAACGCCGACGCTGATCGTGCAGGTGAGCGCGCCGCCGTCGTATTCGAACTGACGCTTCTCTACCTCCTGACGCACGCGCTCGGCGAACGTCACCCCTGCGTCGGGCACGGTCCCCGGTAGGAGGACCATGAACTCCTCACCGCCGTAACGTCCGATCCGGTCGATGTCGCGGGCGAGGTGCATGAGCTGCTGGGCGAATTGGGACAGGACGACATCTCCAACCTGATGGCCATGGGTGTCGTTCACCGCCTTGAAGTGGTCGATGTCGAACATGGCCAGCGTCAGCGACTCGTGCAGCCGGGTGGAATGCTCGAACATCTCGTCGATCGTCTCGTCGAGATGACGGCGATTGAAGACACCTGTGAGTGCGTCCGTAGTCGCCATGCGTGCGAGCTCGACGTTCTTCGCGGCCACCTGGTCCTGCAGCGCCTTAATGCGAAGGGACGCCGTCATGCGCGCCTGCAGCTCGGCGTAGTTGATCGGCTTCGTGATGTAGTCGTCCGCGCCCGAGTCCAGCCCCGTGACCTTGCTCTGCGTGGTGTCGAGCGCGGTCTGCATGATGATCGGGATGAACGGCAGCGACTTGTCGGCCTTGATGCGGCGCGCAACCTCATTGCCGTCCATGTACGGCATCATGACGTCGAGGAGAATGAGGTCGGGCGGCGAATCGGCGACGAGGCGCAACGCCGTCTCGCCGTCGGCCGCCGTGATAGTGCGATAGCCCAGCGCGTCGAGCCGCACGCGCAGCACCTCGACGTTGTCCGGGTGGTCGTCGACGATGAGAATCAGCGGCGAGGAATTCTCCTCAGCGGCCATTGCCCTTACCGATGAACTTCTCGACCTCGCTCACGACCGCTTTCGGCTCGCAGGGTTTCGCGAGATAGCTGTCGCACCCGACCTCCATCGCCTTCTCGCGATCCGAGGCGAGCGCGTGGGCCGTGAGCGCGATGATCGGGATACCGCGGGTCTCTGGATCTCGCTTGAGCACCTGCGTCGCTTCCCAGCCGTCGATCACAGGGATCGAGATGTCCATCAGGATGAGGTCGGGGCGCTCGGCACGGGCCTTGGCGATCCCTTCCTCGCCGTTCAGCGCCTCCATCACCGTGTACCCGAAGTGCTGCAGGATGGTCGAATAGACGATGCGATTGTCCTCGTTGTCCTCGACCAGCAATACGGTCTTACCACCGATGCTCATGCGTCTCCTCACCCCGATGGGGTCCCTGGCCTTGGCCAGGGAGAGGGAAATCGGAAATGGTGCCGCGCCGGGATTCGAGGCCCGAAGCGTGCACACGTCGACCGTACCCGTGTACTATGCAAACGGTGTTTACAAAGTGCGGGCAGGCCGACCGTAGGGGCGTGGTCAGCAAGATTCTTACCATTGGGGGCAAGACGTTAGCCCCGTAACAGGAGTTTGTCATGGCACGTACAACTGATTACTCGAGCACCGGTACGCCCCCGCGGGCGCGCAAGGCCGACATGGATGCGAGCGACTCGCTCGATTCCGTGGTCTCCGACAAGCCGCGCGGCAGGAGCAGCTCGAACAGCATGGAGATGAAGCACGCCGCGATCTTCGGAGCGGGAATCGCGCTCGGTGCGCTCATCGGCGCCGGAGCCGCGCTCCTGTTCGCGCCGCAGAGTGGTGAGGAGACGCGCGGGCTCATCAGCGATCGCGCACAGCAGTTCGGCGATCGCGTCGGAGACCGCATCGACGACGCGCGTGGCGACCTCGGCTGGTACATGCGTCGCGGCCGGCGGAAGATGCGCCGTGGCGCTGAGCGTGGTCGGTGGGCCGGCCAGGATCTGGCCGACCGCGTTCGGAAAGGCTGGTAGAGCGGCGCGCGCTACTTTTTCTCGAGCTTCGCGAGCTCTTCCTGAGCTTCGTGCTTGTAGTGCGCGTCGTTGTAATCCGTTATCGGCCCGTCGATCACCGCCTGAAACTGCACCTTCGCCTTCTCGATGTCGCCCGGTTTATTGCGATCGCGATAGACCTCGGCGAGATCGAGATGGTGCGTGATGCGAACGGGGTCGAGCTGTACCGCGCGCTCCATGTAGCGCACCGCCTCGGCCCAGCTCGCGGTACCGAAGACGTCGCCGCCGAGGAAGTTCTTGGCCATGAAGCGGGAGAAGCCGCTGAGTCGCATGATCTCGGCGTTCCATCGTCCCATCACGTGGTTGGCGCCGGCGTGCAAGGAGTCGAGGCGCAGCGTCTCCAGCGCTTCGGTGCGCACATCCTTCGCGAATCGCACCCGCTCCTTCTTCCCGACCGAGAGTGCGACACGGCCCACCGCGCGCGCGACGCTGAAGTGCGCCTCGGGATCCGACGGCTTGAGGTCGACGGCCTTCTGCGCATCGTCCTTCGCCTCGGCGTAGAGATCCTTCTGCTTATCCTTGTCCGGCTCGTATTCGCCGAGATCGACGAGCGTGCGCGAGGCTTTCCAGTAGGCCTCTTCGGCGTTCGCGTCCTCGGCGATGGCGGCCTTGTATTCGGCGAGTGCGCCGGTGGCATTGAGCGCGACGGCGTCTCTGTCGCCAGCGGCGATGTGCTCGGCAGCCGATTGAGCCGATGCGGCCGTCGCGAAAAGGGAAACCGCGACGGTTACTGCGAGGTAGCGAATCAGCATGGAAGATCCGACATTGGGGTCGTCTCGGATAACTGAGACGTGAGTTCGGCGATCAGTGCGCGACAGCCATCGGCGTACACTGATGCGCCTTCGCTGGCAGAAGCTAGATATACCCCACTACGCGGTCAATGCTCGCTCTCCGGCTGATCGAACGAAAGCGCGATGGCGGACGGCTGGAGGCGGGCGAGTGGCGCGCGCTGCTCGGCGCGTACGTGACGGGCCACGTGCCCGACTATCAGATGGCGGCATTTCTGATGGCCGTGTATCTGCGCGGGCTCGATCGCGAGGAGACCGCAGAGCTCACTGATGCGATGCTGCGAAGCGGCGGCGCGCTCGATCTCCGCGCGATTACTGCTCCTCGCATCGACAAACACTCCACTGGCGGCGTGGGCGACAAAGTCTCACTGGTGCTCGCGCCGCTGGCCGCATCGGTCGGCATCGTGGTGCCGATGATGTCGGGGCGCGGGCTCGGGCACACGGGCGGGACGCTCGACAAGCTCGATTCGATTCCGGGCTTTCGCAGCGATCTCACGCTCGCGCAGGCGCGCGCGCAGCTCGAGAAAATCGGATGCGTGCTGCTCGGGCAGACGGGGGAGGTCGCGCCCGTCGACAGGAAGTTGTACGCGCTGCGCGATGCGACGGCGACCGTCGAGTCGATTCCGCTGATCGCCGCGAGCATCATGAGCAAGAAGCTCGCGGAGGGGTTGACGGGACTCGTGGTCGATGTGAAGCGCGGCTCGGGCTCGTTTCTCACGACGCTCGAGCGCGGCGTGGCGCTCGCGGAGATGATGATCGCGCTCGGCGCCGCGCATGGATGTCCGGTGGTCGCGCTGCTGACCGCGATGGACCGCCCGCTTGGACGCGCGTGTGGGAATGCGCTCGAGATGGAGGAGGCGATTCACGCGCTGCGAGGCGAGGGTCCGCCGGATTTGATGGAGGTGACGTACGCGCTCGGCGCGGAGATGATGATGCTCGGCGGCCTCGCGGAGGATCGGGCGGTGGCGCGGGATGCTTTGCGCGGGGCGATCGCGTCGGGTGCGGCGGCGGAGAAGCTGAAGCAGATTATCGAGGCGCAGGGCGGCAATGCGGCGGTAGTGGACGATCCTGCGCTGTTGCCGCAGGCGGAGGCGATCGAGCTCTTTCGCGCGTCGCGTCGAGGGATCGTCGTGCAGATCGAGCCGAGGGCGGTTGGGCGGGGGATCATCGCGCTCGGCGGCGGGCGCACGACGATGGAAGATCGCATCGATCCGGGCGTGGGATTCGTGATCACGGTGAAGCCGGGCGACTGGGTGGAGGCGGGTGAGCCGATTGCGACTGTATTCGCGCATGATGAAGGAGGGCTGCGCGCGGGCGCGAGCGCGCTCCGCGAGGCGATCCGGATCGGGGATGAGGCGGAGCCGCCGCTGGCGCTTATATCTCATCGGGTGACGGCGAACGGAGTCGAGGCGTATGCGCGCTGACAGAATGATTCATCGATGGCGCGTGGCGATCGGCGTGATCGCCGTCGCGCTGCCATGCGCGTTCTTCGCGCTCGGCGGCGCGACGCGTAACGATCCGCGGATCGCGCGCATCCGCACGTGGTTCCTCGCCGCGGAGAAGGCGCTGCCGGGAAATCGGGTGGTGCGAAAGGAGCTTGGGGAGTTCTCGTCGGAGGGTGGCGCGCTCACGGCGTACTTCGCGGGCGACTCGCTGTCGAAGCTGGACGCAAATCTGTACGTCGACGAGGGCCGTGTGACGTACGACTTCTACATGCACGACGACTCGACGTACTTCGTCTCGCACATCATCGGGAAGTACTCGCTCTCCATGGATGGGCGCATCATTCACCGCGTGCAGTACCGCATGTACTTCGACCACGACACGTTGATTCGGTGGATCGATACGACGGGAAAGGAGCTCCCGGTGCAGGGACAGGCGGCGGACGATGAGGCGTCGAAGGATCTGACCATGGGCCGGATTCTGATGGCATGTGCGAAGCTGGCGGACCCGTCGGCGGCGTGTCTGGCGCCGAGCAACGACTCGACACCGCAACTGGCGAAGTAGGGTGCGAGCGTGATGAGCAAGTGACGCACTCTCCGCCGGCGCCGCCGCGGGCGGTTTCGAACAAACGTTTCGTCTATGGTGTCGCGACGGGTGTGGCCGTCGCCTTCATGGGTACCGTCGCCCTGCTGCAGCTGCGCGAGAACGGCGCTCGCGGCATCCAGGACGGTAGATTTATCGGATTCGACATCGCTGTCGGACTTATCGCGTTTCGCAGCGGTATGGTGATCGCGCGCGGGTATGAGCGGTTATCGCGGCCGATGCGGGAGCGTCGCCGTAAGAATTCGTGAGCAACGTTTCCAGATTCCTCAGGGGCAATGACCAAAGTTTACTTCGACGTCGCGATGTCACTGGATGGTTACATTGCCGGCCCGAACCGTGGGCCGAAGAATCCGCTGGGCGATGGCGGCGTCGACTTGTATACCTGGATGTTCAACACCGCGACGTTCCGGGAAATCCTGCACCTCGGCGTTGGTGGCGGCACGGGCAGCGACGACCATCTCGTGAAGCAGCTGTTCGCGCGCGCGGGCGCGCACGTGATGGGACGCAATATGTTCGAGGAGGGGGAGGCGAGCTGGCCGGAGGATGCGCCCTTCCATTCGCCGGTCTTCGTACTCACACACGACGAACGCGAGCCCTGGGAGCGAAAGGGCGGCACGACCTTCTACTTCGTGACAGACGGCATCGAGAGCGCGCTCGAGCAGGCCAAGGCGGCCGCGAAGGGAAAGGACGTGCGCATCTCGGGCGGCGCGTACACGATCAAGGAAGACATTCAGGCGGAGCTCATCGACGAGTTCACGCTGCACATCGCCCCGTTGCTGCTCGGCGAGGGAGCGCGGCTGCTGGATCGCTTCAGTCGAGACAAGCTGAAGCTCGAGCAGATCGAGGCGACGGGCTCCGAGATGGTGACGCACATCAGTTATCGCGTGGTGCGGTAGAGAACACATCGGGAGGCAGGATGCGACGGAGCGCTCGGCTGCTGGCATTCCTACTCGTTGCACCGCCGTGCTTTTCGAGTTCGCTGGACGCGCAATCGACGCTGCCCTCCTGCGTGCGTTATGAGCCGGATACCATCCGTCTCACGGGCGTGCTCGAGCGACTCACCTATCCCGGTCCGCCGAGTTACAAAAGCGTGAAATCCGGCGATGCCCCGGAAACCGGTTTGTATCTCGCCCTGAGCGCGCCGCTTTGCACGTATGGCGGTGGTGAGTCGCGCATGAACGAGCCGCACAAGAACGTGCGACTCGTTCAACTGGTGCTTACTCCGGAGACCCGTGAGCGAGTTGCCGTCCACGTTGGTGCGCACGTGACGACGCGAGGCACGCTATTCTCTCCTGTGAATGGGCATCACCACGCGCCGATACTGCTCACCGTCCTGGCGCCGCTCTCGGTCGTGGATGATGGACATCGCGTCGCGCGAATAAGCGCCTGGTCCGCTACGCGAGATCGCGATCGACCGCGCGACAAAGTCGTCAAACGCGATATGTCCGGTTTTTCAACCGAAGGCGGCGAGCTCTCCGCTCACTTCGCGGGTGACACGCTTCGCGAGATCGATGCTGAATACTTCGGCGAGTCGGGGCGGGCCTCCGAGCGATTTCTCGTGCGCGATGGGGTCCCGTATTTCGCCTCGCAGATCGAAGAACGCTACCGTCCACCACTAATTGGCGACGTGGTGCATACGGAGACAACGCGCCTCTACTTCGACGACGACCGATTGATTCGGTGGGTCGATTCCACGGGAACGTTGCGCGCCATAACGGGGCCGAGCGCGGAAGAGCATGTGCGGGATGCGATGCAGAGCTTTCGTGCGCTAGCGCGATGCGCGACGAGGACTGCGGGCAGTGTTCCGTGCGAGCCATCCGAGAGAATCGCTTCGCAGCATACGGAGCCCGCGTCTTCACCCGGAGCGCCAGAGACACGCGGTCATCCGGGCGCCTTGGTATCGCGAGAGACGACCGACAGTGCGATGCGCGCCGAAACAGATTCGGGCGAGATCTCACACAATCAGTCGACTTGGCGGAAATCACAGCCGAGAAAGTACTCCTTCGAGTATCGCTTTACCTGCTTTTGTCCCGGCAGCGGCATTACATATCGGGCCACGGTCGACAACGGGAGCATGATTTCCCGGACGGTGGTGGGTCCCGCGCCGGGCGCTCCGATCTCCGCTCCGCCGCTCACCATCGACTCCCTTTTTGCGACAATCAAACGGGCACAACTGCACCGGGCGCCGAAGATCGAAGTGAAATTCGACTCGGTCAGGCATTTCCCGAAGTCGATCTACATACTCTGGCAAACCGGAGTTACCGATTCGGACACGCGTGTGGAGGTACTCGACTTTCGCACGTTGAAGCGAAAATCAAGGCGGCTTGAATAAAAAACAGGGGCGGTGCGACGATCATCGTCGCCCCGTCCCTATTCCGCAAAAGAATCTTGAATTCTAAATATCCAGATTCCGCACGAACTTCGCGTTCTTCTCGATGAAGTTCCTGCGCGGCTCCACCTCATCGCCCATGAGCATCTGGAAGATTCGGTCCGCCTCCACCGCATCATCGATGTCCACCTTCAGCAGCGTGCGCACGTTCGGATCCATCGTGGTCTTCCACAGCTGCTCGGGATTCATCTCGCCCAATCCCTTGTATCGTTGGATGTTGATGCTCTTCGTCTCGTTGCCCCCGAGGCGATTGACGTACTCGACACGCTCATCCTCATCGTACGCGTAGAATTCTTCCTTGCCCTTCGCCACGCGATACAGCGGCGGCTGCGCGATATAGATGAACCCCGCCTCGATCAGCTCCGGCATCTGGCGGAAGAAGAACGTCAGCAGCAGCGTGCGAATGTGCGCGCCGTCGACGTCGGCATCCGTCATGATGATGATCTTGTGGTAGCGCGCGTTCTCGATCGAGAAGTCTTCCTTGATCCCCGAGCCGATCGCGGTGATGATCGTCCGGATTTCCTCGTTCGACAACACCTTGTCGATGCGCGCCTTCTCGACGTTGATGATCTTTCCGCGCAGTGGCAGAATCGCCTGGAACTGACGGTCGCGCCCCTGCTTTGCGGAGCCGCCGGCCGAGTCGCCCTCGACGAGGTAGATCTCGCAGAGCACCGGATCGCTGAGTGAGCAGTCCGCGAGCTTGCCCGGCAGGTTACCGATGTCGAGCGCCGACTTCTTGCGCGTGAGATCGCGCGCTTTGCGCGCGGCCTCGCGCGCGCGCGCAGCCGACACCGCCTTCTCGACGATGATATTCGCCGACTTCGGATGCTCGTCGAGATACGCCGCGAGATACTCGTTCAGCACGGTCTTCACCGCGCCCTCGACCTCGGAGTTGCCGAGCTTCGTCTTCGTCTGCCCCTCGAATTGCGGCTCGTGCACCTTGATCGAGATGACCGCGGTCAGCCCCTCGCGAACGTCGTCACCGGTGAGCGTGAAGTTGTCCTTCTTGAGCCAGTTCCCCTTGGTCGCATACACGTTGATCACACGCGTGAGCGCGCTCTTGAAGCCGGTGAGGTGCGTACCGCCTTCATGCGTGTTGATGTTGTTGACGAACGAGAAGACGTTCTCGCTGTAACCGTCGTTGTACTGCAGCGCGATCTCGATTGCGATGTCATCGCGCTCGGCCTCGATGTAGACGACGTCGTTGTGCAGCGCCTTGCGGCTCGAGTTGAGATACGCGATGAACTCCTTCAGCCCGCCCTTGGCGAGGAAGAGCTCCGTCTTCTTCGAGTCTTCGCGCTCGTCGGAGATCGTGATGCTGATCCCCTTGTTCAGGAACGAGAGCTCCCGAAGCCGGGAGGCGAGCGTGTCGTACTGGTAGACGAGCTCCGTGAAGATCGTCGCGTCGGGCTTGAACCAGATGGTGGTGCCCGTCTCCGCCTTCGGGAGCTTGCGAAGGACCTTGAGCTTCGTCGTCGTGTCGCCACGCACGAAGTCCATGTAGTACTCCTGCCCATCGCGGCGCACCCACACCTTGAGCTGTTCGGAGAGCGCGTTGACGACGGAAACGCCGACGCCGTGCAGTCCTCCCGACACCTTGTAGCTGCTCTTGTCGAACTTGCCACCCGCATGCAGCACGGTGAGCGCGAGCTCGACGCCCGGGATCTTCTCCACCGGATGGATGTCGACCGGAATTCCGCGCCCATCATCGACGACGGTGATCGAGTTGTCGGCGTGAATCGTGACCTCGATATGCGTCGCGAATCCCGCGAGCGCCTCGTCGATCGAGTTGTCGACGACTTCGTATACCAGGTGGTGCAGCCCCCGCTCCGACGTCGATCCGATGTACATCCCGGGGCGCTTGCGAACCGCTTCGAGCCCCTTGAGCACCTGAATTTGTCCGGCGTCGTACTGCGTCGGCTGAGCCGTGGTCTTCGCCATGAGCACCTTGTCTACGTGATGAAACCGAGCGCCGAATAAAGGCCGAATCGCAGTAGCTTCCCAGCCTCGTTAATTTACTCCAAATTCCTTCCAATTCAAGCAGTTAGCCCATGAGTCGCCAGTGGATCCTGGCGACCTTTCCCGTGCTCCGATCCGCGTTGATCGCGACCAGTAGCTGCGGCTCCATCAACGACAGCTCGCTCATCCATGAGCTCGTCTTCACGGCGACGAACAGCGTTCCGTCGCGCGTGATCATGATCGGCGCGGTCACCGCCGAAATCTGCTCGCCAACCAGTGCCGGCCACTCGGGAACGACGCGCGCCTGATCGACACGGCTGCCGTCCTTCGTGTTCGACAGGAAGCTCGCCATCAGCTCCGACATCTTCTCCGGCTTGTGCGACGGACGCTTCATGCGTCGGCGCGCGAGAGCACACCCGCATCCACCTGCCAGCGCTCGAGACGCGTGAACGCATCGGGGATATCTGCGTCGCGCGGCACTGCGACGATCGTCTGCCCGCGCTCCTCATGCGACAGCAGATCGAGAATCCGCGCCGCGCGCCGCGCATCGAGCTCGGCAAAGGGATCGTCGAGGAGCACCAGCGGCTCGGCGCGCGTCGCCTCACGCAGCGTCGCGGCCTCCAACAGTCGCAGCGCGATCGCGGCCGTGCGCTGCTGCCCCGCGGATCCATAGGTGCGCAGCTCGCGCCCCTCGAGCGAGAGATCGAGATCGTCGCGATGCGGACCCGCGTGCGTGATGCCGCGCTTCACGTCGATCGGACGCTTCCTCTCGAGCGCCGCGAGCAGCGCTGCCTCCGCGTCGCCCCGCGACGTATCCAGCGAGCTCGCGTATCGCAGCGAGACCGCACCCCGCTCGCCGATGGCCTCGCAGCGCTGCGCGTACTGTTCGGCGTATCTCGCTGCCCACTCCCGACGCGCCGTATAGATCACCGCGCCGTGCTGCGCGAGCGCCGGCTCCCACACCGCTGCGCATGCCTCGCGCGCCGCATGGTTGAGCCGCATCTCACGCATCGCCGCGTTGCGCCGCGCGAGCGCGCCGCGATAGCGCTGCAGCGCGAGCAGATACGGCCGCGAGCTCAGCCCGAGCATCACATCGAGAAAGCGTCGACGCTCCACTGGCGCGCCCGCGACGAGTACCGCGTCACGCGGCGAGAAGATCACCGCGGGGAAAGCGCCGAGCGCATCGGCCATGCGCTCCGGCTCGCCGCCGTCGAGCATGATCTTCTTGCGGCGGCCGAGTCGGTCGAAGCCTACCGACACATCGTGGGCGCGCGCGCCCTCGATCGTCGCCGAGAGATGAAAGCCCGTCTCGCCAAAGGTGACGAGCTCCGCATCCTGCGCGCCGCGCAGCGACCGCAGCAGCCGGAGATAGTAGATCGCCTCGAGAAAGTTCGTCTTCCCCTGGCCGTTCTCCCCCACCAGCGCGATCCCCGACGCCGGCAGCTCGATCTCCGCGCGCTTCAGATTCCGAAAGGCGCGTATCGAGAGTCGCCGCAGCGCGCTGTGCGCGACGGGATGCTCCTGCACCGCGCCCGCCGCCGCCGTCACGCGCCGGTGAACGCCGCGGGACGCTTCTCGAGAAATGCGCTCATCCCCTCGCGCATGTCCTTCGTCGTGGCGATGAGCCCGAAGTGATTCGCCTCGATGACGAGCCCCTCCTCGAGCGTGGTGTCGAGCCCGCGGTTCACCGCCTCGATGCACAGTGCAATCGCCACCGGACCGTTCGCCAATATCTGCTTCATCATCGACTCGGCCGCCCCGATCAGCTCCGTCGCCGGCACCACCTTGTTCACGAGCCCGATCCGATACGCCTCCGCCGCGTCCGTCATCTCGGCGGTGAGCATCAGCTGCAGCGCGCGTCCCTTACCGATCAGGCGCGGCAGCCGCTGCGTGCCGCCATAGCCGGGACCGATGCCGAGCTTCACTTCGGGGAGCCCCATCTTCGCGTTCTCGGATGCAATGCGGATGTGGCAGGCGAGCGCGAGCTCCAACCCACCGCCGAGCGCGAAGCCATTGATCGCGGCGATCACCGGCTTGGGCGACGTCTCGAAGCGAGTGAAGATGCGCTGTCCGACCATCGCGCGCAGCCGGCCATCCAGCGACCCCTGCGTCGCGAGCTCGCTGATGTCCGCGCCGGCCACGAACGCCTTCGCGCCGGTGCCCGTGAGGATCGCGCCGCCGACATCCTTGCGGCTGATGACTTCACTGATCGCCTGGTCGAGCTCGGCGATCGTCGCGTCGTTCAGCGCGTTGAGCTTGTCGGGGCGATTGATCGTGATCGTGGCGATGCGATCGCGAACGTCGAACGTGAGATTGGTGTAGGGCATAGGCGGGGTGAGAGCTGCACTACGGAGTTACGTCTGGAGGGCGGTGCTCGAGTCCCGAAATCTATACCGTCGGACTGCTTCTTGCTTTCCCCGTGCAGGCTATGAGCGCACAGTGGATTACGCGGCACGGAGGCAAGCGCGCGGGCTTCAGATATGAGAATTCGAAGGGCCGGGTGATCACCGACGCGAAGCAGCTCGAGCGCATCAACGCGCTCGTGCTTCCGCCCGCGTGGCGCGACGTGCACATCGCCGCAACCACGCGCACCGCAATCCAGGCGTGGGGCTTCGACGTGAAGGGGCGCAAGCAGTATCGCTATCACGAGCGTGCCGTCGCCGCTCGCGAGCAGCGCAAGTATTACCGCGTACGCCGTCTCGCACGCGATCTGCCGCGCATCCGCGAGTCGCTCTATGCCGAGATCGCGCATGGTAACGTGCTCACGCGCGACCGCGTCGCTGCGGCCGTGGTGCGACTGATCAGCAAGGGATTCTTCCGCGTCGGCAGCGAGCGCTACGCGCGCGAGAATCACACCTTCGGCATCTCGTCGCTCCTCAAGCGCCACGTGCACGTCGACGGCAGCGCGATCGTCTTCGACTTCAAGGGAAAGTCGAACAAGCAGCAGAAGCACGTGGTCGTCGACCACGCGCTCGCGAAGATCATGCGCGCGATGCTGAAGTCGCCGGGCACGAGGCTCTTCCGCTACACCGATGGCAAGAAGTGGAAGAATCTCTCCGAGCGCGACGTGAACGGCTACGTGCGCGGCGTCTCAGCGGTGCACTACACGGCGAAGGACTTCCGCACGTGGGGCGGCACGGTTCGCGTCGCCACGGTGCTCTCGGATCTCGGCCCGCCGGCGAACGATCGTGAGGCGAAGAAAAATGTGGTGCTCGCGATCCGGCTCGTGAGCGCGGAGCTCGGCAACACGCCGGCGATCTGTCGCGCGTCGTACGTGCATCCGATCATCATCGCGCGCTATCTCGACCACGGCGAGACGATCATGCCGCGCGCGGCCGGGAAGACCGCTGCGGGGCACTACCCCGAGGAGCGCGCGCTCATCCGTTTTCTCGATGAGCACTTCCCCGAGCGCCGCAAGCGCGTGCGAGCCGAGGACAAGGTGGCGGCGTAGTACTCCGTGGTAGCTTTCGGGTCATGAAGTCTGTTCTCGCCATCGACTCCGGCACCACGGGCGCGACCTGTCTCGTGATCGCCGCCGACGGACGTGTGCTCGGCCGCGGATACCGCGAGATACCGCAGCACTATCCGGAGCCGGGGCAGGTCGAGCACGAGCCGCTCGACATCCTCAACTGCACGCTCGACGCGGCGCGCGAGGCGCTCTCGAAATCCGGTGTAACTCCCACGACGATCGGCATCACGAATCAGCGCGAAACTGTGGTGCTCTGGAATCGGCACACCGGCGCGGCGGTGGGGCGTGCCATCGTGTGGCAGGATCGTCGCACTACCGCGCGCTGCGCGGCGCTCGCTCCGCAGGCGGAGAACATCGCGTCGCGCACAGGGCTGCTCCCCGATCCGTACTTCTCCGCGACCAAGCTCGAGTGGCTGCTCGCGCACGAGCACATCAGCGTCATGGCGCGAGACGGAGCGCTCGCCGCCGGGACCGTCGACTCGTGGCTGATCTGGCATCTCACCGGTGGATCGGTGCATGCCACCGATCATACGAATGCGTCGCGCACGATGCTCTACGACATCCGCGACCACGCGTGGAGCGAGCATCTGCTCGAGCTGTTCGGCGTGCCACGCGCGATTCTGCCAGAGGTGCGCGCATCGAGCAGCGATTTCGGGATGGCGCGCGGCGACATCCTAGGCCTTTCCACCGACGTTCCGATTCACGGCGCCGCCGGCGATCAGCAGGCCGCGCTCTTCGGGCAGGGCTGCTGGGAGTCGGGGCAGGGGAAGAACACCTACGGTACCGGCGCCTTTCTGCTCTTGAATACCGGCACCGAGATCGGCGCGGCCGGCGGCGGGCTGCTCACGACCGTCGCGTGCGATGCGAGCGGGCAGCCGGCGTACGCGCTCGAGGGTGCGATCTTCGTCGCTGGCGCCGCCGTGCAGTGGCTGCGCGACGGGCTCGGCATCATCGAGTCCGCGGCGGAGACGCAGTCGCTCGCGAGCGGGATCACGTCGAACGACGGGGTGTATTTCGTTCCGGCGTTGACTGGTCTCGGCGCGCCGCATTGGGAGCCCGATGCGCGCGGCACGATCGTGGGGCTCACGCGCGGCACGACGCGCGCGCATCTCTCTCGCGCGGCGCTCGAGGCGATGGCATACTCTACTGCCGACGTGATGGACGTGATGAAAATGCGTGGGCGATGCACCTTCGAGCGGTTGCGCGTGGATGGAGGCGCAACGGAGAATGACTGGCTAATGCAGTTCCAATCCGACGTGCTCGGCATACCCGTCGAGCGAGCAGACATGGCGGAGACCACGGCGCTCGGCGCTGCGGGGCTCGCGGGGATCGCAGCCGGCGTGTGGCCCGACGCGCGCGCGTTTCTCGGTACGCGGAAATTCCGGGTGTTCACGCCGGGGCCGAATGGGGAGTCCGCGAGAGCGGCGCGCGAGGGCTGGTCGCGCGCCGTGCGCGCGGCACTCTCCTGGGCACGAGACCGCACGTGACGCGCCCCAACCTCGCCGGCAAGCTCGACGCGCACTGCGCATCGCTGAGCGACTGTCGCAAGTGCGGGCACGAGGATGCCGAGGTCGTGCCGATTCTCTCGCCGGCGCGCGCGCCGAAGGTGATGCTCGTCGGCCAGGCGCCGGGCAAGGTCGAGACGGGTCCGGGCGAGCGCCGCGCGTTCGCCGGTCGAGCGGGGAAGACGATGTTTCGCTGGCTCGCCAGCATCGGCGTCGACGAGCCGACCTTCCGCTCGCGCGTCTACATCGCAGCGGTGACGCGCTGCTATCCGGGGCCGCATCCGTCCGGGCGCGGCGATCGCGTGCCGACGCGCTTCGAGCAGGGGCAGTGCAGCACGTGGCTGGACTCTGAGCTGACGATCATCAAGCCGAAGCTGCTCATTCCCGTCGGCAAGCTCGCGATCGAGAAATTTCTCGATCCCGCGCCACTCGATCAGATCATCGGGAGGGTGCACGACGTCGAGCACGCGGGCGGCTGGTCGCGCGTGATCCCGCTCCCGCATCCCTCGGGCGCGAGCAGCTGGGTGAACGCGCCACAGAATCGGGCGCTGCTCGAGCGCGCGCTCGGGCTCATCGCCGCAGAGCTCGAGTCGATCTGGGGCGTGGCTGCGCTGCGACGGAGCGCCTGATGCGCGGACTCGTGCTCGTGATCGGCATGCACGCCAGCGGCGGCGACCACTGGTTCGGCGCCGACAAGATGAAGCACTTCCTGCTCTCCGCGTTCGTCGAGAGCGTCGCGTACAGCGCGCTTCGAACGGTGAACGTGCGCCATGATCCGGCGCTCATCGGCGCTTCCGTGTTCACCCTCGGTGTCGGGGTTGGGAAGGAGCTTTACGATCACCATTCGTACGGGCTCTTCAGCGTGAAGGACCTCACCTGGGACGTTGCGGGCAACGCAGCGGCGGCGACGGTACTGGTGCATTCGCGATGAAGTATCCTTGCGGCACCAATCGTACTACTGTAGGGTGTGGACGAGCCGTATATTCCACCTGCTCGCGGAACCGATAGAACGGCAACCTCACCCAGGGCCTTTCATGACCGACTCCGCCAACGGGGACGCAGAGTCCACCGGATCCGACGAACGACGCACGAACGAAGTGCTCCGTGCGCTCGTGGGCGAGATGCTCGAGCGAGTGCGTGAGGTCACTCGCAGAACGTCAGCCTGGAGCGCGGAGGAGCGGGCGCAGGCGGAGGCAGAGCTCGAGGCGATCATGTCGCACGTCCGCCGCGAGGCAACGACCGAGCGTAAGGAAGACTGATCCCGGCCTGAGGGGAAAGGACATATGAAAGCGCGCAACAAGTTCCTGATCGGTGGAGCGGTGATACTCGGTGCCGCGGCATATCTGATGGTGACGTCGATTCGGCAGACCGGGGTGTACTATCTCACGCCCACGGAGCTCTCGTCGAAAATTTCGTCCGATCCGTCGTTCTACGAGACTGGAGTGAAAGTCGGCGCGCGCGTCGTGCCCGGCTCGATCGTGCGCGACGCGTCGGGCCGCTCGATGACATTCGCCGTCACCGATGGCGCGCACAACTACCCCGTGTCGTATCGCGGGCTGCCGCCGGACACGTTCACCGACGGGGTTGACGTAGTCCTCGAGGGACGGCTGGAGCACGACGGCACTTTCCGCGCGACGACCGTGCTCGCGAAGTGCGCATCGCGCTATGAAAACGCTCCGGAGAAATATCGCAGCGTGCCCGGCTATACGTCGGCGCCTGCGGCCGCGCACTCATGATCCTCATCGGTGAGCTCTCCCTCTGGGTCGCGCTCCTCATGGCGACCTGGGGCACGACCGTGGGCTTCGCCGGTGGCTACTACAAGCGTCCGGAGCTGATCGCGAGCGCCGAGCGAGCGTCGTATGCGACGTTCGCATTTCTGCTGCTCGCGGCGCTCGGACTTTGGACGGCGCTGCTGCACTCGGACTTCTCCTTCCGCTACGTCGCGTCGTATACGAGCGCGAATCTCCCCTCGATCTACAAGGTCACCGCGTTCTGGGCGGGACAGTCGGGCTCGCTGCTCCTCTGGGCGTTCATCCTCTCCGGGTATTCTGCGATCGCCGTGTGGACGAATCGTTCGCGCAACCGCGAGCTGATGCCGTATGTCACCGCGACGCTTTCCGCCATCACGCTTTTCTTCGTGATGACGCTCTGTTTCGGCTCGAATCCGTACGATCGCCTCGACTGGATTCCGCCCGACGGCTCGGGACTCAATCCGCAGCTGCAGAATCCGGGGATGGCGATCCACCCGCCGAATCTCTACCTCGGGTATATCGGTACCGCGGTCCCGTTCGCCTTCGCGATCGCCGCCCTCATCACTCGGCGGCTCGATGCCGGCTGGCTCGCTGCGGTGCGTCGCTGGACGCTCGTTTCGTGGTTCTTCAACACCACCGGAATCATTCTCGGCATGTGGTGGGCGTACGTCGAGCTCGGATGGGGCGGCTACTGGGCGTGGGATCCCGTCGAGAACGCGTCGTTTCTTCCGTGGCTGATCAACACCGCGTTCCTGCACTCGATCATGGTGCAGGAAAAGCGCGGGATGCTGCGCAAGTGGAACGTGACGCTCGTGGTCTCTGCGTTTCTCATGGCTATTCTCGGCACCTTCATCACGCGAAGCGGCATCATCTCGAGTGTGCACTCGTTCGCGCAGTCGAACGTCGGCTACTGGTTCCTGGGCTTTCTCGTGCTCGCGATCGCGGTCACCGTCTATCTCGTCGCGACGCGCCTCAACGATCTCGAGGCGAAGGCGGAGCTCGAGAGCCTCGTGAGCCGCGAGGCGAGCTTCCTCTTCAACAATCTGCTGCTCGTCGGCATCGCATTCGCCGTGCTGTGGGGAACGCTCTTCCCGATCCTCAGCGAAGCCGTCACGAACAACAAGATCACGGTCGGGCCGCCGTTCTTCAACAAGGTGAATATTCCGCTCGGCCTTGCGCTGCTCGCGCTCACGGGGATCGGCCCGCTGATCGCGTGGCGCCGCGCGTCCGCAGAGAATCTCAAGCGCCAGTTCACGGGCCCGCTGCTCGCAGGAATCACGACGGGCGCCGCCCTCTTTGCGTTCGGGATGCGCGACTTCGGCGCGCTCGTCGCGTACACGCTCTGCGGATTCGTGAGCGGCACGATCATCCAGGAGTTCTGGAAGGGCGTCGGTGCGCGCCGCAGGATGTACGGCGAGAATCCGGTGATGGCGCTCTTCCGGCTCGTTGCGCGCAATCGCCGTCGCTACGGCGGCTACATCGTGCACGTCGGCATCGTCATTCTCTTCGCGGCATTCGCAGGGCTCGCCTTCAAGGAGGAGTTCGACGTCACGCTCAAGGGTGGCGAGACGTACGAGGCGACGGATCCGTACGGCAACCAGTGGCGCTTCGTGAGCCAGGGTGTGTCGCGCTACGACGAGCTCAATCGACAGACGACGGCGGTGCTGCTCGACTCGTATCGCAACGGGAAGAAGGTGGGCGTGATCAAGACCGAGAAGCGTCAGTACATGGACAGCCGCGGCGCGCCGACCTTCCAGCCGGCCACCGAGGTCGGCATCATGGAAGGGATTCGCGAGGACGTGTACGTCGTGCTCGCGGGTGTCATCGGCGAGGACACGGCCGAGATGCGCATCACTTTCAATCCGCTCGTGTGGTGGGTGTGGTATGGGGGGCTGATCATGGCCATCGGAGGGCTGATCGTGATGTGGCCGCAGGCGGAGAAGCGCCGCGCGCAGGCGGGGTATTCAACGGTGCTGCAGCCGGCGGAGCAGAAGGTATGACGAACGAAATGCTGAGTCGCCGGCGATTCTTCGCGCTTTCGGCCGCAGGCGCCGGAGCGACGTTCGTCGCGCGCGCCGTGCGCGCGCAGGAGGGCGCGCAGCAGGAGGGCGGTACGGCCAACACCGGCGCGGCGAACACGGTGATGGATACCGATCGCTTCAAGTCAGTGCAGCTGCCGGCGAAGGGCGCACCCGTGCTCAACCAGGCGCAGCGCGATGAGCTCGAACATCACATCCACTGCCAGTGCGGCTGCAATCTCGACGTCTACACTTGCCGCACGACTGACTTCTCGTGCCAGGTGTCGCCAGCGATGCACAAGGATGTGATGGCGCTCGTCGCCGGCGGCTACTCCGGGCCGGAGATCATCGCGGCGTTCACCCAGGTCTACGGCGACCGGGTGCTCATGGCGCCGCCGTCGTCGGGCTTCGATCTCGCGGCGTGGATCACGCCGTTCGTCGCGCTGGCGGCGGGGATCGGGCTCGTGCTCGTCGTGCTGAAACGTCTTCGCGCGCCGGTGCTGGCGCCGGCGATCTCGCCCGCACGCGTCGACGCGACGCCATCCGAACAGGCGCGCCTCGACGCGCTCGTGCGAACCGACGACAGGTGACACCGCTCGTCGTCGGCGCACTGCTCGCCGTGATCGGGCTGGTGCTCGTGCTCTACCCGCTGTTCGACGATCTCGCCCCGCGCAACCGCGTCTCGCGCGTGCGTGAATCGGACGCGCCCGGCGTCGAGGCGGTGCAGGCGTTGCGCGAGATCGAGTTCGATCGCGAGACGGGGAAGCTCTCCGACGGTGACTACAACGCGCTCAAGACCAGGTACACGCGCGAGGCAGTCGCCGCCTTCCGCGATCAGGACGCCGGTCTCGCGGGATCGCAGGGCGATGCGGCCGAGGCGGTGGTCCTGCAGTACCGCCGTCGCGCGGCGGGGTGCGCGGTGCACGGCCCGCGTCCCGAGTCCGACGCGATCTACTGCTCCGCGTGCGGACTCTATCTCGCGGGAAGCTGCGGCCATTGCTCAGCGCCGATCACGGAGATCGGCGCTCAATACTGCGCGAGCTGCGGCGAGTCTTTCGCGGCTTAGCGGGACGCCCGACTACAGCTCGAGCCGCTCCAGTCTGCGCAGGGCGACGTTCAGCGGAATGAACGTGCAAAAGAGGCAGAGCAGCAGCGCCAGCCCGAATCCGAGATACATGTCCGCGGGATTCGGCGTCCCTCCATATGCCTCGGCCGTGAGATAGCCGTACACCGGCCGCGCCTCGAGCAGCACGACTCCGCCGACGAGCCCTGCCGAGATCATCATGAAGACGAGACCGCCGAACGAGGTGGGAATCTGTGCGGCGTTCTCGGTGTCGTACTGCGGAAAGACGGCGCCGAGTCCGAGCGCGAGGCCGGCGATCGCGAAGGTCATGAAGACGATCGTGAAGATCGAGACGAGGAAGATGAACTGCGTCACCTCGAGCATCGCGTCCGTGACGCCGACGATCCCGACCGCCAGAAGCAGCAGCGGCAGCGTGCCGATCCAGAACTTGGACCAGAGCAGCGCGCGCATCGGCAACGGGCTGGACTTGAGCAGCCACAGCGTGCGTCCCTCCACGCTCACCGCGGGGAAGATGAAACGCGCAGCGATCGACGCGAGCACGAAGCCCGCAAGCCCGAGATTCAGAAACGGAATCGTGTTGACGAGAAAGGTCGTGATCCCCTCGCCGGAGAGCGGCAGGAACTTGACGTTGAACACGTACACGATGACGAGGACTGCCAGCAGAATCAGCTGCGACCACTGCGTCGTGTCGCGGAAGAAGACGCGCAGCTCCTTCATCACTAGCTCGCGGCGCAGAATTCCGAAGGGCCTGAGGAAGAAGTGACCGGCGCGCCGCGCGATGCGCCCGCGCACCCAGCGCTGCGTGCTCTCCTGCGCCTTCGTGAATCCCGCCGTGTAGAGCTTCTGGTGCAGCAGCGCGCCCATCACGAGCGCCGCGGCCGCCGTCGTCCACAGCAGATAGAGTGCGAGCCAATCCGTATTTCCGTCGAGCGATGACATGATCGTGCGCTGCACCCACTCGCTCGGTAGATACGGCGCCGTCGGCGTGCGCAGGAGCGCGATGAAGTCGACCAGCGACTGCAGTCCTTCGGGGCGAGCGAACTTTTCCGGGCGCAGCAGCCGGAACAGCAGCACGATCCCGGCGGCGGTGAGCACGGCGACGATGCTGAGAATGTCCTTCGTCCGGCGCGCCGGAAACGCGTTGACGAGCACGATCACGAGCGCGGCGCCCAGCACCGCGGGGATGATCAGAAACGGAACGAACGTTGCGACCGCGATGAAGGGAAACATCACCCCGCCGCGATACACCCACCCGTACGCCGCGAAGATCGGCACCGCCATCAGCGCGATCATCCAGCTCGAGTGCAGCATCGATTCGGTCAGCTTCGCGGCGTACAGCGTCAGCCAGTTCACCGGAGCAGACACCAGCAGCTCGAGATCTTTCGCGAGAAAAAATGTCGAGAGCGCCGTGATGATGTTCGACAGCAGAAGGATCATGAAGAAGCTGATGAACACCAGCCCCAGCACCTTGCCGGCGAGCAGCGCGCCGATCTCGGGTGTGTTGCGGAACACCGTGAGCACGCGCGTGAGCACGAAGAGCACGAAGCTCCAGAAGAGCAGGCCGATGCCGGCGACGACCGTCCATCGCCAGCCATGGCTTTTCTCGCCGGAGCGTGACGCGCGGCTCACCGCCGTCAACACCTTCGGCCGCAGTAGATGATTGTACGACGGATTCGGCTTTTTCCCTCGCTGCGCGGGATCCGTCGTACCCTCGACGACCGTGATGATCGCCTGTCGCCCCGTCGTGCGGCGCGGCCCCGTCACCTCGGCGCTGGTACGACGCGGACCGGTGGTGCCCTCAGGCATCGAGAACCTCGACGAGCTCGTTCGCTGCGTTTTCGCCGGTGAGGCGCAGGAAGAGCTCCTCGAGCCCCTTCGCTCCCGCGCCCACGCTCTCGTACAGCTCGTCCATCGTTCCCGCCGCGCGGATGCGTCCGCCCTGGATGATCGCGACGCGGTCGCACACCGTCTCCGCAACCTCGAGCGTGTGCGTCGACATCATGATCGTGTGCCCGCGCTTCGTGTACTCGCGAAAGAGATCCTTGAGGATCCGTGCGGCCTTCGGATCGAGGCCGACCATCGGCTCGTCGACGACGATGACCTTCGGCTTGTGCAGAAACGCACTCGAGATGATGAGCTTCTGCCGCATGCCGTGGCTGTAGCTCTCCACCAGCTCGTCGCGCCACTCGAGCAGATCGAACAGCGTGAGCAGCTCCGTCATTCGTCGCTCGATCACCGGCCCATCCTGCCCGTACAACCCCGCGACGAAGCGCAGGAACTCGGCGCCCGTCAGCTTCTCGTAGATGAAGGGACGATCGGGGATGTAGCCGAGGATGGCCTTGGCCGCGATCGGATCCTTCGCGACATCGATGCCGTTGATGTGCACTGTGCCCGCCGTGGGCTTGAGGATGCCGGCGATCATTCGCAGCGTCGTCGTCTTACCCGCGCCATTCGGTCCGAGGAAGCCGAACAGCTGTCCGTGCGGCACATCGAGATTGATGGCATCCACGGCAGTGAAGGTGCCGTATCGCTTCGTCAACGCCTTGAGCTGGATCATGTGATCAACGGTTTGTCGGAGTGTGTCGCGCAGTCTTCGCGTTCGCGCTCTGCTTTGCCTCGAGTGTCCAGTTCAGAAATGCCAGTTCGTACGCCGTGCGCTTGAGCGTGAAGGTGCCGAGTGGTGTGGTCTGAATCGCGCGCCCGCGCTCGTCGATCCATCCACTGATGATCGTCGGGCTTTGCGGATCGAGTCGCCATCCGCGCACGGTGTCCTCGTGCGCCACGATCCATCTGTGGCGCGACTCGTCCATCTTCGCGCTGTCCGGAATCACGAACAGCGACTCGGCGCCCACGGTCAGCTGGACGTCCTCGGGCGTGCCGCTCGTCGGATCGTAGATCGAGTATTTGTAGATGCGTCCGATCTTCGGGCGCGCGGCGAGTGCGAGCGCGAGCGGCACCGTCGTCGGCCAGAACATTGCGCGCTTCACCGCGACGCTCGCCGTGTCCGGATGCGCCGTGCCGGCGTTCGTGATGAGCATCAGCGACGTGTCCTGACTCATCTTGCCGCTCACCTTGTACGGGCCGTGATCGCCGCCGAGCTCGAAGGTGAAGTCCGTCAAGCGCAGCCCCGGCGTGAGATTGACGCGCGCGCGCGCCGCGAGACGGTCCTTCGCGCCGGAGTCCGGCGGGTCGATCACGAGGACGTCGCGGACGCTGATGCCGGAAACGCTCGTGTCGATCGATGACGACGCCCATCCCACGCGCCTGTCCCCGTTGATCACCTCGTAGTACGCGCTTCCCGGCACGACGAGCAGCGCGGCTTCCGCCATCAGCTCCGGCTCGCCGACGAACAGCTCGCGACGCGCAAGCAGCGCGAGCCCCACCAGCCAGAGGAAGATGATCGCCGCGCCCACCCCTTCGCGCTTCGAGACGGTGAAGCTCACGCGAGCGCCAGCGAGGTTTCGGCGGTGATCCACGCCAGATACTTCGTGAGTCCGCCCGTTACCGGCAGCGCGAGCAGTTCGGGCACCTTGTAGGGATGCAGCTCCGCGAACGCGACCTCGAGCGAATCGAGCCGCGCCGCGCGCGTTTTGAGGTAGACGATGACCTCGGACTCGTCGGCGATCTTGCCGTTCCAGCGGTAGAGCGAGCGGACGCCGGGGACGATCTGTCCGCAGGCGATCAGGCGTCGTTCCAGCAGCGTCTTGATGAGCGAGACGGCCTCATCGGCGCTGGCGACCGTGGTCATGACGACCATGGCATCAGTGTGCGACATCAGGTGTGGTCGAGGGTAAGTGCGGACAGGACTGCATCTAAAGACGACTCAGATGCCGTTCAGCAAGCGCCCCCACGCCATGGCCGAAACGTCTGTCTTGTCATCCCAGCCGTGGCTGGTGAAGTTTCCGGGATGCCCGAAGAAAAGCTGATTGTGCGCGGTGCCCGCGAGCACAATCTTCGCAACGTCGACGTTACGATCCCGCGCGACAAGCTCACCGTCATTACCGGACTCTCAGGATCCGGGAAGTCGTCCCTCGCCTTCGACACGATCTACGCCGAGGGGCAGCGCCGATACGTCGAGTCGTTGTCCGCGTACGCCCGCCAGTTCCTGGGGCTGATGGAGAAGCCGGACGTCGATGCGATCGAGGGGCTCTCGCCCGCTATCTCGATCGAGCAGAAGACCGCCGGTCACAACCCGCGCTCCACCGTTGGAACCGTCACCGAAATCTACGATTATCTGCGCCTGCTCTTCGCACGTGCGGGCACTCCGCACTGTCCGACGTGCGGCGAGCCCGTGCAGCGACAGAGCGCATCGCAGATCGCCGACACGGTGCTCACCTGGCCTGACGGAATTCGCGTCGAAGTCCTCGCGCCGCTGGTGCGCGGTCGCAAGGGCGAGTTCAAGGATCTCTTCGAGAGCGCGCGGAAGCAGGGCTTCGTGCGCGCGATCGTCGACGGCAAGCCGGTCGAGCTCGCGAGTCCGCCGAAGCTGAGCAAGCAGCACAATCACAGCATCTCGGTGATCGTCGACCGCCTGGTCGCTCGCGCGGAGGATCGCGGCAGACTCACGGACTCGCTCGAGACCGCGCTGCGTCTCGCCGACGGCATCGTCGACGTCGTCCGCCACGACACCGGCGCGACGCAGCTCTTCTCCGAGCGCTACGGTTGCCCGACGTGCGGACTCTCGCTCCCCGAGCTCGAGCCGCGCCAGTTCTCCTTCAACTCGCCCTTCGGCGCCTGCTCTCGCTGCGGCGGACTCGGTGTGCAGAACGAAGTCTCCGAAGAGCTCATCCTCGGCGACGCGAGCGTCTCGATCCTCGAAGGCGTCATTCTCCCGTGGGGTGAGCCGAGCGGGCATCTGCGAAAGACGATTCTTCCGGCGCTGTCGAAGCAGTTCAAGTTCGACCTCAACGCGCCGTGGGGCTCGCTCACGCCGAAGACGCGCGCGCTGATTCTCTACGGCTCGTCGGGGAAGAAGACCAAGTTCCGCGTCGAATCCGGTGCGACGCGCGGCGACTTCGAGAGCGCGTGGGAAGGGGTGCTCGCGAACGTGCAGCGCCGCTACAACGAGACGACCTCCGATGGCGTGCGCGAGGAGCTCGAGGAGTTCATGATCGAGGCGCCGTGTCCCGTGTGTCAGGGTCGGCGCCTCAAGGCGGAGTCGCTCGCGGTGACGGTGAACGGGCTGAACATCGGCGAGGTCACCGAGTTCCCGATCACCGAAGCGCTCGGCTTCTTCGACAGCGTGCCCGTGCGCGAGAACGGCAAGCCGGGACTCGACAAGGACATCGCGGGTCCGATCCTCAAGGAGGTGCGCGAGCGTCTGCGCTTCCTCGTCGACGTCGGGCTCGACTACCTCACGCTCGGCCGCGCCGCCGAATCGCTCTCGGGCGGAGAAGCGCAGCGCATTCGGCTCGCCACGCAGATCGGGTCACGGCTGGTCGGCGTGCTCTACATCCTCGACGAGCCGTCGATCGGCCTCCATCAGCGCGACAATGCGCGTCTGCTCGCGACGCTGCGACAGCTGCGCGACCTCGGCAACACGGTGATCGTCGTCGAGCACGATGAGGAGACGATGCGCGAGGCGGACTACCTGATCGACATGGGACCGGGCGCCGGGAAGCACGGCGGGCTGATCGTGGCCGAGGGCTCCGTCGAGGAGGTCATCCGCAACGCCGCCTCGCTGACGGGCAAGTATCTCAGTGGTGAGATGAAGATCGCCATTCCCAATCCGCGCCGAGCGCCAAGGAAGGGCTTTTCGCTGAGGATTGAAGGGGCGCGGGCACACAATCTGAAGAATCTCTCTGCTGAGATACCTTTGGGGTTGTTCGTGGCGATCACGGGTGTCTCGGGGTCGGGAAAATCGACGCTGATCGAGGACATTCTCCACAACCATCTCGCGCGACATTTTTATCGTGCGCGCGTGATCCCCGGCGAGCACGATCGCATCACGGGGCTCGAGCACATCGACAAGGTCATCGACATCGATCAAAGCCCGATCGGCCGCACGCCGCGCTCGAATCCCGCGACGTACACGGGGCTCTTCACGCCGATCCGGGAGCTCTTCGCCGAGCTTCCCGATGCGAAGATCCGCGGCTACGGTCCGGGGCGCTTCTCGTTCAACGTGAAGGGCGGCCGCTGCGAAGCGTGTCAGGGCGATGGTCTCGTGAAGATCGAGATGCATTTCCTCCCCGACGTCTACGTGCCGTGCGAGGTCTGCAAGGGGAAGCGCTACAATCGCGAGACGCTCGAGGTCCGCTTCCGCGGCGCGAGCATCGCCGATGTGCTCGACATGACCGTCGAGGATGCGACGTCGTTCTTCGAGAATCAGCCGCGCATTCGCCAGAAGCTCGAGACGCTGCTCGACGTCGGGCTCGGCTACGTGCATCTGGGGCAGAGTGCGACGACGCTTTCGGGCGGCGAGGCGCAGCGCGTCAAGCTCGCGACCGAGCTCTCGAAGCGCGACACCGGGCGCACCTTCTACATCCTCGACGAGCCGACGACGGGGCTGCACTTCGAGGACGTGCGCCTGTTGCTCGAGGTGCTGCATCGCCTCGTCGAGAAGGGGAACACCGTGCTCGTGATCGAGCACAACCTCGACGTCATCAAGACGGCGGATTGGCTCATCGATTTGGGCCCCGAGGGCGGCGCGCGCGGCGGGAACATCGTCGCGGAGGGAACGCCGGAGGATGTCGCGCAGGTGACGGCGTCGCACACGGGGCACTATCTGCGTCCGCTGCTCGCGCGTCCATCGCGTCCGGCACAACAGAAGGCGGGCTAGCATGGTCTCACTGCTCGACATCATCGGTCCGGTGATGGTCGGCCCTTCGTCGTCCCACACGGCGGGCGCGTGTCGTATTGGGCTACTGGTGCGCGGGCTGGTGGGTGGCACGCCCGAGCGCGCGCGGATCGAGCTGCACGGCTCCTTCGCGCGCACCGGCGAGGGGCACGGCACCGACAAGGCGATCACCGGCGGCCTGCTCGGCTTTCGCCCCGACGACGAGCGGCTGCGCGACGCGCTCGACATCATGGAGCGTGAGGGGCTCGACTATCAGTTCGAGAAGACGACGATCTCCGACGACTCGCATCCGAACACCTGCCGCATCACCGTC
>JBDTJH010000118.1:0-3294 GCA_039935955.1 Gemmatimonadaceae bacterium
GAATTCCGCCCACAAAGCGATTCGGGTCGTAGCTCGGCGCCGAGTACATCGCGAGCACGCCACCCGTCTTCGGGTCGATCGCGATTGCGCCGCCTTGCAGCGAGTCGCTGAAGATCCCCGCCATGAATCGCTGCAGCGGCATGTCGATGTTCGTGTAGAGCGCCGGCGCCGGCTGCGCGGCGACCTCCTCGCGCGCACCGGCCTCGCGGACTACGCGTCCGAGCGCATCGACCTCCACGTACCGCACACCCTCGCGCCCGCGCAGGCGCGACTCGTATTGCCGCTCGAGCCCGTTCTTGCCGACGGACTCACCGGTCTTGTAGCCGGTGTAGCGCGGATTCGTGAGCTCGGTCTCGGTGATTTCGCCGACGTAGCCGATGAACGACGCGACGGCCGCGCCATCGGGATAGTACCGCTTCGGCGCGGACTGGATGATCAGCCCCGGAAAGTCGATCCGTCGCTCCTCGAGCACTGACACCACGTCGAACGACGCATCGGCGAGGACCGCGACCGGACGATTGCGCGCGTGGGAGAATCGCCGCACCGAAAGATCGATCTTCTCGGGAGAGATCGGAATGATCGCCGAGAGACGCGTGAGCGCTGCACGCAACGAGTCCGCACTCGCCGACAGAATCGACACGGCGTATCCCGGCACATTCTCGGCTATGACCTGGTTGTTTCGGTCGTAGATGATCCCTCGCGGCGCCGCAAGCGGCACTTCGCGCAGACGGTTCGTCTCCGACTGCTGCGAATACTTCGCGTAGTTGACGACCTGCGTCTTGAAGAACGCGGAGAGCAGCACCGCAAAGATCCCCACGAGTGCCCACGAAGCGACCCGCGCCCGCCGCGCTATCTCGTTGGGATGAAAGCTCACGTCGGGGACGCGCGCAGCACGGGGCGCAGAATCAGCAGTGTCACGAGCCCGAAGAGCGCCGTGACGGCGGCGGTGAGTGGCGACCAGACGAAGAGCTGGATAGCGACCTGACCGAAGTCACCGCGATGGCCGGCGAGGACGAAGATGGCGTCGAATGCCCACTTGCCGAGAAAGAAGAACAGCGCGTTGAGTAACACGTCGTCGGCGAAAAAGACGGCCTTGAGCCACGAAGCCGTGAAGCCGATCGCGCACATGGCGAGCGCGCCGGCGCCGAAGACGTGGACATCAACGGAATCCGAAACGAGGCCGACGCAGAGTCCGATCAGCGCAGCCGTCCCGGGACGCACGCGAATGGCAACGAGCAGCGTCGCGATCACGAGGAAGTCCGGCCCCGCGCGCCATCCGAGCAGCGGGCGCAAGGTGTAGTGCAGCACCACCAGGATGACGAAGGCGATCAGCGTGCGAAAAAAATCTGTCGGTCTCATGGCGTGGTCGTCGTCGGCACAGGCGATGCGGGCGGAACCCGCGGTGGCCGTGCCTCACGCTGCGCAGACGGCGCGACCGGCGCGCTCGTCACAGCGCCGGTGCTGTCGCGCCGCACGGTCGTATCGCGCGGCATCGCAAGAGAATCCTTGTGCGCCTGCAGCCGCGCAAGCGAGTCGCCTGCGGCCACGATGCTCTTCACCGCCGAATCCGCGTGCAACCCGACCTTCCACACCGTCTGTACTCCTGCCGTCGTGCGCGCGGGGAGCAGCACCATCACGTCGGAGACGTCGGCAGGCGCGACTGCGGGCCGCAGCAGATACGTGCGCGCCCACAGCTCCGACGTCTTGACCTCGGCGATCACTGTGCCGACGGGAATGCCGCGCGGAAAGGTCCCGCCGAGCCCGGAGCTGACGATGAGTGCTCCGGGCTTGAGCGTGCTGCGCATCGGCACGCCGCGCATCTCGAGGAGATAGCGATCGGGCTCGCCGCCGAGATGTGCGCCGACGATGCCGAAGGCGCCGCCGTCGACGGCCATCGCGCTTACGCGAAAATCGGGGTGCGCCCAGGCGATCGCGATGCTCATCGTGGGGTCGACGGTCTTCACCATGCCGACGAGGCCCTCGGGCGCGACGACGGGACTGAACGGAAGAATCCCGGCCCTCGAGCCGGCGGACAGCGCAACGGTGTACTGCTCGCCTACGCCGCGCCCCTGCAGCACTTCCGCCGGCACGAAGCCCCAGCGGAGGGCCTCGCCGAGCCCGAGCAGCTTGCGAAGGCGATCGTTGTCGGCCAGCGAGGCATCGAGTGACATCGCGCGGAGGGCGATGCTGTCGCGCTGGGCCTCGCGCACTTCACGCGTCAGCCAGGAGCGATGGCTCTGCTCCGCGTCACCCTGAAGGGAGACGAGCGGTGCGAGAATGGACCGACGGAGTGCCGACGCGAACGGATCACGTACGCGCTCGGGAAGCTGGATCGCTGCGAGGGCGATCACGATGCACGAGACGAAGAGGACCGTGTCCCTGCGGCTGTACGCGCGAGCGCTTGAGGGCACGCGCGATCAGGTCTGCAGGACCGACCAGTACTTGTCCTCGTCGTCGAGAATGCGCCCTGTGCCGCGAACGACGCAGGTGAGCGGATCCTCATCGACGTGAATCGGAAGATTCGTTTCCTGGCTCAAAAGCAGATCGAGCCCGCGAATGAGCGCGCCGCCGCCGGTCATGACGATGCCGCGATCGACGATGTCGCTCGCGAGCTCCGGCGGCGTGATCTCGAGCGCGCGTCGCACGGCGTCGACGATCTGCTGAATCGGCTCCTGAATCGCTTCGCGAATTTCGCTGGAGTGCACGCGCACGGTCTTCGGAATTCCGGAGACGAGATCGCGTCCCTTCACTTCCATCTCGCGCTCTTCGCCAACGGGCGCGGCGGAACCGATCTGGATCTTGATCTGCTCCGCCGTCGGCTCGCCGATGAGGAGATTGTAGTTCTTGCGCATGAACTGCACGATGGCGGTGTCGAGCTCGTCGCCACCCGTGCGAATCGATGTGTCGCTGACGATGCCGGAGAGTGCGATGACGGCGATCTCGGTAGTGCCGCCCCCGATGTCGATGACCATGTTGCCGGTGGGCGTTTCGACGGGAAGCCCGACGCCGATCGCCGCCGCCATCGGCTCCGCGACCATGAACACTTCCTTCGCGCCGGCGCCGAGTGCGGAGTCGCGCACGGCGCGTTTCTCGACTTCGGTGATGCCGGAGGGGACGCAGACGATGACGCGCGGCTTCACCTTGAAGACGTGGTTGTCGATGATCAGCGTCAGGAAGTAGCGAAGCATCTTTTCGGTGACGTCGAAGTCGGCGATGACGCCGTCCTTCATCGGGCGAACCGCAATGACGCCTTCGGGGGTGCGGCCGAGCATGCGTTTGGCTTCGAGACCTACC
>JBDTJH010000119.1:0-9667 GCA_039935955.1 Gemmatimonadaceae bacterium
TTGCTCGCGGGTACGTTGGCTTTATCTGGTGTTGCAGGCGCGACGGGTGGAGCGAGTGGCATCGAGTTTCGAGCGGCAGACGGCGCGTTCACGATGTCGCTCGGCGCGAATTGGGGGACACGGCTCGCATCGCGTGTCGGGCGCGCGGTGATTCTCGGGATTCGTCCGGAGGATATTCTCATCCTGCCGGAAGGCAGCACAGCCGGGCAAGTTGGGACGGTGCGCGTGCGACTCGATGTGGTAGAGCCTCTGGGGAGCGAGGCCTTTCTCTCGGCGCGCGTTGGCGCGAAGGAGATTACCGCGCGCGTGCCGCCGCGAGGGCTACCGAGTGCGGGGAGTGAGGTGGAGCTTGTGTTCAATGCCGAGCGACTTCACTTCTTCGATGCGGAGAGTGGAGAGACGTTGTGGGTGGAATAACTTCCCTCGCCTCAACTCACTGAGTGTCCGTCCGACGAATTGCTTGCGTTCAGGATATGCCGGACCATCGAGTGATTTTCATGCATCAGAGAAAACATGGGCTCCACGGTGATCTTATCCACGTACAGAAGAAGTCCATCTCCGTGCCAGCGCTGAGTTCAGGAGCAACGATAAAATGCTCCAATGCCGACTAAGCGAGCGCGCGGCGCACCTGGAAAAGGGCTGCCCTTTGCGGAAGTGATCCGGCTCGCTCTGCAACTGCCCGGCGTCGTCGAGAGCACGTCGTACGGCACCGCTGCGCTCAAAGTGCGCGACAAACTCCTCGCGCGTCTGAAAGAAGACAACGCCACGATCGTTCTTCGCGTCGAACATTTTGAACGCGAGCATTTGCTTCGGTGCGATCCCGCAACATTCCACATCACCGACCACTATCGCAACTATCCGTATGTGCTGGTCAACCTCACATCAGCGGATGCGACGCTGCTAGCGCAGCTGCTTGAGGATGCGTGGCGGAAGGCGGTTACGACAGCGGTTCGCAATGAGTACGACGCGAGCAAGTAGCGAATCGGCGTCAGCGCTTCTCAAAGACTTCGACATCCCACTTAGCCAGCCGACCGCGAGTAGCCTAGTTAGAACTATGACCGTCTCTTCTGCAGACAAATACGGGTAGAAGCGCGGCGATGATCTGGGCCGAGATGCCGAGCAGTCCTGCTGGCGTCGTCAGCGCCGCCCACTGTGCGCTCGCCGTCCGTCCAAAGAGTGCGACGCCTAGCAGCGTTTCGAACGTGAACAGCAGTGTCAAAAACCAGAGAGCAATTGCCCAGCGGATCGTCATCGCGCTGGATACTTGCCAGTGCCTCATCGTCCATCGACAGAGGGCCAGGGCGGCAACGAGTATCACAGGCACTTCCGCGAACGTTGCAGCAAGCTGACCGAAGCGCGGCGCGACGTACGTCACACGAATTATCCCGAGCACAAAGCCCAAGGCAAACAGAAACATGAAATAGACGGTGCCGGCGATCAATGCGCGTCTCATACACAGCTCCCTGCACCGGGACGACCTCGGCCAGTCGCAACACGAAAGAGTCGAGGCGCGATGTCCATCAACTCCGTCGTCGCGGTGGCAAATGCTGAACCGCTCAGCCGGCCTACGCAACAACAACGATAACCCACGGGGTAGGTGCGCGACGAGTACATGGAGATCATCCCGTGAACTCGCGCGTGTTCCCCCGTCGCCATCCTTTTACGTAGCGGCAGTGCGCGTATCACGCTGTCCACGACGACTAACATGGCTAGCCGTTCGCTTGCAACTGTCGCCATCATATCCGACCGCTTGCTGGTCCAAGCAACGCGCAGAATATGAGCACATCGCGCCATTCTCGATGTGACCAGCCCGCGGGATTTCCATGCGTCGTCGTAAATACAGCGATCGCGAAGGGAACCGCTGCGGCAAATCCAACAAGCATGGCACCGGACTCTGTAGCTGCCTGCTCTCGAAATACACCTATCATCGCCCCCGCCACGGCACCGCTTACAAAGTACGCCAAAATAATCTGGGCCGCGGATACGCCGAGCTTATCAAAACTCGCCGAACCACTAGCGAACGAGAGTAGAAGAATCCAAAGCGAAGCGATGCCGGCGATCGAGAGACCCCATGCGATGCCCACTTAATATTCGCCCGCATAACTTCCCAGCTTGTGTTTGTCATTCTCTTTTACATGAAACACCCAATAGATCGAGATGGCCTTTGCCGCGCCAAATCCGGGTATCAAATCGCAAGTCCATCGCAATCGGTCAACAGTATGCGGCGCCGTACTTCGCAGATCTAGTAGACCGCGGAACCGTTTCTGGGTGGGGGTCATGAAGGGTCGCTACCTCCGCCACTGTCCACGTGTTGTAAAAGCCGGTGAAGCCGATTCGCGCGACAGATATCTCCCATGAAGCCACGCGCATCGCGCGTCCCTTCAATGAGATCGTCCCGTGAATTCGCGCCTGCTCCTCCTCCTCGCCCTCCTCACCGCCTGCGCCGCGCAAGCCGCCATCACCTCGGAGTCCGACCCTCGCCCCGCCCCGCCACCCTCCGACTCTCTCAACGCCACCCTCACCACCCTCGAACGCCAATCCTGGGTTGCCTGGCAAAATCACGACGGTGGATTCTTCCGCGCCTTTCTCTCCGACGATCACGTCGAAGTCGGCACCACAGGCATCGCGACGAAAGCCCAAGTCGTGGCCTACGTCTCGAGCGGCGCATGCATCGTGAACAGCTACACCGTCGGCCACTTCCGCGCGACGCGCATCGACGACAACACCGCGCTCCTCACCTATCGCGCCGAGCAGCAGACTACATGCGGCAACGCCGCGGTGCCGAGCCCGACCTGGGTCAGCTCACTCTTTGTTCATCGCGACGGGAGATGGCTCAACGTGCTCTATCAGCACACGCAGGAGCAGCGATAGCGCTCGATGACGCGACGCGTTGCACCTGCACGTCGCCCCCATTCCCCACTACCTTCCGCAGGAGACCCCCTCCCCGAGCACGTCGCCGATGCACCTCGTCAATGCGTTCATCATCCTCCTCGTGGTCGCAACACTCGTTGCGGCCCTCAGCAGGCGCATTCGCATCCCCTACACGATTGCCCTCGTCGCCGTCGGCCTCGCCCTCGGGCTGATCGGCAACTTCCACGCGCCGGCGCTCGATAAAGAACTGCTCTTCGCTGTCTTCCTTCCCGGCCTGCTCTTCGAAGCCGCATATCACCTCAAGTCCGACGAGTTCTGGCATAACAAGCTCGCCATCATCTCGCTCGCCGTCCCCGGCGTCGTCGTCGCCATCGCGCTCACCGCGCTCCTCGTTCTGGGCGCCGCGTCCGCCGGATGGCTGCCGTCCGTCGGCTGGCGGTCCGCGCTCCTCTTCGCTTCACTCATCGCCGCCACCGATCCGGTCGCCGTCGTCGCTCTCTTCCGCGAACTCGGCGTCGCGCGTCGTCTTCAGGTGCTCGTCGAAGGCGAGAGCTTGCTCAACGATGGCACCGCCGTGGTCATCTTCACCATCGCCCTCGCCGTCGCCGAAGGAGGCACGGCCGCAACGCCCTCGCCGCTGCATCTCCTCTGGCAGTTTCTCTTCATGGCCGGCGGCGGCGTGGCGGTCGGCATGATCACCGCGTTCGGCGTCACCTGGTGCATGCGTCGAGTCGATGATCCCGCCACCGAGATCACGCTCACCATGATCGCCGCCTATGGCTCCTTCGCCCTCGCCGAGTCGCTCGGCGTCTCCGGCGTCATCGCCACCGTCTGCGCGGGGATGGTGTGCGGGAGCTACGCAGAGCGCATGGCGATGTCGGCGTCGACCCGTGATGCAGTAGTGGGATTCTGGTCGTACGTGTCGTTCATGCTCAACTCGATCGTCTTTCTTCTACTCGGGCTGCAGATCCACCTTCCGGCACTCGCACACGACTGGCTGCCGATCATTCTCGCCTATCTGGCCGTCACGATCGGCCGCGCGATCATGATTTTCGGCGTGAGTGCGCTGCTTCGCCCAACGCGCGAACGCCTCCCGAGTGGCTGGCCGGCGCTCCTCGTCATCGGCGGGCTCCGCGGCGCGCTGTCGATGGTGCTCGCCCTCAGCCTCCCTGCGAGCACGCCCGCGCGCGACCAGATCGTCACCATCACCTTCGGCGTCGTCGCCCTCTCGATTCTGCTTCAGGGCAGCGCGACTGCGATCGTCGCGGGGCGCATGGTGCGAAAGGCCGGTTCCGAGGCTGGGGAGACGCATCCGCAGGTCGCGTGAGATCACGCGCGGTGCGACGCATGAACTTTGCATTGGATGAGCTCGACGTTCGTCGACTCTCTTCCTGCTCCCGGTATGACAACCGTTCCCTCGTGGCTCCAGCTCCTCAGCACCATCTCGTTGGCGCTCGCACTCGTCAGCGCGGCGGTCATCGCCGTCGACGAAGCGACGGGTCATGCGCAGCGCATGTGGATCATGAACGTAGTCTGGCCAGTCACTGGGCTATGGGCCGGCCCGCTCGCGCTCTTCGCGTATTATCGAATCGGGCGTGCGCCTGCAATCGCCGCAGGGAAGATGAAAAAGCCCTTCTGGCAGAGCGTGTGCATCGGAGCGCTCCACTGTGGAAGCGGCTGCACGCTAGCCGATCTCATCGTGGAGTGGAGCGTGCTCGCATTCCCCGTCACGCTCTTCGGCAGCATCGTCTTCGGCAGCTGGGCCGTCGACTTTCTCGTCGCCTTCGCGCTGGGCATCGCCTTTCAGTATTTCACCATAGCCCCGATGAAGCATCTCGCGCCGCGCGAGGGACTCGTCGCTGCGCTCAAGGCGGACACGCTCTCCCTCAGCGCGTGGCAGCTGGGCATGTACGGATGGATGGCGATCGCACTCTTCGTGATCTTTACTCCCGACACCCTCTCGAAGACCCAGCCCGCGTTCTGGTTCATGATGCAGCTGGCGATGATCGCCGGATTTCTCACCAGCTACCCTGTCAACTGGTGGCTGCTGCGCAAGGGAATAAAGGAGGCGATGTAGCGGCGGACGCGCGATGCCTGCATGATTGGATTGCGATGATATCGAAGGCCTCCGCATTCGCGCGAGGGAAATGCGCCGACTGACAGCTCGCTTGATCCCGCTCGCCGCACTCGCCTACGTCGCGAGCGCAAACGCACAGCCGGCCGCACAACAGCGCGAGCAGGCACCACTCACGGCACGCGATAGCGCCCAAGCACAGCCGCCGCGCCCCGATTCGATCGCTGGCGCGCCGGTCGTCTTCCACGGCGACACGCTCTTCCGTCTGTACGGCGCGCTCGGACCATTCTCTTCGGCCCGACGCGCAAGCGCCGTCGTGGAACGGATGGACGAGCTGTCCCATAGAGCAAGCGACGGCCGCGACAGCATCGCGGTCGTCGATGCGGGCGGATTCTCCGAGCTCGTCTCTCGTGGGACGGTGATCATGACTGTCCTCGACACCGACGCCGTGCCGCTCAACAAGACCAGGGATGTCGTGTCGCACCGCTACGCGATCTCCCTCCAGCGCGCGATCCGCACCGCCAGCACGGAGCTCAGCGCACGTGCGCTGCTGATCGATGTGGGATACGCCGCCCTTGCGACGCTCGTACTGCTGTTGGCGCTCGCACTCCTCCACTTCGCCTTCCCGCGCATCTACCGCCGGCTCGAGGCGATTCGGCGAACGCGCATCCCCGCGCTTCGCATTCAGCAGCTCGAGCTGCTCTCCGCGGAAGGAATCTCGCGCGCACTGCTCCTGCTCGCGCGCGCCGTGCGCGCCGCCGTCACGGTGGTGCTCTTCTACATCTACATCCCGCTCGTTCTGAGCTTCTTCCCGTGGACCGAGCCGCTCTCCCGTCGAATAGTCGGCTACGCCCTTACGCCACTCGGCGTAGCCTGGAACGGCTTCATCAGCTTCGTGCCGAGCATTTTCTATCTGGTCGTCATCGTGCTCGTGACGCGATACGTGCTGAAGCTGATACACGCCCTCTTCCGCGCGATCGAGACGGGCGCGGTCCAGTTCGACGGATTCTACCGCGAGTGGGCCGACCCGACGTACAAGATCGCGCGTGTGCTCGTGCTGGCATTCGCGGCGGTCGCCTGCTTTCCGTATCTCCCCGGCTCCCACACGGATGCGTTCAAGGGGGTCTCGCTCTTTCTCGGCGTTCTCTTCTCGCTCGGCTCCTCGTCGGCGGTGAGTAACATCGTCGCGGGCATCGTGCTGACATACACGCGCGCATTCGAGGTCGGCGACCGGGTGAAGATCGGCGATGCCACGGGCGACGTCACCGAGCGCTCGCTGCTCGTGACCCGCATACGCACGATCAAGAACGTCGAGGTGACGATCCCCAACGGAGCCGTGCTCGCGGCCCAGGTCTTGAACTACACACGGCTGGCCGATGGACCGGGATTGGTACTCAACACCTCCGTGACGATCGGCTACGATGCCCCGTGGCGCACTGTGCACGCGCTTCTCATGAGCGCGGCCGCGCGCACGGAGAACATCGTCGCCGAGCCGGCGCCGTACGTCCTGCAGACGAGCCTCGATGACTTCTTCGTTACCTACGAGATCAACGCAGTGACGCGGCGCGCGGAGCTCATGGCGGCGACCTACTCGGCCTTGCACGCCCACATTCAGGACGCCTTCAACGAGGCGGGGGTGGAGATCATGTCGCCGCACTACGCCTCGCTGCGCGATGGCAACGAGAGCACGATCCCCACACGGGTGTAAGATTCAGCTTTACGCGAGGCTCCCATCGATACATCAGGACTGTCCCACTTTCTAAATGCTCCGATCGTGACGGTCGGAGGAACGCCTGTGACCCTCACGACCATCGTGGTCGTCGGCGCGATCCTGCTCGCCACCTTCTTCGCTTCGCGTCTCGCGCAGCGGGCGATGACACGCGCGCTCGGCCTCCGCGGCGTGGCCGACGCGGGGACGATCGGCATATCCACGCGTCTGACGCACTATGTGATCGTCCTCCTCGGTCTCGGCATCGCGCTGCAGACGCTCGGGCTCAACCTCGGGGCGCTTTTTACGGCCGGTGCGTTCTTCGCCGTCGCCATCGGCTTCGCCATGCAGAATGTGGCGCAGAACTTCGTGGCCGGCATCCTCCTGCTCACCGAGCGCGACATCAAGCCCGGCGATATTCTGGAGGTCGAAAAACGCGTCGTTCGCGTCACGCGCATGGGGCTGCGCACGACCGTGGCACGCTCGCGGGATGAGGAAGATCTGATCATCCCGAACGCCACGCTGGTGCAGAATACCGTCACGAACTTCACGCTCCGCGACCCGCTCTTCCGGCTGCACGCGAAGGTGGGTGTGTCGTACGACAGCGATCTCGCACAGGTGAGGCAGGTGCTGCACGAGACGGCGGCCTCCCTTTCGGGCCGCGTCGCCGATCGCGACCCGCTGGTGTTTCTCACCGACTTCGGCGATTCGTCCGTCAATTACGAGGTCCTCATCTGGAGCGAGGATCCGTGGCGCGCTCGCAGTACCACCTCGGAGCTGAATGAAGCGATCTGGTGGGCGTTCAAGAAGGCGGGGATCGTAATCGCCTATCCACAGATGGATCTCCACATCATCCGTCCACCCACGAGCGGCGAGACCACGGATGAGCGCTGACGCGGACGACGCGCGCACTGATTCGATCGAGAAGAAGGTGCGCGGCCTGCTGAGCGCAGATGAGCGCCGCGCGATCTTCGATGAGATCGCGAGTGTGGGAACCGACACCACTGCGCTGTACTGGATGGTGCTCGTTCTTGCCGGCGCGATCGCGCTGCTGGGGCTCGCGCTCAACAGTGCCGCCGTCGTCATCGGTGCCATGCTGATCGCGCCGCTGCTCGCACCCGTGCTCGGTCTTGCCCTCGCGCTCGCGGTTGGCGATGGGCGACTTGCGGTGCAGACCGCCCTCGCGGTTCTCGGGAGCACGATCGCCGTCGTCGCCATTTCGTCGGTGGTTACGGTGCTGCTTCCGTTCCATGAGGTCACGGCCGAGATCCTCGGTCGCACGAAGCCGACGACGCTGGATCTTGCGATCGCGGTGTTCTCCGGGCTGGCGGGCGCGCTCGTGAAGCTCTCGCGCGGCGACCGGCTCGCCGGCGCCGTTCCAGGCGTCGCCGTCTCCGTCGCGCTGGTGCCGCCCCTCGCGGTGACGGGCTTCGGAATCGGCATCGGATGGGATTGGCCGGTGATCCGGGGCAGCCTGCTGCTCTACGGGGCGAATCTGGCGGGGATCGTGATGAGCGCCATGATCGTGTTCCTCATCGCGGGGATGCACCGCTCGGAGGTGCTCGACGAGGTGCGGCGCTGGTATCGCGAGACCGAGCGAAGCGGGCTCGCTGCGCTCGTCGATCGCGCGCCGGGCATCCGCTCGATGGGCGTGCTCAAGTCCATCCCGGCGCGGCTCCTTCTCGTGCTCGTCTTCGTGGCGCTCGTGGCCATTCCGCTCAGCGCGTCGCTCGAGCAGATCACGAGGGAGACACGCGTGCATCGAGCGGTCGAGGCGGCCTCGAAGCCCTTCAGCGTCGCTGGCCGCGCCTTCATCGTCAGCCGTGAAGTGACCCTCGGCGCCGATCGGACGCAGGTGATTTTGAATGTCGCGACCACGCAGTGGTTCGACGATTCCGCGCGCGGGCGATTCGAGCAGCGCGCGTCGGCGATGGCGGGAGAGCCCGTGGATCTCGTGCTCGAGCAGCTGCCAGCCTCGAGCCAGAGCCTCGGCCATCTCGCATCGATGATCGAATCGCGGGATCCGGCGCGGCCGGTAGCGCTGGCGCGCCCCGATACGATGCCGGCGCCGGCAAGCGCGACTCTCGCCGCGATGCGCGAGGCGATCGCGCGCGCCGCGTCCGTCATCACCTTTCCGGATTCGCTGATGATGCTCGGCTTCGTCGTGAGTGTCAGCGATGATTCCACGGCGCCGGTGATCCGCCTGCGCTATCTCTCGCGCGATACGCTGACGTCGCAATCGCGCGAGATCATTCGGCATCAACTCGCGAACGCCTTGCAGCTGCCATCGCTCGCACTCGAAACGACGCCGGTCTCCGCGCGCCCGCGCGATCTCGGCGCGCACGGCACGGCGATCGTGGACACGCTGGCATCGCTGCTGCGCGAGTTGCCGTCGGCGCGCCTGCGCCTCTCGGCAGGCGCGCGCGTGCCCGCTGCGCGATTGGACGGCGTGATGGCGCAGCTCGCGGCCGGCGGAATCGCGGCGACCCGGATTTCGCTCGCGCGCGTCCCGGGCGGCCGACTCGAAGCGAGCATTCTCGAACACTGAATGCGAATCTCATGAACGCGCCGCGCAGTGTGGTTGCGCAGATGGCTGCAGTCGTGCAAGGCCGGCAGCGACGCCTTATCATCGACACCGTCGTGCTCGGGGCCGCCGGCGCCGCCGCCGCGCTGCTGTTCACGCAGCTGCTCAAGTGGGCGACGGCGCTGCTGCTCGGCACTCTTGCGGGCTACACGCCGCCGGGGCTTCCCAGCGAGGGCGGATCGCCCGTGCAGATCATCGGTCCGCACGGGCTCTGGCTGATCCCGGTCATCGCGGGGCTTGGCGGTCTAATCGTCGGCGCCATCACCGAGTGGCTCGCACCCGAGGCGGAGGGGCATGGAACGGATGCGGTGGTGCGCGCCTACCATCGCACGGAGGGGCGGCTGCGCGGCCGCGTGGCGCCCGTAAAGCTGATTGCGTCCGCGATCACGATCGGCTCGGGCGGATCCGCAGGTCGCGAGGGTCCGATCGC
>JBDTJH010000120.1:0-4213 GCA_039935955.1 Gemmatimonadaceae bacterium
CGGTCGGGGTCGGCGAGCTCGGGGACCTGCAGCAGGTAGTGCATGAGCAGATCCTGCTCGATGACGCCGTAGTCCCACTCGTCCCCTTCGTTGTAGTCGACGATGGCGTTCTCGACGCGCCGCGCGACAGCCCGCTCGACCATCTTGAGGGCCTCGCCCTTGAGCTCCTCGCCGCCCTCGAGCGCGAACGCACGCAGCGAGTAGATGACCTCCCGCTGCTGGTTCATCACGTCGTCGTACTCGAGCAGCCGCTTGCGCTGCTGGAAGTTCTGCAGCTCGACACGCTTCTGCGCCTGCTCGATCGAGCGAGTGATGAGCGGGTGCGCCAGTACCTCACCCTCCTGCGCGCCGAGGCGATCCATCAGCTTCGCGATGCGCTCGGAGCCGAAGAGGCGCATGAGGTCATCTTCGAGCGAGAGGAAGAACTGCGTCGCGCCTGGATCGCCCTGTCGTCCCGAGCGGCCGCGTAGCTGGCGGTCGATGCGCCGCGATTCATGGCGTTCCGATCCGATGATGTGCAGCCCACCGTCCTCCTGGACCTCGAGCGTCTTGCCGTCGGGGTCCTTCACCATCGATGGCTTTGACTCCGTGACGCCATCGCCCAGCTTGATGTCGGTTCCGCGGCCGGCCATGTTCGTCGCGATTGTGACCGCGCCAGGCTGTCCTGCGCCGGCCACGATCTCCGCCTCGCGCTGATGGTACTTGGCGTTCAGCACGTTGTGCTTGATCCCCGCGCGCTGGAACATGCGCGCCAGCGTCTCCGACACGTCGACGTTCACCGTACCCACGAGCACCGGAAAGCCGAGATCGTGGAGGCGCTGCGTCTCCTCGAGGATCGCATTGTACTTCTCGCGGCGCGTGCGGTAGATCCAGTCCTGCCGGTCGTCGCGGATGATCGGCTTGTTCGTCGGAACGACCGCGACCCCGAGCTTGTAGATGTCGTGGAACTCTGTCTCCTCCGTCTCCGCTGTTCCCGTCATGCCCGAGAGCTTTTCGTACATGCGGAAGTAGTTCTGGATGGTGATCGTCGCCATCGTCTGCGTCTCGCCCTTCACCTTCACGCCTTCCTTCGCCTCGACCGCCTGGTGCAGGCCTTCCGACCAGCGGCGTCCCGGCATCGTACGGCCCGTGAACTCATCGACGATGAGCACCTGCCCGTCCTGCACGACGTAGTTCACATCCTTCTCGTAGAGCGCGTGCGCGCGCAGCAGCTGATGCACGATGTTCAGCCGCTCGCTGCGCTCCGCATACGCGCGCTCGATCGCCGCGCGCGCATCGAGCTTCTCCTGCGGGCCTAGCGTCGCGTCGTGGTCGATGCGGTGGACTGCTTCCGAGATATCCGGAAGGAGAAACGCATCCGGATCGTCGGGCGACATCGCATCGGCGCCGCGATCGGTGAGGTGGACCGTGTGGCCGCGCTCGTCGAGCACGAAGAGCAGCCGCTCCTCGATGTCGCCGAACTGCTGCTTCGCCACGGGCTGCTTGCGATCGGAGATGTGGTCGAGCTCCATCCGCTGCACGAGCTGTTTGGCGCCCGGCTCCTGCAGCGCCTTCAGCAGTCGCTTGTTCTTCGGCGCGCCGAGCTGTGCCTGGTAGAAGCGCAGCCCCGCATTCCCCGTGTCTCCACTCGCCATCGACGCCTCGCCCTCGGCCACGAGTCGGTTTGCGTCGTCCGATTGCAGGCGAACCACGCGCGCAACGGTCGAATTGAACTCGCGATACTGCATGTCGCTCTCGTCGCCGACGGGGCCGGAGATGATGAGCGGCGTACGCGCCTCGTCGATGAGCACGGAATCGACCTCGTCGACGATCGCGTACCAGTGCGGCCGCTGCACGCGATGGCCGTGCGAGACGACCATGTTGTCGCGGAGATAGTCGAAGCCGAACTCGTTGTTCGTGCCGTAGGTGATGTCGCGGCGATACGCGTCGGAGCGCTCCGGCGTATTCGGCTCGGTATCGTCGAGACAGCCGACGGTGAGGCCGAGATAATTGTAGAGATGCCCCATCCACTGCGAGTCGCGGCGGGCGAGATAGTTGTTCACGGTCACGAGATGCGCGCCGCGCCCCGCGAGCGCATTCAGATAGAGCGGCAGGGTCGCGACGAGCGTCTTCCCCTCTCCCGTCGCCATCTCGGCGATCTTGCCGAAGTGCAGCTGGATGCCACCGATCAGCTGGACGTCGTAGTGGACCATGTTCCACGGGGTCTCGTGGCCGGCGACCATCGCGGTAGTGCCAAGCAAGCGGCGCGCACCCTCGCGCGCGGTGGCGAACGCCTCGGGAAGAATGTCATCGAGCGACTCGGCGATCGCTGCGCGCAGCTCCGCTTCGAGTCCGCCCTTGCCATCGGCACCATTGATTTCGCGATCGATGCGCTCGCGCTCCTCGGCGTCGGGCGCCGTGTGCTTCTGCTCGCGCAGCGCGGCGATCTTCTCCTCGAGTGGACGCGCGCGCTCGGCGATCTTCCCCCGCAGCTTCGCGGTCTGTCCGCGCAGCTCCTCTTCCGAGACGCCGTGCAGGCGCTCGTACTCGGCGTTGATCTCATCGACGATCGGCTGCACGCGCTTCATCTCGCGCGCGTGCCTCGTGCCGAACAGTGATGTCGCGAATTTCTTGAGCATTCGTCGCCTCTATCGGTACAAGCCGGCCGCGTCGATGAACGCAGCGACGGCATCTGGTACGAAGCCATGAATCGAGCGGCCGGCCTGGACCCGGTCCCGAACTTCCGTCGACGAGAGATCGATCCGCCGCGTGGTCAGCCGCATCATCGGAAGGCTGGACTCCAGCGCACTCGCCTTCGCCCCGGCCTCGCGCGCCAGCACCACGATCGTCGCCAACTCGGCGATTCGCGTCGCGTCCCGCCAACTGGCGATTTGCGTCGCGAGATCCTCGCCGATCAACATGAACAGGGACACTTCCGGCGTTTTTTCCGAAAGCGCCGCAAGCGTGTCAACGGTGAAAGATAACCCGTCCCGGTCGAGTTCGAGGCGGCTCGCCTCGAACCGCGGATCGCTGCCGATCATCAGCTCGAGCATGCGCAGCCGCTGCTCGGCTGTCCCCTGCACCGAACGGGCCTTATACGGTGGCACGGCGGCGGGCACGAAGAGCAGCTTGTCGAGCGCGAGCGACTCGAACGCGTCGCCGGCCGCGAGCAAATGACCAACGTGCGGAGGATCGAACGTCCCGCCGAGGACGCCGAGTCGCACGGCGCTCCTAGTTGCGTGGAGGAGTCTTGCTCGGCGGCGTCGGCACCGGCACGGGCACCTGCGTCGGCGAGGGCGTTCCCGACGTCTGATCGATCGGCGCCGGCGGATTCGGCAGCGGCGCGGGCGGCGCGATGGTTTTCGGCGGGCCAGCCGTGGTATCTGCAATCGTCGGCTTCACACCGCGGCACGCCTTGAGCACCTCCTTGTCCGTCGGGTGCGCCTTTTCGAGCTGGCCGCACGTCTCCGACGCGTCATCCTTGTACTTGATCGCGCGATAGGACTGCACGAGACGGATCTGCGACTTGCGCGCAGCGTCTGTCTTGGGATACTGCTTCACGACGTCGCGGAAATAGATGATGCCGGAGTCGTACGCCTTCCGCTTGTAGTACGTCACGCCGTTGTTGTATCCCTTGGTCCCGAACCATTCGTCGAGACGATCGATCTGCTTGACCGCGGAGTCGCGCAGCGGCGAATCGGGATAGGCGGCGAGAAAGCTCTGGAAGGTGCTCCGCGACGTTTCACCATATTCGGGATCGAGTCCCGGGCGGCGCCACAGCTTCCCGTACGCGATGCCTGTATTGTACGTGGCTCGATCCGCGAGCGTGTCTTCCGGAAAGTTCTCGGCGACGCGCGAGTACGACTGCGCAGCGAGAATGTATTCGTGGCTCCCCATGTGCGCCTCGCCGAGGTAGTAGTACGACTCGGGGAGAAGCGGATCTCGCGCGGGGAGATCGGTGGTGAGCTTCTCGAAGCCCGTCACCGCATGACTCCACTTGTGCTTGTGCAGCTCGCCCAGCGACGCGTCGAAGAGCGCCTGATGCGAGGGATACTTGAGCGGCGTAAAACCACCCTTGTGATGACAGCCGGCGACCAGGGCTAAGGTCGCGACGGCACCGACACGCGATCGCTTGAGAAAGGACATGTGCGAAATGTTACCCCGAAAAGGGCGGCGGGTTCAGCCGCGCGCGGCCGTAGTGGCTGACGCAGCGCCGATGCCGCTCTCGCGGAAC
>JBDTJH010000121.1:0-18730 GCA_039935955.1 Gemmatimonadaceae bacterium
AAGAGCGGGGGCGGTGGTGGTGGCGGGAGCACGACTCGGCCCGAGGGCGCTCCCTGACCTCCGAACAGCGGCGGCGGTGGTGGTGGCGGAAGCACGACTGGGCCCGAGGGCGGCGCGGCGCCCGCGCGGGCACCCGCTCCAGCACCGGCACCAGCACCCGCACCAGCACCGGCACCAGCGCCGGCGAGCCCACCCGCTGCCCCTAGCCCCGCCGCCGCACCCGCGCCGATGCCAACGGCGGGGCCGACACCGCCTCCTTCGCTCCCCGCGCACGCCGCACACCAGCGGATGAAATGCGTGAGGTCCGCGCTCGCGAACAGATTCGCGATGTCGTGCAGATGATGTGCGCTCATGCCGCGGCCCCACCTGTCATCTCCGCGTTTCGGAACATCCCGCGCACCGATGCGATCGTTGCCGCGTCGGGCGCACTCTGCTCCGTTTGCTCGGCAGCGAGAATGCTCGACCTCCGCAAATACTCATAGCGCAACCGCTTCCGCAGCCGCACGAGACCCGCCCATCGCGACGACGACCCGAACCCTCCGATCATGTCGCGCACGCCGAGCGATGCGGGCAATTCGCCTCCACCGCGCGCGATCACGCGGTTCTCATAAACGGCGACGGCCGCGACGCCGCCCACGAGCAGCACCGTGGACAGGTACCCGTGAAGCGTGATCAGAACTGACAGCCGCGCAAACCATCCGGGGTCGTCCGCGCCAATGAGGACGAGCCGATCGACCGTGCTGTGCTCGAAAATCGCCACCGCGAGCGTGACCGGAAATGCGAGCTTCGCGAGGCGAACGCGCGAACCGTAGAACACGGTGATCGCAAGACCCAGCGAGGTCAGCGCCGTGTACACCACGTGGCCGCCAACGAGCATCGGGCCCTGCATATGCAGGAACGGCAACGCGGGCGAAAACGGAAGATTCTCTAGCCAGCCGCCATCGGTGCCACGCGCATACAGGATGTTCTCGTACATCGACATCCCGCATGCCACCGTCGTCCCGAACAGCACGACGTCGCCAATCGACGGACGAAAGTGCCGACTGCGAACCGCGAACAGCAGGAATGCGGCGACGGGCATCAACTTCAGGAGCTCTTCACTCACCGGCGCAACGACGGTCATCACGAGCTCGCTCTGCTGACCGAGTCTCTCGACGAATGGCTTCCCGACCAATACGGCGAGCGAGCTGACACCGAAGAATCCGGCGAGCGCGGCGCCGGTCAACGCACGCACGCCAATGGTTCGCGTTCGTGCGAACACTACCGCGAGCAGCGCGATCGTCGATCCGTACTGTGCCAGGTTGCCCAGGACCACCCACAGGCCCCCGCCCTCCTCGATGAGCTTTGGCGAAGCGATGGCCAGCGTCACCAGCGAGACCCCCAGTCCGAGCCATGATAACAGCTGCAATCCAGTCGGCAGCGTAACCCCTCGATTCTCTGTCATGTCGTGTTCCTGTAGGAGACATCGACCGAGGCACGCGCCCTCGCGTACGTCGATACGAATGCGTTGATGCGGAAATCGGTCACGAATCAGTGCGCAGGTCGACTATTGCCGCGAGAGCTCTACGCGCCGGTTTCGCGCACGCCCTTGTAGCGTCGTGTTGGGTTCCTTCGGCACGGAGGCGCCGTATCCGCCGGTGTCCAGGCGAGCCGCGGGAACGCCCCGCGCGACGAGCGCCGCCTTGACCGCCGCGGCACGACGCGCCGAGAGATCAAGATTCTTTTTGTCGCCGCCGACGTTATCGGTGTGCCCTTCCACCTTCAGCGTCCACGTCGGCTCTTTCTTCATCACCTCGACGATCTCCCGCAGCACCGGCTCCGACGCGGGCTCGATCGTGGCGCTGTTGAAGTCGAAGTAGATGCCGTAGATCGCGGCGCGCTTGTCCTTGGCGAGATCGCGTTCGAGTGCGTCCGTTGGATCAGGAACCGGGAAGTCGATGCGCACCACCTGCACCTTGTCCGTGCCGATCGTCGCGTGCAGCGCGAGCGGATTCGCAGGATCATCGAGCACGAGGATGTCTGCGTCCTCGCTCTTGTCGCCTTCGCCGAGATGGCCGCGCACGTGCCAAGCGGCGAGCGCGGCCATCTTACCGTTCACGAGCACGGGAATGCGCAGCGGCTTCGGCTCGACGAGCTTCACGGTGCCGGCGGCCGCCATCCGCGTACCGATGACACCCTTCAGCGGATTTTCGGCTCCAACTGACGCGAGCATATCGCCGATCGCGCCGGCCATTCCGCCGGCGCTTCCATCGAGCGTAAGCGAGCTTTGTCCACGCACCCGAAGGTCCGCGATGACACTCCCCGACAGACCGATCGCAGTGGTGCCCGGAAACAGGTCCGCGTCGCTCTCATTGAAGTAGTACTTCCAGGTATGTGCGTTCTTGAGGTCGACTATCTGCACGAGGCGATCGACGCTCACGCTCACCGCCCGCTGCCCCGCCGCCTGCGGCGCATCGCCGGAGATCACGATGGGAAAACCTCTCGAGTTGCTATCGCCAACCGTGGCCATTGACTCATAGTCGCCCTCCGTTGCCTGCACGGCATCGGTGACGACGAGGTGCGCCATGAATGGAATTCGCGTTGTCGGCACGGCCGCCTGCGCCTCGGCGGCGGATGCGCTCCAGGTCGAGAGTACCGCGCCCACGAGCACGAATCGCGCGGCGACCCCGCAGCGTGCGCGCCTCATTCCGGCGACCCATGTTCGTCGGCGGGCATGTTCGCCTGGAGTGCATTCATGTAGCTGACTTCCTTGTAGCCCGCAGGCACCACGAAGACGCTCGGACTGATCGCGCCCTTTTTTACGTTCGAAATGACTGTCGTGACAACCGTTGCGCCTTGGTCCTGGCTGTCATCGTCCGTCGTCGTGTAGACTGATTTCAGCCACAGCCCCTTCCCTATCTTCGCATAGGCCGCGTTGAGCTGCGTAGTCTGCTCCGCGGTCATCCCAGTCGGCACGCCGCCGTCGGGATGCGAAATGGGATCGAGAGAACCGTCGAGCGCAGGCGCCACCCAGACATCGGTAATGGAGCTCGATTTCGTCGCCGTGCTCATTCCCATTGCCTTCATCGACATGGTCGACGACTCGGTCAGGCGGTACTTGTGCGTCGCATAGCCTGCGATCGGCTCGCCCACGCCCAAATCCTCCACCGCCACCTTGACGTCTGTGATCGCTTCTTTTGCAACTCCGCTCATCGATGCCTGCATCTGATCGGTGGACTTCCCGAGCGCCGCGAGATTTATCACAGTGTATTGCCGCTTCGCGGGATTCACCGAGATGGACGTTCCCTTCGCCGAGTTCGAGATCATGTACGTTCCCGCGCTCATGAATCCCCCCGCCGTCGCCCCCTTTGTCACGTCGATACGCGCGTTGCTCCCCGAGAATTGTCCGTGCGCGGTCATGACCATTTGTTCAGGCGCGCCACCGGTCGACGACGTGCCGTCGGATCCCGACGTCGAGACATCGTAGCTGAGTCCCTGCGCGCGAAGCCCTGTCGTCGTGAGAACAAATCCGAGAAGAGCCGCGACGCTTGTGCGAGCGATCGTTGCAATAGTGCGTTTCATCATGAATCCGCGTGTTGAAATGGATGTCGCATCAGACCTTGGGGAACACCGCACGAGCCATCGTCATCTCACGGGAGCGCTCATTCCGGCTTCCGATGTTGCGCCGCAGCCTCCGACGCCCCTGCCGCGTCCAGCAACCCCACCTTCGTGTACCCGACGGGTACCTGGAACACACTCGGACTGATCGACGCCTTCTTCACGTTCGTGATCAGGGTCGTGATCGTCGTCGTGTGTTTGCGGGCGCCGGAACCGCCCTCGCTCGTGGTGATGCGCTTCAGCATTAGCCCCTTTTTCATCTTTCCGTATTCCGCCATCGTCTGCCTCGCCAGCTCCGCCATCGGCCCGGTCGCCACAGCCGTTGGCGGACGTGAGCTCGGATCCATGAGACCATCGAGCGCCGGCGCCATCCAAATCTCCGTGGTGGACTGCGATGGCGTGCTTATGATGCGACCCATGACCGACATATTCATCGTATACGACTCTGTGAGTCTGTATTTGTAGGTCGCGTATCCGTCGAGTGGCTCTCCTGCGCCGAGATCCTCCAACGTGACCTTGACGTCGGCGACTTCCATTTTCGCGATGCCACCCATCGCCGCCTGCATGTCCGTTGCGGTTTTCCCGAGCTCAGCGATGTTGATGACGGTGTACTGGTGCTTCGCTGGATCGACAGACGTCACCGTTCCGTTCGCGGAGCTCGTGATCATGTACGTTCCGGCGCCCATCATGCCGCCCTGCATTGGCGACTCCGTGACATCGATGCGAGAGTTCCCAGCCGCGAACTGTCCGTGCGCGATCATCATGTTCCGCGTCGTCGCGTTCCCGGTTCGATCTGGGCCGGTCGCCGTCGTCGACATGTCGTAGCTCAGACCCTGTGCACCGAGCGTACTGGCGAAGGCGAGCGATGCGACGAGCAAAGTGGTGCGGGAAGCGTGTGCGATCAGAGTCGAGGGCATGTGGGCATCTCCAGTGGTATGAGGGAAAGCAGGCGCTAGACCTTCGACAGAACAGCGAGCGCCAGCTTTTTTTCCTGTTCGAGGACCTTTGGTCCAGCCGTGGAATCCTTCATCAGCTTCATCACATCCGGTATGATCTGCACCATGAGCACATAGTCGCCCTTTCGCGCGGTGAGGAGCAGCATGTTCTGCATCGCTTCATCACCGACTCCTTCGATGGCTCCCGATGGGATGTGAAGCGGACCGCCATCGGGAGACGCCACCCCCGGAACCATCCCTGCGTCGAGCTTGCCCCCCAGCTTCGCTCCGCCGAGTCCCGCCTTCTGGAGTGCGGCATGCTCGGCGGGACTCGAATAGTCGCCTGGCCGGATCCAGTCCATGTTCAGCGATAGCCCGGCGGGATCCGTCTCGGTGGAGTAGTGACAGGCCGACGATCCAGGATTTTCAGTTGCCTCGGCGATCGTAAACACCGAGCCGATGGTGCTGTTCACTTCTTCCTTGGGCATGAGCTTGCACATCGAGATCGCCCCTGTCGTCGACGTCGTCGAGCTTCCGTTCCCCCGATCCGCATGAGGCTTGGCGCCGCCCTGATCGCATGCCGACAGCGACAGCATCGCGCCCAGGAACGCACGTGCGCCTCCTCGAATCGAACGGGGCGTTAGCATTTTTCGAGTCATCGAACGTCTCCAGTGAGGTGGCCGAGGTGGCGGATTCGAGGTCTAACGATTCCTCGATACCGCCAGTAGACTTGGATCAACCTCGCGCTCGGTAGTTACGCCGCCGATTCAGCCCCGTTACCGCAATCGGTAACGCCGCCAGCCCTCGCGAGGTGGATACAACTCACCGGGCAGCGCACCCCTTCAATGGCGATGTCATGGTGAAGCTGCGCACGCTGGGACGACTGGAGTTGGTGACGGGCGAGGCCACCGCGACGCACGTGTTGGCCGCGCAGCCCAAGCCGCTGGCACTCCTCGCCTATCTCGCGCTCGCGACTCCTCGCGGCCAACATTCGCGTGACTCGCTGCTCGCGCTCTTCTGGCCGGAACTCGGCGACGACGAGGCGCGTCGCGCGCTCCGCCAGGCTCTGCATCGCGTGCGCTATCACGGCGGTGACGCACTGCTCAAGTCCGAGCGCGAGGGGCAGATCGGAATCACCGATGATGGCGCCTGGTGCGACGCGATCGCCTTCGAGCTAGCGCTCGAGGGCGGCCGCGACGAGGACGCGCTGTCGTTGTATCACGGCGCCTTCCTCGATGCGATTTTCGTCTCCGACGTTTCGCCGGATTTCGAGCAGTGGGTGGATCTCACCCGCACGAGGCTCCGCGCGCGCGCCGCGACCGCCGCTGGAAGACTCACCAATCGTGCGCAACGTGCGGGCGACCGCGAGGCGGAGGTGCGATGGGCGACGCAGGCATGTCAGCTCGCGCCCGAGGACGAAGCGCACATCCGCGTACTCATGACCGCGCTCGCGGCATCCGGAAATCGGGCGGGCGCGCTGCGTAGCTACAAGAGCTTCGCCGAGCGGATGGCGCGAGAGTTCGATGCGGAGCCATCGAAGGAGACGACGGCGCTCGCCGCGTCGCTGCGCGCGGCGCCCGATACCGTCGCGACGATCCTCGATCCCGCGCCCGTCGCGATCGACACTCCGGCATCCTCACCGAGCATCGCGCCGTCTCCCGCGCCTCCCGAGCCGCGCGTCCACTCCCGATGGCGATGGCTGGCTGTCGCCACGGTCGCATCGCTGCTCGCGCTCGCTGGCGTCATCGTCGCACGATATCGCGTCGGCAATGGGGCATCGAATGTCGACCGGCTGCTCGTCGCCGATTTTCACAATCACACGCGCGATTCCCTCATCGCCGGCGCGATCACCGAGGCGATGCGGGCCGACCTGTCGCAGTCCCGGCGCACGCGCGTGATGACGCGTCCGCAGGTGCAGGCCGTCCTCGAGCAGATGCGCGAGCCGACGGGCGCGATCATCGCGGAACCGGTAATTCGCGAGGTCGCCGAACGCTATGGCGTAAAGGCCTTCGTCACCGGCGACGTTGCCTCGCTCGGCGCGGGCTACACCGTGTCGGCCGAGCTCATCGCCGTGCGAAGCGGGGAGACGCTGGTGTCCGTGCGCGAGGATGCGAAGGACTCGACGCAGCTGCTTGCAGCCGTCGACCGGGTCTCCGATCGTTTGCGACGCGGCATCGGCGAATCGCTCTGGACCGTCCACTCGAGCGCTCCGTTGGAACAGGTGACGACGTCGTCACTGCAGGCGCTTCGGCTCTACTCGCAGGCCATTCGCGTGGGGGATCAAGAGGGCGATACGCATCACGCCGTGGAGCTCCTCCAGCAGGCGGTAGGCCTCGACAGCACCTTTGCGATGGCGTACCGGAAGCTCGGCGTCTACCTCCGCGACATGGGATCGCACGCCGCCTCCGACGAAGCGCTGGCGCGTGCCTTTCGGAATCGCTCGAGGCTCCCGGAGCTCGAGCGCTACAACACGGCGGGATCGTACTTCTCGAGCGTGGCGCTTCCGGACAGCGCCATCGCGACGTATCGGACGCTTCTCGCGCTCTACCCCAACGACATGCGCGCGCTCAACAATCTCGGCTCCGTCTACATGGACCTGCGCGAGTACGCACGCGCCGAATCGCTCTTCCACCGTGCGATCGAATCCGATTCGTCGGTCGCGCTGCTCTTCAATCATCTCGCGACCGTGCAGCTCAACGGCGGCCGGTACGATGCGGTCGACAGCACGCTCGCCGAGCGCGCGCGCCGCTTTCCACCACAGCAGGACGCCGAGGCGGTGGCGGTGACCGTCGCCATGATGCGCGGCGACTTCGATGGCGCGCGCACACGTACGCAGCGGATGCTGAGCGACGCCGGCAGCGATGCGGGCTCCCGGCTCGAACCGCTCAAAATGCTCGGCACCCTCGCCCTCATCGCCGGGAAGCTCGATGAGGCGGAGCGCGACTTCGGGGCGGTCGAGTCGCTGCAGGCGAGCGTGGGAAGTGGCGGCGGCTATCTCGAGGCGGCCGTCGCGCTCGCGTTTGCCGACATCTGGTACAGGCATCAGAGCGCGCGGGGCCTCGCCCTGCTGGATGAAGCCGTGGCGCGCTATCCGCTCGTGTCGCTGCCGCCGCTCGATCGCAACTACGCCACACTCGCCTACGTGTACGCGCTGGGTGGCCGTCCCGCACGCGCGCGCGAGCTGCTCGCCGATGTGCGCGCGAACGAGCGAGTCCCGGGCATCACCCGCGGCGGCCTCGGCATCCGCGACGAGGGAACGTATCTGCGCGCACTCGGCGCGACCGAGATCGCCGAAGGGAAACCGGCGCAGGCGGTGGTGACGCTACGCGAGTCGGTTCGGCTGTATTTCTGTCCGACCTGTACCCTTCCGGACCTCGCGCGCGCATTGGAGCTTGCCGGCTATCCGGACTCCGCTTCGGCGGTGTACCAGCGATACGTCAACACGCCGTGGTCGGAGTGGCAGAACGCGCTCGGAGAGTTCCGGCCGACTTCGTACGTGCGGCTTGGCGCACTGTGCGAAGCACGCGGCGATACTACGCAGGCGATCGCCGCGTACGATCGGCTCGCAACGCTGTGGTCGGGCGCGGACCCGGAGCTCCAGCAAATTGTCTTGAATTCAAGACAACATGCAGCTGCCCTCCGAGTGGGGCGGCGCTAGGGCGAGCGCGTCGAACCAATCGTACTCTAGCGGAGCGGCGTTTCAGAGATGGAGTCCGCGGGCACGTCTTCGAGATTACCCGGCACATCAAAGGGCACGGAGACGCCCATCGCAAAGCCGCCGTGTCCTGCCGGCAGCGCGTCGCGCCCGACAGCGGTGTCCGCATTCGCATCGAATGTACGGCTAGTGAAACCGCGGCGCGTCGAAATCGCGGTCCCCATCGAGGTCGGTCGTCACGCTCGGAGGAACGGGCGAGATGCGATTCATGGCGAGGAGAACGATCGCGCCGACTGCATCGAGGCTCAGCGCAGCGGCGCCGATAATAAATACGCCAACCAAGAACGCTGTGTCGAAGCTGGTGTCGGTCTTCTTCGCGAGCTCGGCGATCAACGCATCGCGGTCGAGTGTGCGATAGTGCGCGATCTCGCTACCATTATGCGCCGACAGCCAAAGCGCGAACAGGTAACCGAGCAGGAGGACCGCGATCAGCCGCGCGATGGTGGGGCGCTTCATCGGAGCCTCGCCGCGAAACGCATCGCCCGCACGACCAAAACGATTCCGCTTTTCATGCCGCTCCGCCGAATGGTTGGATCGCCGAACGAGGCAGAAGCTACAAGTGGTGACTCGCCCCGGCTAGCGCGTCACTGCTTTCGCGAAATTGCCGGCCGGGCAGCGACGGCGCCGGCCGCCCCAAGCTTCTCCACGTCACGCATCCACACCTCGAGGCCGCCATCGGCGAGCGTGCGCTCGTAGCCGGCCACAAGCTGCGCATTGTACCTCGCAATATCGAAGTGAAAAACATCCGACTTGTCGAGATCCACGATCTGCATCTCCGCGTCGAGCATGAGCAGCTTCCCGAAGCGAAGCGTGCCGCCTTTGAAGTACATGTAGCTTGGCGCCTTTGTGTCCGGCGGCACCAGCGCGTGCAGTCGCTCGCGCGGCCCCGCGCCGCCGAACTGCTGCACCAACTGCTCGCCGTCTACGCGCACCGCCGTCACCCTCCCTTCGATCGTCGGCGGGGGGAGGATCTTCGTCGGGTCGAGGAAGAGGTCGTTGCCGTGCACGGTCGCGCCCGTCGCGCCCTTCAGATCGAGCAGCTTCTCGAGCGACAGCCCCAGCAGTTTCAGCAGCTTTTCGCCGTTGAGACCCATCACCTTCGTTTTCGTCGGATGCATGCGAAGCATGGACTGGTTCGTGACATCGATATTCGCCGTGATCTCGAAGTTGAAGGTGATCACCTTGTGCATGCGACCCTTCAGCACGACCTGATCGCCAGCTGTGTACACGTGGAGATGCGTGAGCGGCGATCCCTTGTAGCCGAAGACGTACTTGTTGAGCAGCGTCGTCAGATCGGTGGCTGTCAACCCCACCTCGGCCGTATCGATCGTGATGACGAACGAATTCTTGTCATCGAACAGAATTGGGCCCCCCTCCTTGCTGCGCATCACTCCATCGAGTTGCCGGATGTGCAGCACGACAGCGCTATCGACGTAGAAGTCGACGTGGCGCATCGAGACACGGGTCATCGCGCGCGCCGAATCGCGGCGCGCGGCCGGCGACGCGGGAACCAGCGCCGCTGTCATCGCGGGCTCCCCCGCAGCACTCGCACTCCGCGGCGCGCGCGGTCCGAGCGCGAACCAGCTGCCGACGCCGAGGAGGACGATGCCGAGCGCGCGATGGTGGACGATGAGCGACATGACTGAAGCATTACCATCATGGCGCGCCGAAGTCACGGATACGCGCCGCGCGGACGCCGAAATGTGCGCCAATCGACCGTTCCTACTATTGTGATCGCCGCCGGGGCTCCGGAGATTCAAGCTGTTCCTGCGCGCGCTCATTCCCCCTGCCCATCGCAATGCACTTCCAGCCGGTCGTCTTCGCGGTCGTGATCGCGGTGCTCGTCGTCTCGCTCACCGCACTCGCGCGCCGCCTGCCCGTCCCGACGCCGATCCTTCAGGTGCTCGCCGGCTTCGCCGTCGGGATGATACCGGGCATCGCGATCCCCGCGCTGGATCCGAATCTCGTCTTCTTCGTCTTCCTGCCCCCGATCCTCTGGTCGGCCGCGATGTTCACCTCGCTGCGGGAGTTCAAGCGCAATCTCGACAAGATCGGCACATTGGCGATCGGGCTCGTCGTCGTGACGACGGCCGTCGTCGCGGTGGTCGCGCGCCATCTCTTCCCCGACATCCCATGGGCTGTCGCCGTCGCCCTCGGAGCCATCGTGTCGCCGCCGGACGCCGTCGCCGCCACGGCGATCGTCTCGCGGCTGCCGGTGCCGCGACGCGTCATCACCGTGCTCGAGGGAGAGAGCCTCGTCAACGATGCCTCGGCGCTCGTGCTCTACCGCACCGCCGTGGCGGCGGCGGTCACCGGCATGTTCAGCTGGGGCGAGTCTATCGTTCGCTTCTTCATCGATGCCGGTATCGGAAGCCTGATCGGGCTCGTCGTCGCGTGGCTCATCGTGCGCGCGTTGCGCCTGACGAAGGATCCGCTGGCCGAGGCGTTGCTCACGCTCGCCGGTCCCTACGTCGCCTGGTCGGTGGCCGACTCGATGCAGGTATCGGCGGTGCTCGCGTGCGTCGCTGGTGGCGTGTATCTGCAGCAGAGTCTCTCCACCGCTGTCGGCGCGTCATCGCGACTGCAAACCCGCGTGGTGTGGGAGCTCGTCGTCTTCCTCGTGAACGCGCTGATCTTCCTTCTCCTCGGCGCGCAGTTCGCGGTCATGATCGGGCAGGTGCCGCACGATGAGCTCCTGAGCGTGTTCAGGCATGGCGTGATCATCACGGCGGTCGCGATCGTGGTGCGTCTTGTGTGGCTGCCAGTCGTCACGGTGCTGCCGCTGATAAGTGCAGATCTGCGGCGGCGAACGCCGAAGCCAAACTGGAAGTCGGTGACGCTGGCATCGTGGACGAGCATGCGCGGCGTAGTTTCGCTCGCCACGGCGCTGGCGCTCCCGATCACGATCGGCACCGGCGCTCCGTTCCCGCACCGCACGCAGATCATCCTCATCACGATGTGCGTGATCGTGCTGACGCTGCTGCTGCAGGGACTCACGCTCTCGCCGATCGTGCGCGCGCTGCACTTCGCCCCCGAGAACACGCTTCAGACCGAGGAGCGGCTCGCGCGGCGCGAGGCCACGCGACGGGGCGCCGAGGCGCTCGAAGATCTATCGCACGAGCCGTGGGTCGACAAGCGCGACGTGGTCGCACTGCGCGCCGAGCTGCGCGAGCGACTGCGCTCGAACGAGGCGGATGGCGGAAGCTTCGTCGGACGGCGACGGCTGCGGCTCGCGATGATCGGCGCGGAGCGGAAGATGCTGATCCGCCTGCGCGATGAGGATGCGATCTCCGATGAAGTGCTACGCGCGCTGGAGCAGGAGCTCGATCTCGAAGCCGTGCGCACCGGCGGTGGAGACGCCGTTTAGCGCTTCGGCGCGGGGACGCGCTCGAGCGCCGCGGGCGTACGCGTCGCGCCCTCCTCGAGACGTTCGGTGCGGCTCAGTCGCTCGACATCGATCGCGATGACGCCGTCGGGGCCGTTCGCAAAGATGCTCGCAAACTTCACATCCCATCGCAGCTCATCCCACACGTAGGACGAGCGCGTCGAGACGCGCGTGGAGAACGTTTCCTCGAGCGCGTTGACGAAGATGAGAAGCTCCGCCTGAGAATCAGCGAGGGTCTCCGGCGTCACGCCGGCGAGCGGGCTGTCCGCCGTGATCGGATGGACGACGGTCCAGTGGAGCGTGAAGAATTCCACCGCGTTCCGTTCGAGGGTGAGCTGGTGGAAGTTGCGCGCCCGCACCCCGTCGATGGTCTCGAAGCGCGCAAGGCTCACGCGCGCCTGCACGTCGCTCAGCTCACCCGGCTGCAGATTGACGATGCGGAACATCAGCGCGCGGCCACCCTCGTACGGCGCGATGATCGCCGAGTCGCTGAAGCCGATGCGCATCCGCGGGCGGGTGAGGCGCGCGATCAGCAGACCGAAGGCGATGACCATCGTGACGGGACCGACGAACGACTCGAGATTGGAGAGCCAGTTTGCCGTCGTGCCGTACGCATGAATCATCCCGGTTCCAGTCGTCGTGAAGACTCCGATGCTGTACGTCAGCGTCTGGAGAAACGGGTCGGTGAGTCCCATCGTCTCGGTGCCGCGCAGCGTACCGTCGCCGAGTGATGCGTAGGCGAGCGCGAAGATGCCGTTCATGAGGAGCAGGACGCCCATCATCGAGATGAAGAAGACGGTCCAGCTCGCATCCAGCGACACGAGGTAGAAGCGCGCGAGCCGCTGGGCTCCCAGTCCGTACTTCTTGCTGTTCGGTCGGCCGTCGCGGTTGAGGAAGCGACCGCGAACGGCGTTGGCGACGACCGAGCCGAAGCCGAGATCGGCGGGTTTGGTGGCTGGCGGCGGATCGTCGTCGAGGGGCTCGTTCGGCGCGGTCATGCGATTTCCTTCCGGCGATTCGGCATGGGGTAAATGATCCTCCGCCCGAGCCGAAGATGCAAGCAAGGCGGGCGCATTCGTGCGAAAACAATCACGCACGGTCTCGCCATCCGTCTCGCCAATCGTGTCGCGCAGATATTGGAGCTACGCAGAGCCGCCACCCTCGTTCTCCGCCGACGGCCGCACTATTTACTTCAGCAAGCGAACCATCGTGGCCGACGTACGCGTCGGTGCTCTGCGAGTCGCACATGGCCTCGATCACCGCGGATGGGACGATCTACGTGTCGTCACTGCGTCACTGCGCGACGACCGTGATCGTGGACATCTACCGCATTCCGCTCGAGGGCGGCGCGTACAAAGCGGCGACGGATGTGAGTAAGGAGTACAACAACGGCGGGGGGCAGGCGCATCATCTCAAGCATCCGTTCAACACGCCGACGCGCGACTTCCCGCCGCGCTTCTCGCCGGAGGGCGAGTACATCTCGTTTTTTCGTGAGCGGAGGCGACTCGTTCCCCGCGTCGGGCAAGCCGCTGACGGATACTGAGCCGGAGCAGCGGCTGCGGAGCACGCTGATGGGAGCGGGAATATCTATCGGATCAGTCGGGTGATGCTCGACTCGTCGGTGGAGCACGAGCCGGTGAACGCGGTTCGGATATAGGCTGCGAGGCATTGCGGCGATCACCTATAAATCAGATGATGTCTACATCGTAACCGGCTGCAATATCTGTACTTATGGCATCTCGAAACTACATCATGTGCGAGGCATTGAAATTACCTTCTTTGCCGCCGTCAACCGCACGCCTTCGATCAGCTCGCGCTGCACGTCGGCCTGCCCGATCAGCTGCTCGTAGTCCACACCCATCAACACGGGATCGAGCTCCTTGTTCGCCAGCAGCGCGACCCACAGCCCGCGCTTCCCGTGCACGCCGAGGCTGAGAAGCTCCACCGCCTCGAGTAAATGCAGCGGTCCCTCGGCGAGATCGTCCGCCCTGAGCTTGAGCTCGACTCCTTTCTCCGACAGCCATCCGGCGATCCGGCGCGGCACGCTCACCGAATCATCGAGCTTGGCGAGCAGCCGGGATACTTGATCGCGCTCGCCCAGAAACTCCGGGCGGAGCTTCTGCACCAGTGGGCCCGCCTCTGCGGCGTGCGTGGACTCGAGGTGATCGAGGATCTCGAGGGCCGCTTCCGACCCCGCGTGATGATCTTTCAGATAGACGGCGAGCGGGTTGGCCGGCACAGCGCTACTCCGAGGTTGACGAGTTTCTCGTTGCCATGGCGTTTTTCGTGCCCGACGTATCGATCACAGCGATCGCCGTCCAGGCGTCAGCGAGAGCTGACGAGATCGTCCAGCGCCGCACGCGCCGCAAACATTCCGCATAGCCCGTGCACGCCCGCTCCGGGCGGTGTCGACGCCGAACAGAGATAGATCCCTTCGGCCGACGTAGCGTACGGAGCCCGACGCACGGCTGGACGAAAGAAGAGCTGGCGCAGCGTGTTCGCTCCGCCGCCTATGTCCCCGCCGATGAGATTCGCATTTCCGAGGCTGAGCTCCGACGCCGGCGTCACGCGCCGGGCAAGGATGCAATCGCGAAAGCCTGGCGCGAACCGCTCGATCTGCGCCTCGATGCGCTCACTCATGTCGACGGTCGAGCCGTTCGGCACGTGGCAGTATCCCCACAAGGTGTGCTTCCCCTCAGGCGCGCGCGTGGGATCGAACAGACTCGGCTGCGCCACGAGCACGAACGGATGCTCCGCGTGCCGGCCACTCCACGGCGCCGCCTCGGATGCGACGAGCTCCTCGAGCGTGCCCCCGAGGTGCAGCGTGCTTGCCTCCGCGCACTCGGCGTTCCGCCACGGGACGGGCGCGCTCAGCGCCCAGTCGACCTTGCACACGCCCGACCCGACGCGATAGTGCTCGAGCGCGCGCCGGTAGCGCGGCGAGAATCGGTCGCCCGCGATCCGGAGCGCGTCGCGCGGATTCAGATCCAGCAACACGCTCTCCGCCTCGGGTAGATCGCGAAGCGATGCGACCGGTGCATCCGTCACGATCTCACCGCCAAGCGATCGCAGGTGCGATGCGAGCGCATTCGCGATGCTCTGTGCTCCACCCTTCGGAATTGGCCAGCCGGTTCGATGCGCGACGGCACCGAGCACGAGGCCGATCGAAGCCGTCGCCGCGTGCGTGAGTGGCATGATGGTGTGGGTCGCCAGCCCGGCGAAGAGCCCGCGCGCCTGTGTGCCGCGAAAGCGCGTCATCGAGAGGAACCGCGCGCTCTGCAGCGCGGCGAGCCCGAAGTGCCCGAGCAGTAACGGGTGTCGCGGAATGTGGAGAGGCGCGAGCGCATCGTCGGCAAGCGAGTCCCATCGGTCCACGAACGGCTGCATGAGGCGAGCATACGCGTCGCCGTCCACGCCGAGCGTCGCGGAGGTCTTCTGCATCTCGCGGCGCAGCATCGCCGGCGGTCCGTCGTCGAACGGATGCGCAGCCGACGCGGGCGGATAGATCCAGGTGAGCCCGTGCTCCTCGAGCGGCAGCGATCGGAAGAACGGCATCGCGACGGCGAGTGGATGCACCGCCGAGCTGATGTCGTGGATGAAACCGGGAAGCGTCAGCTCGGCCGAGCGCGCGCCGCCGCCAATCGTCGGTTGCGCCTCGAGCACGAGCACGGAGCGCCCGGCCTGCGCGAGCACGATTGCCGCGCTGAGACCGTTGGGGCCGGCGCCGACGACTACCGCGTCGTACTTGTGACGTTGAGGCACTAACGACCTCTCGTCACGATGAGGGAGGGGCTAAGCACTCGAACGACGATCAGATTGGCAAGGCGCGGGCCGTTGGATGGCGATCACACCATCGCGGGCGCGCAGGCTCACCCTCGCCGTTCGAATAGTACTGCGACTCGCATCGCGGCCGATACCGCGAGCCGCACTTGTCGGAAAGCGGATCGTTGTCGTACGTTCGCTCCATGCATACACTAGCCCGCAGCTTCGTACTCGCCTGCATTCTCGGCGCATGCGCTCACGGTCATCGATCGTCCCGTCCGAACGAGTGGATCGCACCACCCGGCGGTGGCAAGCGTCCCTTCTCCGAAGTCGTCAAGGTCGGACGCGTGCTCTATCTTTCCGGACAGCTCGGCACCGACAGCACCGGGACGCTCGCCCCTGGCGGCATTCAGGGCGAGACGCGACAGGCGCTCGAGAACATCAAGCACGTGCTGGCGGCCAACGGGTCGTCCATGGATGACGTTGTGAAGTGCACAGTCATGCTCGCCGACATCAAGGAATGGGCGGCGATGAACGAGGTCTACGTCACGTATTTTCCGAAGCACCTGCCCGCTCGCAGCGCCTTCGCCACCAACGGTCTGGTGCTCGGCGGACGCATCGAGCTCGAGTGCATGGCTACCCGCAGCGAGGGACAGAAATAATGAAGATGTCGATTCCAGCATTCGTCACGGCAGCATGCTTGGTTGGCGCGCTCATGCTCCAGCCCGCGACCTCGCGCGCACAGACCATGACGCTCAACCCCGACCAACAGGCGCTCCACGACATCTACAAGGAGCTGATCGAGACCAACACCGAGGACTCGGCCGGCGTCGGCAGCGTGACGAAGGCGGCCGAGCAGATCGCGGCGCGCTTTCGGGCGGCCGGATATCCGGAGTCGGACATCCATCTGCTTGGACCCACCGCGGACAAGCATGCGGTGATCGTGCGCCTGCACGGTACCGGCGCGAAGAAGCCGATTCTGCTGCTCGCGCATCTCGATGTAGTGATGGCGCTGCCGTCGGACTGGACCACGGACCCGTTCAAGCTCGTCGAAAAGGACGGCTACTACTACGGGCGCGGGTCAATCGACGACAAGGCGATGGCGGCGATCTTCGTGGCGAACATGATCCGCTACAAGAAGGAGGGTTTCGTTCCCGACCGCGACATCATCCTCGCGCTCACGCCGGACGAGGAAAAGTCGGGACTTCTCGGCGCGGACTGGCTGGCGCGGAACCACAAGGAGCTGATCGACGCCGAGTATGCGCTCAACGAAGGCGGCGGCGGCTCGCTCAAGAACGGGAAGCCATTTCTCCAGGCCGTGCAGGCGACGGAAAAGGCGTTCACGAACTTCACGTTGACGACGAAGAATCCGGGTGGACATTCGTCGGTGCCGCGGCCGGACAATGCGATCTATGAGCTCGCGAATGGTCTCGTGCGCTTTCAGCACTTCAGCTTCCCGGTGATGCTGAACGACGTGACGCGCGCGTTCTTCTCGGGAACCGCAAACATCGAAGCCGGCCCGAATGCGGCGGCGATGCGCGCGCTGCTCAAGAACCCGAACGACGCCGCCGCGGCAGCGACGCTCTCGAAGGATGCGCGTTACAACTCGATTCTACGCACCACGTGCGTCGCGACGCGGCTGAGCGGTGGCCACGCGGACAACGCGCTTCCGCAGACGGCGACGGCACTCATCAACTGCCGAGTGTTTCCGAATGTGCCGATCGATTCTGTGCGCGCGACGATCATCAAGGTGCTCGCGGACACGGGGATTTCGGTGTCGCCGGCGGAGAAGATGGCGCCGACTACGCCATCGCCGCTCACGGCGGAGTTGCTCGATCCGATCAAGGAGCTGACGGGCCGGATGTTCAATGGCGTTCCCGTGATCCCGTTCATGTCGACGGGCGCGACGGATGGGCGCTATCTGCGCGCGGCAGGAATTCCGACGTACGGCGTGTCGGGGCTGTTTCTGGAGCCATCCGACATCCGGGCGCACGGCAAGGACGAGCGCGTACCGCAGAAGTCGTTGTATGAGTCGCAGGCATTTCTCTACGAACTCGTGAAGATGCTGTCGACGGAGAAGCCGAAGGTGTAGCGCACGGTCACGTCGGCTCGATGCCGTCCGCGGAGCGTGCGCGCGGAAGGGAGAGCGTGAAGGTGCTCCCGACGCCGACTGTGCTGGTGACCGAGAGTTCTCCCTTCATGGCTCGCGCGAGATCACGACTGATCGCGAGCCCGAGTCCCGTGCCTTCCTCCGTTCGGGTCAGTGTCGCGTCGACCTGCACGAACGGTTGAAAGACGCGCTCGAGCTCACTCGCGGCGATTCCGCGACCCGTGTCCGAGACTCGCACGTGCACAGAGCCATCGGTCGAGGCATCGTACGAGAAGGCGACGCGGCCACCGGACTCGGTGAACTTGATTGCGTTGCTGAGCAGGTTGAGAAGCACCTGCTGCACCTTGTCGCGGTCGGCCTGCGCAATGAGCCCGTGCTCACCGTTGGAAAAGTCGAGCGCGAGATTCTTCGCCTGTGCCTGTGGCGCGATGAGCGCCTCGCAAGTCGCGCTGACCTCATCCAGGGGGACGCGAGTCACTTCGTACGCGATCATTCCGGCGTCGACCTTCGCGAAGTTCAGGATGCCGTTGATGAGCCCGAGCAGATGGCGCTGGCTTCGCTTGATGCGCTGGAGTGCGGCAATCTGCGCTGGGGTGACGGGACCGTGTAATCCCATCTCGAGTAGTTCTGCGTAGCCGCCGATCGCGTTGAGGGGTGTGCGCAGCTCGTGGCTCATAACGGTCAAAAACTCCGCCTTGCCGCGATTCGCGACTTCGGCGGCCGCGCGAGCCTGCTGTGACAAGTCGAAATTGCGGGCGTTGCTGATCGCAACGGAAATCGCGCTCGCTGCGGTGCCGAGTGCTTCGAAGTCTGCATCGTCGAGCGTTTCGCGTGCGAACATCGCCATCACGCCGACGACGGTGTCAGCCACGATCAGTGGATAGCCGGCGAACGCAACCATCCCCTCTTTCTTCGCCCATTCCTGACTCGGTACTCTCGGATCACCGACCACGGAATTCGTCAAGTGCGCTCGCCGCTGCGCGGCGATCTCTCCGATCTTGAATTGTCCGATCGAGACGCGGCCATGCGGTCCGTCGAGATGTGTATAGCATCCGGCACTCGCGACGAGCACGAGAACAGGCTCGCGCTGGTCGACGAGCCAGACTCGCGCGAAGGCCGCGCGCAGATGATCGACCGCGGCCTGGCAGCATTGCTGCATGGCCTCGGGAAGCGCAGAGTCCGAGACGATCGCGACGCCGACGTCGCCGGCGAAGCGCGCGCGGCGA
>JBDTJH010000122.1:0-8293 GCA_039935955.1 Gemmatimonadaceae bacterium
CGCGGGGTGATCAAGGCGACCGTACTCATCGAGACGCTCCCCGCGGCGTTCCAGATGGATGAGATTCTCTACGCGTTGCGTGAGCACGCGGCGGGGCTCAACTGCGGCCGCTGGGACTACATCTTCAGCTTCATCAAGACACGGCGCGACGATCCGGAGGCGGTACTCCCGGATCGGGTGCAGGTCGGTATGACGCAGCCGTGCATGCGTGCATACACGCAGTTCGTGATTCGCACCTGCCACCGTCGTGGGGCGTTCGCGATCGGCGGCATGGCCGCGCAGATTCCGGTGAAGAACGATCCCGCCGGCAACGCGGCCGCCCTCGAGCGCGTGCGCGCGGACAAGGTGCGCGAGGCCACCGATGGCCACGATGGCACTTGGGTCGCCCATCCGGCACTGGTCTCGGTCGCCCGCGAGGCATTTGCCGCGCACATGACGGGCGACAATCAGCTCGACCGGCTTCGCGAGGATGTACACGTGACCGCCCCGGAGCTGCTGCAAACGCCCATGGGCGCTCGAACGGAAGAAGGAGTGCGTCTCAACGTGCGCGTAGGAGTGCAGTACCTCGAGGCCTGGCTCCGCGGTATCGGGGCCGTTCCGCTGTACGGCATGATGGAGGACGCCGCCACCGCGGAGATCTCGCGCACGCAACTCTGGCAGTGGATCGCACATGGCGCCACGCTCGATGATGGGCGCGCCGTGACGCGCGAGTTGGTCGAGCGGATTGTGCAGGAGGAGCTTGTAAGAATACCCGCCGAGATCGGTGACGACCGTTTCCGCGCTGGTCGTTTCGGCGAGGCCGTGGCACTGTTTCTCGATCTGGTGCTGGGGGAGGAGCTCGAGGAATTCCTGACGCTTCGCGCCTACCCGCTGCTCGACGATCTCACGCCGCGCGTGACGGTGTAACGGCGAGCGCTCCTGCGTCAGCTCTTGCGCACGCGTAACCGCGTGGGCTGTTCGTTCGCGCCATCGCCGCGCCCCGCGGCGGCCCAGCTTCCGCGCTCGCCGAGCTGTGCGATGATGCGCGTGAGGCGGAGCGCAGCATTGTTCCAGTTCGTTTCGACCGCTGCCTGCGCGGCCTCCGGATCGCCGCGTGCGATGCTGCTTGTGATGACCTCGTGCTCTTTGACCGACGTCGGGAGCTCGTCGAGGAGCACGCTGACGTAGAGCCGCGTGTAGCGCTCGCACTGCGGCTTGATCGCGCGGTGCAGGGTCAGGAGTCGAGGGCCGGCGACGGTCTCGACGAACGCCTCGTGAAAGTGGAGGTCGAGCTCGAAAAAGCGCGCGGCGGCGCCCTTGGTGCGCGACTGCGAAGCGAGCTCGCGGTTGAGCTCGCGCATGCGGCCGGCGATCTCCTTGCGGCGCGCGGGTGCGAGCATCGCGGCGGCGCGCGCGGCGACCCCCTCGAGATGTCCGACGATCTGAAAGAGCTCCTCGCCATCGTCCTGGGTGAGCGGCGCGACGATGAGGCGGCGCTCGCGGCCGCGCCCCGAGGACGCGATGAATCCCTCCTGCTCGAGCCGGTGGAGCGCGCTGCGCACGGGCGTCCGGCTCAGCCCCAGCCGCTCGGCGATCACGCGCTCGGAGATGCGCGAGCCGGGGGGGAGCTGGCCCCAGACGATGACGCTGCGGAGGTCGTGGTACGCGCGCGAGACGTTGTCGAACCGCTCGTCCGGGCCCGAGTCGTCGCTCGCGGAACGGCGCGCCCGCGTGGGCTTTCTGGGAGCGGGAGGAGGAGCGATGCGCGGCACAGGCGTCAACGATAGGGCGTCGCCCGAGGCCGCGCAAGCAGAGCGGCGCTGGTCGGACGTCCCGGGAGAGCGGCGGACAAAACCGGTCAAACGGTCCACCATTGTGGTATACCGGAGTGCGCTCTATGTTGGTCCCGCATCGGAGTCAGCCACACCCTCCCCACCCTCAGCTCCCCCCTCGTGCCCCCTCACGCACGCGGCCCCGCAGCCGTCGATCCGCCGTCCGTCGCCCTCGCCGGCTCGGACATCACCGTCCGGCCGCTCGTCACGCTCGACGAGCTGCGGGAGTGCGTCGCGCTGCAGCACGAGGTTTGGGGAAAGGAATACGACGACGCCGTCCCGGCGTCGCTCCTCCAGGTCGTCTCCCACATCGGCGGCATCATCGCCGGCGCGTTCACCGCCGACGATGAGATGGTCGGCTTCGTCTTCGGACTCACCGGCATCAAGAACGGCGAGACCATGCACTGGTCGCACGAGCTGGGCGTGCGCTCCACCGCGCGCGACGCCGGCGTCGGACGCATGCTCAAGCAGTACCAGCGCGCCGAGCTCGCACGCCAGGGCGTCGCCACGATCTTCTGGACCTTCGATCCACTCATGGCGAAGAACGCGCATCTCAATCTCAACCGGCTCGGCGCCCGCGTCGTCGAGTACGTCGAGAACATGTACGGCACCACCAAGAGCCCGCTCCATCACGGACTCGCGACGGACCGGTTCATCGTCTCCTGGCCTACCGCATCCGATTCGGATGCCGTGCTCGCCCTGCACACGACCATCGATGGCCGCGTGCAGCATCCGATCATCAGCGCCGAGCCGCGCGACGGCGATATGATCGGCTCGATCACGGATGCGAGCAGCAAGCACCGCGCGCCGCTGGTTCTCCTCGAAGTCCCGGCCGACATTCAGCGCACGCCTCCCATGGCCGCCGCGGCATGGCAGGCGTCGCTCCGCACCACCTTCGAGCGCGCGCTCGCCTCCGGCTACGTCGTCACCGGGCTGCACCGCGATGCGGTCGCCTCGCGCTCATTCTACGTGCTCGAGCTGAGCGCGGAACCGGCATCATGAGCGCGATCGGGCCGCCGCCCCTCGTCGCCGGCGACGAGATGCAGTCGCTGCGCCGTCTCCTCGGCGTCACCGATCTCACACTCATCGCGATGGGCACCGTCATCGGCTCGGGGATCTACCTCGTCCCTGCCGTGGTGTTGCGCCAGACGGGCGCGGTCGGCCCCGCAATGATCGTCTGGCTCGCCGCCGGAATCCTCTCCCTGCTCGGCGCGCTAACATATGCCGAGATGGGGGCGATGAAGCCGGAGGCGGGTGGGCTGTACGTGTACGTGCGCGACACGTTCGGCGCGCTCCCCGCATTTCTGTACGGCTGGACGAGCTTCTTCGTCATCGCGAGCGGTTCGATCGCCACGCTCGCGGTCGCGTTCTCCGGCTATCTCTCCGAGTTCGTCGCACTCACGCCGCTCGCGGCGCGCGTCGTCTCGATCGTGATGATCGGCGCGATCGCGACGCTCAACGTGCGCGGCACCCGCAAGAGCGCGACGGTGCAGAACTGGACGACCGGCGCGAAGGTCGGCTCGCTGCTCGTGCTCAGCGTCGTGCTGATCGCCTTCGGTCATCCCGCGCAGGCGAAGACCGCCACGTGGCCTGCGTCGTTCACGTCGTCGCTTGCCGTCGGGATGGGCGCGGCGATGATCGGTGTGCTCTGGGCGTACGAAGGGTGGCAGTACGTCACCTTCTCCGCCGGCGAGACGCGCGATGCGCAGAAGACGTTCCCACGCGCGATCACGATCGCGACCGCGGCGCTCGTTGCGCTCTATCTGCTTGTGAACGTCGGTTATCTCGCGGCGCTCGGCGCCGATGGCGCCTCGCAGTCGACGCACATCGCGGCGGATGCCGCGTCTGCGGTGCTCGGGCCCGCGGCGGGGAAGATCGTCGGCGCGCTGATTCTCGTTTCCATCTTCAGCGCCGCCAACGGACTCGCGCTCACCGCGCCGCGCCTCTACTTCGCGATGGCGCGCGACGGCGTCTTCTTCGAGCGCCTCGCGATCGTGAGCCCGCGCTTCGGCACACCCGCCTTCGCGATCATCGCGACGACGATCTGGGCCGCGGTGCTCGCCGCGAGTGGCACCTTCGAGCAGCTGCTGACCTTCGTCGTCTTCACCGGCTGGATCTTCTACGCGCTCGGCGCCATGAGCGTGTTCGTCTATCGCAGCAAGCAGCCGGACGCCCCTCGCCCATTCCGCGTTCCCGGCTATCCGATCACCCCCTTGCTCTTCGTGCTCTCGGCTGCGGGGCTCGTGCTCAATACGATGGTCACGCAGCCGATGCGCGCCGCCGCTGGACTTGGCGTCGTGCTCCTGGGCACACCGGCGTACTTCGTCTGGCGAGCGCGGTCGCGACGCAGGGAAGCGCTCGGCGCTCCGATCCCCGTGGAGAAATAACATGTATCGATCCTCTCGTAAGCGGACGCTCCTCGCCGTGGCTGCGGTTGCACTGGCCGCCTGTACGCGGCCGTCCTCGTCGCACGAGCTCTCGCCATCGCGCGCCGCGGCCGGGGATGCGGCGTACGACGTGATCATCGAGAACGGGCGCGTTGTCGACGGAACCGGCAATGCGTGGTTCTACGGCGACATCGCGCTTCGCGGCGACCGGATCGCGAGGATCGTGCGTCGCGGGCAGCTGTCCCATGCGACGGCAGCTCGCCGCATTGACGCGACCGGTATGGTCCTCTCGCCAGGCTTCATCGACATCCAGGGACAATCCGGAGAGCTCTTCCTCTCGGGCGACGGACGCGACGTCGGCAAGCTGACGCAGGGCGTTACCACCGAGATTCTCGGCGAGGCGTATACCGTTGCCCCGGTGAGTGCGCTGACACTCGCCGATGCCGCCTCCGATACGAACGCCGTCGCCATGCTGCGCCGCTTTCAGGGGCCGCACGGCTTCGATACGTGGCTGCGCGCGATGCAGGCGCACGGCATCTCGCCCAACGTCGGCTCTTTCGTCGGCGCCAGCACGATTCGCGAATACGCGATGGGACTGCACATGGGCGCCGCACCTGCGGAGAAGCTCGACTCGATGCGCGCCGCGATGCGAAACGGAATGGAAGACGGCGCGTTCGGACTCGGCAGCGCGCTGATCTATCCACCGGGCAACTACGCGAGCACGGAAGAGCTGATCGAGATCGCCAAGGCGATGTCACCGTACGGCGGTGTCTACATCACGCACATGCGCTCCGAGGCCGACCGATATCTCGAAGGCCTCGACGAGGCGATCCGCATCGGACAGGAAGGGCACGTACCGGTAGAAATCTATCATCTCAAGGCGGCCGGCAAGCGCAACTGGGGGAAGGCGACGCAAGCCATCGCGAAGATCGACTCGGCTCGCGCGGCGGGACAGGATGTGCAAGCGGACATGTATCCATACACGGCCGGCGGCACTGGGCTGGCCGCGTGCCTGCCGCCGTCCGCATCGGCAGACGGGAGGCTCTTCGAAAATCTTGCGGACTCCGCGAAGCGCGCGAAGATCCGCGCCGATATCGCGCATCCCAGCACATACGCGGAGAGTCTCTGCGAGCAGGCGACGCCCGAAGGCGTGCTGCTCACCGACTTCCGCAGTCCCGGCAACAAGAAGTGGGCGGGACACCGACTGTCGGAGGTGATGGCCGCTGGCAGCAAGGACTGGATCAGCACCGTGATGGATCTCCTCCTCACGGAGCATCAGGACATCGGGACGATCTTCTTCCTCATGAGCGAAGACAACGTCGCGCTACAGCTGAAGCAGCCGTGGATCAAGATCGGCACCGATGCGGAAGGTCCCGATCCCGACAGCACGACCGGCTTCACGCACCCGCGCTCCTACGGCACCTACCCGCGCATCCTCGGCAAGTACGTTCGCGACGAGCATGTGCTGACGCTCGAGGATGCGATCCGGAAGATGAGTGGCGCCGTCGCGGGCCGGCTGCTCATTCGCGATCGCGGTCTGCTGCGCGAGGGGATGTACGCGGACGTGGTGATGTTCGATCCCGCGACGATTCAGGAACACAGCACTTACGAGAAGCCGAATCAGGCCTCGACCGGGGTGCGAGAGGTCTTCGTCAACGGAGTCGAGGTCATACGCGATGGCCGGCATACGGGCGCGAAGCCCGGCCGCGTGGTAAGAGGACCGGGATGGCACGCTGTAGTTGGGAAGGAGCAGTGATCGGCGGGTTTGGCAAATCGTAATCAATCACCAGGAGCCCGGAATGCGAAACACATCACGTCAACATCTTTCGCGAGCGGAAGCGGCCGTCCGTACGGCGCTCGGCGTTGTGCTGGCGCTCATGGCGCTGGTGGCGCCAGCGGCCCGTGCGCAGGCTACAGCGCCGGCGAGCGGATTCATCACCGGCAGAGTAATTGATTCCAGCACGACGAATCCCGTATCGGGCGCATCCGTCACGATAGAAGGCGGTCGAAACGGGGCACTCACCGGGAGTGAGGGTCGATATCGCATCGCGAACGTTCCCGCGGGAACGTACACACTCGTAGCGCGACGGATCGGCTACGCGCCGTCGCGGAAGCCGGTGACGGTCGGCGCCGAGGGCGAGGTGAGCGTGGACTTTGCGCTGCGAGTCTCGGTTTCCTCGCTCAGCGAAGTCATCGTCACCGGTACGGCGGGCGGACAGGAGCGACGCGAGATCGGTAACGCCGTCGGCGGCATCGACAACGCCGCCGAAGTGCTGTCGAAGTCGGGAGCGTCGGATCTCAGCAAGCTCCTCAACTCGCGAGTCGCCGGAGTGAGTGTCGTCCCGTCCAGCGGACGGCTCGGCGCCGGACCGAATATCAGCATCCGCGGCGTGTCGAGCTTGAGCCTCGACAACAATCCGCTCATCTACATCGATGGCGTGCGCGTCAGCAATCGCACCGCCGGCGGTCCGACGACGTTCGCCAACGGTGGGTACGGCTCGCAGAACTCAGGCGTGGTCGGACGGTTGAACGACATCAGCCCCGATGACATCGAGAGCATCCAGATCATCAAGGGGCCCGCCGCCGCGACAATCTATGGTACGGAGGCATCGAACGGCGTCATCCAGATCATCACGAAGAAGGGCGCGGCTGGACGGCCCGTCGTCAGCGCACAGATCCAGCACGGCGGCGTGTACTTTCGCAATCCCGAGGGGCGCATTCAAACCAACTACGCGCCCGATACGAATGGCAACATCATTCCGTTCAATGCGTTTCGAGCCCAGGAAGCAGCAGGCACGCCCGTATATACCACGGGGAACACCGGGCAGTACAACCTCTCTCTCGCGGGCTCGCTGGGCTCAGCTAATTACTTTGTGTCCTCCAACTACCAGAACGATCACGGTATAGAGCCAAACCAGTCGCTTCGTCAGTTCGGTGCGCACGCGAATCTGAATCTCGCGCCGAGTGAGAAGTACGATGTCTCGACGAGTCTCAACTACGTGCAGGGGACCTATCACACCGGTGTCGACGTCGGTTTGTCCTCGTACCTCGGCGCGCTGTGGGCGCACCCGCTGGCCTTCCCCGTACCTGGTGCGGCAGGCTTCTATGCGAACGTCCCGCCAGCGGTTCCTCAAACGCTCTACGACAACAGCGACGGTATCCATCGCTTCACCGGAAGTGGCACGATCAGTCATCATCCGGTGAGTTGGTTCAGCCAGCGTCTCATCGTCGGTATCGACTATTCCGACGACGATGGTCGAGGACTCGAAAAGTTCGCGCCGCCCGAACTCGCGCCATTTACGCTCGGCACGGCCGCGGGGCGCATCGGGCAGACGCTGACCCAGCAGTCGCTGACGAGCTTCGACTACAACGGTACGGTGAAGGTGAATCTGAAGCCGTCGCTCACATCGGCGACGTCGCTTGGCGGTCAGTGGTACCGCAATTCGATTCACGAGAGCTTCCTCGGCGGCATTGGCTTTCCCGGCCCCGGACTCAGCACCGTTTCCGCGACAGCTACGGCGCTGCAATCGCAGCAAGAGGACACCCTCAACACGACGATCGGTGGCTACGCGCAGGAAGAGATCGGATGGAACAACAGACTCTTCGTTACCGGTGCGGTGCGCGTCGACAACAACAGCGCGTTCGGCAGTCAGTTCAAATGGATCACGTATCCGAAGCTCAGCGCCTCGTGGATCGCGAGCGAGGAGCCGTTCTGGCACGTCGGCTTCGTCAATTCGCTGAAGCTTCGCGCCGCATACGGTGAGTCGGGACGGGCACCCTTCGCGTATTCCTCACTCATATCGTACATGCCCGTGCAGGGTCCCGGCGGCACCAACGCCTTCACGGCAGGGTCGATCGGCAATCCGAATCTCAAGCCCGAGCGCGGCAAGGAATTGGAGGCCGGCTTCGAATCCGATCTCTGGCACCGGCTGCACCTCGACTTCACCTACTACAACAAGCACACGACCAACGAGATCGTCGCGCAGACGATCGCGCCGTCGCTCGGTTTCACCGGCACGCAGTATCAGAATCTTGGGCAGGTGAACAACCATGGCATCGAGCTACAGGCGAACGTGCAGGTGATCAGCCGGCAGA
>JBDTJH010000123.1:0-8176 GCA_039935955.1 Gemmatimonadaceae bacterium
GCCGGGCTCACCATTTTTTTCTGAGCGCCTCGCGCAGAATCGTCTTGTCCAAGCTCAAGTCTGCGACCAGGCCTTTGAGCTTCCGATTCTCTTCACGCAATTGTCGCAACTCGCGCAGATCGCTGACGTCCAACCCCGTGAACTTTTTCTTCCATCGGTAGAACGTTGTCTCCGTGACTTGGAGCTTTCGGCAGATGTCCACCACCGGCGTGCCGCCCTCGGCTTGGCGCAGTGCCTGGACGATCTGCTCGTTCGTGAATCGGCTGGTCCGCATGACTTGGTCCTCTCTGGCTCCGATCCCCGGAGTTTGGGCCAAGCTCCCAACGATGTCAAAACGTCACTCCGGACGGACCAGATTTCGGGTGTATCCGCCCCTCGCAGGAGGCACAACTCCGCATTACGCATTGTGTCTATACAGACCATGCTGTTGCCGTTCTGTATGATGTTTACACCCGGCGAGTTGTCTCTCGGTATGGTTACATTCCGTAAATCGTCGCTCGCTGAGCCGCATTGTGGCGCATGAAATCAGAGTGCCGCACAGATGCGACTTAGGCATGCGACTCGAGCGGACGTCGGGTGCGAAGTGAGCTGCTTCGAGGATCTCGGCACGCTATGGAGGTGGAAACGGGAGAAGCCTGTTTTGATTATCAGAAGCAAGTCTGGGAACTCAATAATTCTTGTAAGAGACGCGGGCGCCCTCTCGGGACCGCTGCAAAGAAGAAGGGTGGTTGACTCGCGAAGAACGCCAAGCGATCAATAGATGTGAAAACGTCCTCCAAATCGGAGGGCGTTTCGTTTTGCGAATGGGCCGACTGGGAATTGAACCCAGAACCTACGGATTACTTACTACTACGGTTTTCACCGCCGCATAAATCGCGTTTGTAGTCTGGACTTTCCCTTGACCTACACCCGAAGTGATTAGGTCCGCACCGTCAAGTCTCTACACCTTCCAGCGGTTTGAAGCTGGCTTGGCTCGGGATTGGGATATGAAACCGTTCCCCGAATTTGATGCGATGCACACAAGGTATTTCTACCAGGGTGTCCCGTAACGAAAGTCCGTTGCTCTAACCATTTGAGCTATCGGCCCTTACAAGCAGGAAGATAACAATCCTGCCACTCACTGCAATTCGGTTAGGATAAAGTTAGGGCGACTATCTCTAAAATGTCGTAAGTCGTTGATTCTAAGCGCGATGCGCTTACGCGGATTATCGCCTTAAAAGTCCGTTGCTCTAACCAGCTGAGCTATCGGGTCGGTCGACTAGTGCATATCGACATACGACTACCGAATCCAAATCGCGACCAAGCGGCCAATTCCGAACCGTTCAAATTCGCGCACGGCTCCGCGTCGAAGGTCGTGTACAAGCTTTCCCTCTCGTCCTGCTGATCGCGTCGCGGTCTTCCAAGCCTTCGCGCACGAGCCAAACGGCTTTACAACTGTGTTGACCAAACGGAAGAAAACGACTTCCGAGCCGAATTGTAGCCACCTGAACGCCCAATACCAGACCGTCAACGGGACAAATATCCGACGACGATAGGAGAAGTGGGCGAACGACACGCGCCTTGCTTCACTGGTGGTGGCGAAGTTCGAGCCTGCAGTCCGCTCGGCACCGGCGAGCGTGAAGACTGCGCTCCTCCGCGTGGACTTCGACGCGGGACACCGCCCAGGCTCCAGTCGGACGCAAATCGAGGAGAGAATTTCCGATAGCCGGCCTCCATTCTCTCGCGACTGGGCAATCCGGAATTTAGCCAGCCACGAAGTGACGGTAAGCCCGCGTCGCGCCTCCAGAGCGTGGCCACCGGGAGCCCCGCAGCGACGCGCGCTGTGGCGAAAGGATCAGGATTCCCGGCTGATTTCCCATCCGCGCCCGGCCTGAGCGCATGCGACCCGATCGTGGATCATTCCTACACCATGTGCATATGGCAGAGCGTCGATGGGCACGCGGTATACACGTTCTACCGCCAGGCACTGCTCAACTCCGGTTACACGATTCTTCCCGGCGGGGGCGAACAGTTGAAGCCCTCGTAGCTCGGTGCGTTCCACCTCACGAAGGGCACATTCAAAGACCAACTGATAGTTATCGGAAGGCGACAAGGCGATCAAGTCCGTCGCGACCAATGGGCTCACCTGGACCTTCGACGACAACGCGCCGCGTGTGAGCGCGGTCCATGAGGGGGGGTGCTTGCGGAGTCACCTAGCCTACGTCATCTATGCAGTTGCTTGACCAGGCAATTACGATGAGCGCGGACGAGATGAACGTCCTTCAGGCGGATCTCGGAACGACCTATACGCTGGAGCGCGAGCTCGGGCGCGGCGGCATGGCCACGGTCTATCTCGCCCTCGACACCAAGCACCATAGACGCGTCGCGCTCAAGGTTCTGCACCCCGACCTCGCGGCGAGTCTAGGTCCGGAGCGATTCCGTCGCGAGATAGACACCGTGGCCAGCCTCCAGCACCCGTACATCCTTTCCGTCTTCGACTCCGGCGAGACGGGGAGCGGGCAGCTGTGGTTTACGATGCCGTTCATCGAGGGTGAAACTCTCCGCCATCGGCTACGCCGGGAGAAGCAGCTCGGGGTGGATGACGCCCTTCGCATCACGCGCGAAATCGCCGGTGCGCTATCCTACGCACACCTGCGCGGGACCATCCATCGGGACATCAAGCCGGAGAACATTCTCCTCACGACGGAGGGTGACGCGCTCCTCGCGGATTTCGGGATTGCGGCCAGGGTCGCAGTCGTTACTGACCCTATTGGCGCGCCTCTCACCGGAACGGGCATGGCTGTTGGGACTCCGCAGTATATGAGTCCGGAGCAGGCGAGCGGCGAGCGAGACGTAGACGCGCGAAGCGACATCTACTCGCTGGGTGCGGTGTCCTACGAGATGCTGACAGGGGAGCCGCCTTTCACGGGCGTGACGAACCAAGTAGTCCTCGCAAAAATGTTTGGAGGCGAGGTACCCTCGATACGACGCGCGCGGCCGGCCGTGCCGGAGTCGGTCGACGCGGCGGTGCGCAAAGCGCTGTCGCCCGTGCCGGCAGACCGCTACGCGAGCGCCGCCGAATTCGTCCGCGCGCTCGCCGCCGCCGAACGAAGCGTCGGCGCGCTGGGCGCGGCGCCGCCATCACAGACGGCCGCACCGCCCAATCAATCGCGAGCTTTTCCCGCGGGTGCGACGCTGCTGGGCCTTGGTTTTCTGCTCGGCGCGATTGTTCTCTTCGCTTGGCGCAAGCACGACCGCGCGCCGGCCGGGATCTACGCAACGACAATTCGCGTGGCCGTCCTCCCATTCCACAACCTCGGCGACTCAGCGGACGCGTACTTCGCCGATGGCGTGACCGACGCGATACGCAGTAAGCTCGGCGGCGTGCCTGGGCTCGAGGTGATCGGATCGATCAGCTCAAGCCAGTACCGGAAGTCAAGCAAGACGTCGCAGCAAATCGGGGAAGAGTTAGGCGTGCGGTATCTGCTGGTCGGCAACGTGCGCCGGGCCAAGACATCAAATGGAACGGATCGCGTTGAAGTCAGCCCCGAGTTGGTGGACGCAACGACGGCGGCCGATAGATGGTCCGAGCCATTCGACGCCCCACTTACGGACGTGTTCCAACTTCAAGCCGACATCGCCGCTAAAGTGGCGGACAAGCTTGAAGTGGCCCTCACTCCAGCCGTGCAGCAGGCGCTCGCAACTCGACCGACGGCGGACCTCGCCGCCTATGATCTCTATCTACGTGGTGAGAATGTTCTGAAGAGTGGCAACAGTCCAGCCGTGCTAAATCGCGCGGCGGCGCTCTTCGGCGAGGCTGTCGAGCGCGACTCTGACTTCGCACTGACTTGGGCGAACCTCGCTATCGCGAAAGCTTTGGGCTACGCCAATGGCGTACCGAGCGCTGCCGCAGCCGACTCCGCCGATCGCGCCTCGGCGCGCGCCTTGGCGCTCCAGCCCGAACTTCCGCAAGCTCACACGGCACGTGCGGCGTATTACTTGTTTGTTCGCGGTGACCTTGCAGATGCGCTGCGAGAGGATGAGGCGGCCTTGGATTTGGCTCCTTCAAATGCGCAGACGTTACGCCGAACAGCACAGGCTGAACAGGCCCTCGGCCGCTGGGGAGCGGCGATCGCGCACCTCGAGCAGGCTGCCCGGCTGGATCCTCTCGACGCACGAGCCTCAGAGGTGCTCGGAGAGGCCGAGCTCCGTAGTCGGCACTACGTCGCCGCGCAACGCGCGTTGGATCGCGCGCTGACGCTCAAGCCGACGAATCTGGCAGCGATCGATCAGCGAATGATGGTGGCGCTGGCGCAAGGCGACCTTGTCGGCGCGCGTGCGGTGATTCGCGCGGTGCCACCAAGCGTCGACTCGGCGAGTCTAGTCGCCTATTTGGGCGAGTACTTCGATCTGGGCTGGGCGCTCGACAGCGCGGATGCGCGATTCCTGCTCACCGTTGGGCCCGACGCCTTCAACGGAGACCGAGGAGCTTGGGGCCTTGTACTTGCTCAACAGTACAGCCTGCGTGGGGACGAGCACCACGCGCGCGCGTATGCGGACACCGCACGTGCGGCCTACGAAACCCAACTCAAAGCGGCACCGGATGATCCGCAGCGGCACGTGGAGCTCGGACTCGCGCTTGCCTATCTCGGGCGGAAGCGTGAAGCGATCAGCGAGGGAGAGCGCGGCGCGAGCCTGTTGCCTCCGGCAAAGGACCAGTACCTCGGACCGTATCTACAGCACCAGTTGGTGCGGATCTATCTTCTTACGGCGGAGCCTGCCAAGGCGCTCGATGCGCTCGAGCCGCTGCTTGCAATGCCATACTATCTCTCGCCGGGGTGGCTCAAGATCGATCCCGACTTCGCGCCGCTTCGTAAGAATCCGCGATTCGAACGTCTTCTCGCGACCGTCATCCCCGTCGCGTAGCGGTCGCCGCTTCTCAATCCCGCTGCGTCCCTAGCTTTTCTCCTTCGCCATCGACTCTCCCCTTCCAGCTTCGTTTCGGCTGTCGTGCCTTACGCGCTCTTCAGGCTCACGCGCTCGATCCACGCCGCAAAGCGCTCGAGAAAGAGCTCCAGCCGTTTCCTCACCGCCTCGTCCGCAACGGTCCCCTCTTCGTCGACGAGGCCGGCCTTCCAGTGAAGATACAACTCCGGTTGGCCCATCATGACCATCTGTTGCGGCGAAAGAATATTGCGCAGATGCTGCTGCGCCGCGGCGGTCCCGGTTGGTCCCGTCGACGCGCCCATCATCGCGGTCGGCTTCCCGATCCAGCAGCTGGACCCCGCGGGACGCGAACCCCAGTCGATCGCATTCTTGAGCAGCGCCGAAATCGACCTGTTGTGCTCCGGTGTCACGAAGATCACGCCGTCCGCCGCAGCGATCTCCGCTTTCATCCGCAACACCTCCGCCGGCGGCTCCTTCGCGATGTCGACGTTGAAGAACGGGAAGTCGTCGATTCGCACGTCGACGAACGTGAAGCGATCCTTGCCGAGCAGCTTGAGCGCGCTCGCCATCCGTCGGTTGATGGAGTCGCGACTGGCGCTGCCGACGATGATGGCGATTGTGCGCATGCGGTGTGTCCCGTAGCTGGCGAGAAGAACGTGCGAGGGCGAAAGCTAAGCGCTCACGAGTCGCCAATGCTCCCCGCCGCGCCTCATGCGATCGTATATTCCGCAGCAACCGCTCGCGCCCGCGTTTGCCCCCTTCCCCCATCGCCGCCACCAGCCATGTCACACACCAATTCGATCCCCGCGCTCACGCTCGCCGGCGCGAAGGCGATGCTCGCCGCGGCCGAGGCCGAGGGACTCGAGAATGGATGGAATGTCTCGATCGCCGTCGTCGATGCGGCGGGGGGACTCGTCGCCTACTCGCGCCTCGAGAACACCCAGCCCGCCAGCGAGATGATCGCGATCAACAAGGCGCGCACCGCTGCGCGATTCAAACGCCCCTCGCGCCTGCTCGAGGAGTCCGTCGCCGCCGGCCGTCACGCGCTCCTCGCCATCGACGGCGCGCTCCCGATGCAGGGCGGCCTTCCGATCGCCGTCGATGAGCACATCATCGGAGCGATCGGCGTCAGCGGCGTGACGGCCGCGCAGGATGAGCAGGTCGCGCACGCGGGGCTCGCCGCCTTCGTGCGCTAGTGAGCAAAGCGGTTCGCACGGATGTCGTAGTCATCGGCGCTGGCGTCGCAGGGCTCGCGGCCGCGCGCGCGCTGCGTGAACGCGGCGTGCGCGAGGATCCGTTCTCGCGCGGCGCTTACAGCTATCCGCTCGTCGGCGGCTCGAAGGCGGGGGCGACGCTTGCGCGGCCGATCCGCGGCACCCTGTACGTCGCCGGCGAGGCGACGATCGAGGAGGCGGAGAGCGGCACGGTGCACGGAGCGATGCGCAGCGGCCACCGCGCCGCGAAGCAGCTCGCGCGACAGCTCGGCGTATCCTCGTGACGGCGGGGACGAAGAAAGCGCTCCGTTGGGCGTTCTCTCTCGCGATGCTCGTCGCGGTCGTGCTTTATGGTCGCACGATCGACTGGGCCAACGCCTGGGCCGCCATCCGCTCGGCATCGTGGTCGATTCTTCTCATCGCCACACTCGCCAACTTCATCACGCTCGCCGCCAAAGCCGTGACCTGGTGGATCTTCCTGCGCGCAGTCGGCGTACCGTCGCTCACGCTTGCGGTGAAGGCGACGGTCGCCGGCGCGGGGCTCAACAATATCCTCGTCGCCAATAGTGGCGACGCCGCGCGCGTGGTATTCGTGAGCCGCGCATCCAGCGCGTCGAGCGCCTCGGTGCTCGCGGCGCTCGCGCTCGAGCGCCTCTTCGATCTCATCGGCTACATCGTGCTGCTGGCGAGCGCTGCATACTTCCTGCCGATGCCGCGCGAGGTCGCGCGCTGGCGCTTCGCCGCCGTCGGCGTGCTGATCGGGATCATCGTGCTCTTCGGCGTACTGCTGCGCCGCTCGCCCGGCGACGTCGCCACGACGGTCTATCCGGCGACACTGTTTGGCCGTGTGCGCAGCTACCTCGACCGCTTTATGGTCAGCGTTCGCAGCATCCTCACGCTCCAGCGCATCGCGTTCGCGATGCTCCTCTCGCTCATCAACTGGGCCGCGCAGATCGCGACGTACCATCTCGTCGCCGTCGCCGCACACTTTCCGATCAGCATCGTTGGGAGCGTCACGACATTGATCACCGCGAACGTGGGCTTCCTCGTGCGCGCGACGCCGGGCAATGTCGGCGTCTTCCAGGTTGTATACGGCGTCACCGCGCAGGCGCTCGGCCTCGATAAGGCCTCGGCCGTCGCCGTCGCGCTGTTGTTGCAGCTCATTCAGAATCTGCCCGTGACGCTGCTCGCGATTGCGATCGCGCCGGACCTCCTGCTCCACTGGCGCAACAAGCGCGGCGCGGACTAGAAGTCCACAGGGCACAAAAGCAACGCGGCGCGCCCGAAGGCGCGCCGCGTGCTTGCTTCACTGCTGAGACGTAGCGCTTACTGCGCCGTCATCGCAACGCCGGACGCCTGCGCCTGCGCGCTCTCGATCACGAACACCACGCGGCGGTTCTGGTCCGCGCCCGGCTGATCACCGGAAGCGTTCGGAACAACGAGGCGCGTCTTGCCGTAGCCGATCGCATTGATCTCATCCGTCACGCCCGCCTGCGACGAGAGATACCACTGCACGGAGGCAGCGCGCTTCTTCGACAGGTCGAGGTTGTACTTCACGCTGCCGGCGGGATCGGCGAAGCCTTCCACCGTGATCTTCGAGCCGGGATAGTACTTGGTCGCGACCTTGGCGAAACGGTCGAGCGCAGCCTTGTCTTCGTCGCGGATCGTCGCGTCGTTGTACGCGAAGTGCACGGGAAGGGCGAACTGCATGCCGCTCTCGAGCGCCGTGATCTTCGCGCCGTATTCAGTGCGGAGGCTGTCGAGATCCTTGCGGAGCGACGCGACGTCGAGCGTCAGCGAGCTGTCGGCGGACATACGCGCGGAGCGCTCAGCGCTCACGCCCGAATCCGCATGCGCGTCGGCACGAACCTGCTCAGCCGCGACGTGTTCACGAACGAAACCCTTCGTGGCGCAGCCGGCCATCACCGGTGCGACGATCGCGAATGCCGCAAACAACTTATAGTGACCGTTCATGTTTAATCTCCGTGTAAGACGCTGTGACCGGTTTGTAGCTCTTCCCTGCGATGGAATAAGCT
>JBDTJH010000124.1:0-3110 GCA_039935955.1 Gemmatimonadaceae bacterium
AGCTCTCAGTAACCGCGTAGGCGTCGAGCGACGCGTAGGACGTGGAGCCCTTGATCGTCTCCAGCCGGTCGAGCACCAGATCACTCGCGACCGACGACAGTGCGCCGTCGCTCGTGGCGTGCGAGAACGACGTGATGAACTTGCCCATTCCCAGCAGCGCGCCCGTCAGAATCACCAGCGCGATCATGACCTCGATCAGCGTCATGCCGCTGCGTCGCTTCATGCGTGCGCTCATATGCTCCCCGCTTTCCAGAGGCCTGCGAGATATCGGAACCAGTCGGTGCGACCCGTCGACTGCACGACCTGAATCGCGCGCCAGTCGTTCGGGAGCTCCTTGCTCGAGGCGAGGTACACCTCGAGATCCGTGCTCGCTGCGCCATCGCGACGGAAGACCACGCTGGGCATTCCATCGATCGTTTTGACGTTCGACCCGCTGATTGCGGCCGACACGGGCCCGCTCAGTCCAGCGGGCGGAATCTTGAAGTGCACGCCGTCCTCGAGCGCCGCGTAGGTGACGCGCTCGCCAGCGTCCGCGACATCGTTGTTGTTGCCGTCCTCGAGGATCCGCATGCGCTTGTTGGTCTGGTCGAAGCTCACGACGACGTCATACTGTCGCGTGACGGCCAGCCGTTCGGCGTTCTGCAGCGCGACGCGCACCGTGCGCGCCCCTGAATCCACCTGGAATTGCGTGAAGTTCACCCGTGGATACGCGAGCGTCGCGAAGATGCCGACGATGGCGCACACGATCAGCAGCTCGACCGCGCTAAAGCCGCGGCGGTTGCTCGATCCTGTCGCTGTCACGCGGTTGGGTGAGGCACTAGTGAATAGGGTCATCTGCGCTAACTCTCCAAGGGTCCAGGAGGAACGACTTCTGTAATCAGCGAGCTTTCTTGGAACCGCCTCACGAGTCCGCCAGCCATTCGGTAGGCGGCCTCGTCTGCGGCTCCCTAATGCGCGAGCCATGCCGGAAGCTATCTTGTTGCTGTGCAGGGATTTATGATTCCAAGAGCCTTGAATCACTACGCAAACAAGTGCGAACATGATAGATATTGCACAGGCCGCTTACGAGTTTGGCACGTTCAATGAGAGGACTGCATTACGGTTGAGGTCGTCACCGTCACTTCTTGCGAAAAGCGGCAACAATTGGTTGCGCTTTGCTTTGGACGTCACGCCGCTGGGCTTGGGAGCCGTAACGCGCTGTGACAAGGCCAAGCCTTTCCGCGTCCATTCCATAGTCATGACTAACCAACCGAGATAGCCGTGGGTCTGGTCGCCACGTTACTGCCCAGCCCTCACCGGCTAAACCGCGTCCGCACGGCCTTGAGGGACCATTACACGATGGTCCCCTGCAACGATTGGCCGGAGCTGCTCGCCGCATGCGCGGCGCGCCCGGTGACGATAGCGCTCATCGATCTCTTCCCCGCCTCGCAGGTCAGCGACACTTTCGATTGGCTGCGTCAGGTGAAGCGCCGGTTCCCTTCCGTGACGGTCGTGCTGTACGCTGCAGTGCCTCCCGCGCGCCCGCGCGATCTATTCGAGGCCGGGCGCTTCGGTGTCGATGGATTGATCGTCGCCGATCAGGACGACGAGCCGCGCCGCCTTCTCACGATCATCGAGCAGGCCGAGGCGCGCGGGATCATCGAGCTGCTGCGCCCTGCGATCGCCGACGTGAAGCCGACGGTTCGCGACGCACTGCTCGTCACGGTCACGCGCGCGCACCAGCGGCTTGCGCCGGACCTGCTCGCGCGCATCCTCGGCATTCGTCGAAAGGTGTTGTCCGATCGTCTCGTGCAGGCTGGCTTTCCCACCGCGCAGCGACTCATTGCGTGGGGACGGCTCGTCGTCGCGGCGAAGATGCTCGAGGACAACGAGCGCACGGCGGACAGCGTCGCGCTCGCGCTCGACTTTCCATCCGGCAGCGCATTTCGAAATACCTGCCAGCGCTACGTGCACGCGGCGCCGCACCAGATCCGCGCGCGCGGCGGCGCGGCGTACGTGATCGGCGCGCTACTCCGCCACGTGCAGTCGGCCGACGGCAGGCGCCAGACGCTCCCGCGCGTGCACACGCGCGCACCCAGGCTTGCCGTATGAGCGAACACGAGACGGCGCTGGCCGAGGGGGATGAGGCGGAGCAGAAGGGCGATCTGCAGGCAGCGTCGGCGGCGTATCGTCGGCTCTCGACATCGGACGTGCCCGCGCCGGCGGCGCAGGGACTATTTCGGTTGGGACGCGTCGCGTGGCGACAGGGGCGGCTCGACGACGCGCTAGAGCTCTACGAGCGTGCCCGCGCAGCCGCCATCGAGCTCGGGGACGACGACCTTCGCGCGTCGATCGAGAATGGTGTAGGCTCAGTCTACTGTCAGCGCGGGATCTTCACGCAGGCGCGCTCGTCGTTCGCCGTCGCATCGGAGCTCGCGGTGTCGCCCGCGCTTCGCGGACGGATTCAGATCAACATGGGCGCTTTGGCCCTGCTGCTCGGAGATATCGAAGAGGCGCGTGCGAGCTACGAGCGCGCGGTGGAGATTCTCGATTCGATCAACGACGAAGAGGGGCTGACGCTCGCGCTGCATAATCTCGCGCTGGCGCACGCGGAGGAGCAGGACTGGGATGCGGCCGAAGCCTCATTCGACCGATGCCTGTCGATCGCCGAGAAGCGGGGCGACAAGAGTGTGGCGGCGGGAGCGATGCTGAATCAGGCGGAGCTGCGCTGCGAGGCCGAGCGGTATCCGGAGGCGCTCGAGCGAAGCGAGAAGTCGCTCGCGATTTTTACGGAGCAGCAGGATGAGAGCGGACGCGCGGCCGCGCTGCGCGTGCAAGGCGAGATCTACCGGAAGATGCACCAGCTCGAGGAGGCGGAGCCACGCCTCAAGGAAGCGATTCGGGTCGCCGGGCGGCTGCAACTCCTGACGCTCGAGGCCGAGGCGGCGCGCGAGCTGGGAATGGTGAAGGCGGGGCGCGGCGATGTGACGAGCGCGACGAAGTGGCTGCGTCGCGCGCTCGCGAGATTCTCGCTGATGAGTGCGGACGACGAGATGCACGCGATCGAGGAGCAGTTGCAGGCGCTCAAGCCGTGGCGGCCGAGTGGGGAGCAGAAGACGGTGAAGAAGGGG
>JBDTJH010000125.1:0-3942 GCA_039935955.1 Gemmatimonadaceae bacterium
GCCGCGGAGACCAGGCCATGGAGGCGAGCGAGCGTCTCCCAAGCGGCCAGCGCTGCCTCGCCCGGCAGCATGCCGGCGGCGGCGTAGGTCTCGGTGAGAGCCTCGGCCTCGGCGCGGTAGTGCCGAGCCGCGGCAGCATCGACATCGCGCAGCCAGATCCCCGCCTCCCACACCCGCTCGGCGGCGCGTCCTCCCGGGCGGTCGGGATCACGCGCATCCGCGGTGTGGCGGTGTCCCTCCGGCGTCGGACCGCCGAGGCGCTCGCCCGGCGTTTCGCGCTGCAGGCGTCCTTCGCCCGGGTGGTGTGTCGCCTCGTCGTAACGTCGCGCCTTGGTCGCGAGCTCGTCCAGGAATTCCTCGGCTTTGGCGAGGCCAAGCGACTCCACGAGACCGGGCACCAGCCCCTTGAGTAGCACGAGCCGCTCGCCCGGACGCAGCGCGCCGACCTCGTGGATGAGACGGCGGATGCGCGCGTGGTCGAGCCAGCGGTAGAAAGGACTCTGGGGGAATTCCACGTGGTCACCTCCGTTCGAGCGCCGGTGCGAGATCCAGACCGCCGCCACGCGGGTCGCCGCTGGCCTATTGGTCTGAACCCGAAGTGAACCGACACCTGGATGCAAGTAATGTAGGCGGCACGTGGGTCGCATACCGGAGAGACTCATGCCGGCACATGGCATCCACCCGGTCCGACTCGACCTTCCACCGAGGAGCAGCGCGCAGCACCGGATGCCTGCGACGGGCACGCAAAGAGTCCATTTTCCTCTTGCATGACTCAACTTCAGCATGGGGCTGAGAACGCCCTGTCCGACGTAGATCGTTAGACTCGCGCATCCGGAGATTATTCTGTAGTTACACTGCGAGAACGCCCGCCGGCAAAGCTGCCTGGAGCCTTCCTCAAAGACTGTCAGCAACTCTCTGCTGTCATTCAGCCGCTCAGCAGCCCGTCGTTACCGGCTGTGCTTGTACATCAAGTCGACGAGCTCGTCGTACATGGCGTCCGCCTCTTCGCCGCCAGCGCGCATCGCGGACGACGCGCAGTATCGCAGATGGTTTCGCATCAGCTCCCGTCCCACTGCGCGCAGCGCTTCGTGCACGCTCGAGATCTGAATAAGGATGTCGGCACAGTAGCGATCGTCCTCCACCATTTTCTGCAGACCCCGCGCCTGCCCCTCGATTCGACGAAGCCGGGTCAGATTGCGTGCCTTCGCATCGGGATCCACGTCGACTGCCTTTCGTCCCGCATCCTCGGCCGCGCATCCGCACGGGGCCTGTATCACAGGCAGTTTCTTCGTCGCAGTTCTCGTCGCAGTTCTCGTCGCCATATGCCTCGTCGTCCTCTCGGAATCAGGTTGTGCGGAAACTGCGTAAACGGAGACTGTTCATCACGACGCTCACGGAGCTGAATGCCATCGCCCCGCTCGCGAGGATAGGGCTCAAGAGCAAGCCAAACGCGGGATAGAGCGCACCAGCAGCGATGGGAATACCCACGACGTTATAGAGAAATGCCCAGAAAAGATTTTCCTTCATGGTCCGCATCGTTCTCCGCGATAGCGCGATCGCTTGCGCCGCACTTCGCAGGTCGCCACGCATGAGCACCACGTCTGCCGCCTCCGCAGCGATATCGGTGCCCGTCCCCATCGCCATTCCGACGTCGGCCTGCGCGAGCGCCGGCGCATCGTTGATGCCGTCGCCGACCATGGCAACGACCTTTCCTTCGGCCTGCAGGCGCTTGATCTCCGCCACCTTTCCTTCGGGGAGCACGTCGGCGACCACGCGTTCGATACCCGCCTGGCGCGCGATCGCATCGGCAGTGCGCTGATTGTCGCCTGTCAGCATCACGACCTCGAGCCCGAGCGCCCGCAGTTGCGAGATCGCCGCTCGAGATGATTCCCGAATCGGATCTGCTACCGCAAGTAACCCAACAAGGGCTCCATTCGCCGCGACGTACATCGGTGTCTTGCCGTCGGCCGCAAGCCGCTCTCCATCGCTCTGGAGTGCAAGCACCTTGATTGCGTAATCAGCCATGAGCGCCGCGTTCCCGACGGCCATCGCCACCCCGTCCACGACACCGACGGCACCACGCCCCGTCACCGAATTGAAGGACTCCACGTGCGAGAGTGCGAGACCCTGGTCCTTCGCGTGCCGCACGATGGCATCGGCGAGTGGATGTTCACTGGAGCTTTCGACGGATGCGACGAGGCGCAGCAGCTCGGCCTCGTTCATCGCACCGCTGCCACCGGGAACGAGCACGACATCGGTGACTGTCGGCCGTCCCTCGGTGACCGTTCCCGTCTTGTCCAGTACCACCGTCTGCACGTCACCGGCACGTTGCAGGGCTTCACCGCCTTTGATCAACACGCCGAGTTGCGCGCCCTTCCCCGTGCTTACCATGACGGCCGTCGGAACGGCGAGACCCATCGCACACGGACAGGCGATGATCAACACCGCGACCGCCGCCGCGAAGGCACGTACGCCGGGCGCGCTTCCGGAAGCGACGAACCACACGACGAAGGTCGCGATTGCGAGCGAGAGGACCACCGGGACGAAGATCCCACTTATACGATCGGCCAGGCGCTGGATGGGTGCGCGCGAGCCCTGCGCATCGCGCATCAGCTTCACGATTTGCGCAAGCATGCTTTCGCTCCCGAGCGTCGTGGCGCGGTACCGAAAGGCGCCCGTGCGGTTGATGGTGCCGCCGATAACGCGATCGCCGTTCGCCTTCTTCACTGGCAGCGACTCGCCCGTCAGCATGCTCTCATCGACAGCGCTCTCGCCGGATGTCACCTCGCCATCGACCGGGATCCGTTCACCGGGACGCACGACCACGACATCGCCGCTAGCCACGCTCTCCACGGGGACATCCACTTCTGCATCACCACGGACCACGCGTGCCGTCTTCGGTTGAAGCTTGACGAGGGAGCGAAGTGCCGCCGACGTCTGCTTCTTCGCGCGCGCCTCGAAGGCGTTGCCCGTGAGAATCAGTGCGATGATGATGACGACCGCTTCGTAATACACGTCGGGTGCAACACCGCGGCGCAAAAAGAAATCGGGCGCGACGGTCGCCACGACGGAATAGATAAACGCCGCGCCGGTTCCTACCGCAACGAGGGTGTTCATATCCGCCGAGTGGTGCCGGAACGCGGCCCACGCCCGTACGTAGAAATGACGGCCCGCCCAGCCCATGATGCCGAGGGTGAGCGCAAGGAGCGCGTACGAGGCTATCGTGGGCGGTATTGCGTACAGCCATGGCGCCACGCTCCGAAATGCGGGCGCGAGCGAATCCATCGCCCATCGCATGAACGGGTCGATGACCATCCCATGCATGCTTTGATCGCGTGCCGTCATGAGCGGCATCGAGACGATCATCGCGATGATGCCGACGACAGCACTCACGATCGCCTTGAGACGAAAATCGTTGAACTCATCCTGCTGCGCGTGATCGCGGGATTCCTGTTCTTCGAACGCGGATTGATCGGGAGACGCCAGCTCCGCTCCGTAGCCGGTCTCGCGAATGGCCTCGACAAGGCGTATCGGCGCGGTCGCAGCAGGATCGAACGTGACGGTCGCGCTTTTCATCATCAAGTTGACGGACGCGTCGACCACACCAGGCACGTGCTGCAAGGTGCGCTGAATTCCAGCCTGGCATGCCGCGCAGGTCATCCCGGTCACCGGGATGCGAATGGTCTCTCGATCGCTCACGTGCACGGGCGGGTCGAGCGGTGACTTGCTCTCGTGGAGCTCGGATTCCGGTAGTGTTGTCGCCACGACTTTTTTACTCCTCGGCGATGACTGTGCCGCGCAACATGCTCATCCCACACATGAATTCGTATCGACCCGCAGCGGGCGGGGTGATTTCGACGGTCGTTGTTTTCCCCGTGGGAAGAAATTGGCGAATCTTGAAATCAGGGAAGACGACTTCTTCGGAACAGCCGGATGTGTCCT
>JBDTJH010000126.1:0-14970 GCA_039935955.1 Gemmatimonadaceae bacterium
TTCGTCGACGTGCTCATCCAGCTCCGCCAGAACCAGCGTATAAGTGTCGAGCGCCTTGTCGAACTGTTTCTTCTGCTCGTATTCGAGCGCTCGCTTCTTGAGCTTGGCGACGTCAGGCATCAGCGCGTGGAGAGCTCCAAGGCAGGGCGACCACTCCGCGCGGCGAGCGGGGCAGCCTGATCAAGTTATGGGTAAGTCACTAGAGTGACAAGCTTTGCCGCGTACCCACGTCCTCTTGCAACGACGGTCTGCATACCAATAGGGCAACTCACGAATATCGTCGATTTCGAAGAGGGCGAGGTCGGCGGAGAAGCCAGGGGTGAGCTGCCCGGTCTCCCCGGCGAGTCCGAGCGCCGCCGCCGCGTTCACCGTGGCCGCCAGCACCGCCTCGGCGACGCTCATGTGCAGCTCGCTCACACCGAGCGTGAGAATGAACGGCAGGTTGGGCGTCGGCGACGTTCCCGGGTTGAAGTCGGTCGCGAGCGCGACGGCGGCGCCGGCATCCATCAACGCGCGTGCGGGCGGGCGCGTCCCCTTCCCGAGGAAGAGCATCGTGCCGGGGAGCAGCGTCGCGACGGTGCCGGATTTTGCGAGCGCCTGGATGCCGGCCGCCGAGATGGCGGCGAGATGATCGGCGGACATGGCGCGCAGCTCGGCCGCGAGCTCGGCGCCGCCCGAGGGAGAGAGCTCGTCCGCGTGGAGCTTGAGCTTGAGCCCGGACCGCCGCGCGGCGAGCAGGAGGTCACGCGACTCGTCGATCGTGAAGACGCCCGGTTCGCAGAAGACGTCCGCGAAGACCGCAAGGCGCTCGGAGACGACGAGGGGGAGCATATCCTCGCGCAGCATTTTGATATAGCTCGCGCGGGTCGCGGGAGTTGCGCGAGCCTCGCGAGGGATCTCGTGGGCGCCCAGCCAGGTCGGAACGATGCGCATCGTGAGCTCGGAGGCGAGCTGCTTTATCACGCGAAGGATCTTGAGCTCGTCCTCGATCGAGAGACCGTAACCGGATTTCACCTCGACGGTCGTCGTCCCGTACGATGCCAGCCGCAGAAGCCTCGGGCGCGCGAGCGCGAGCAGATCGGCGACATCGCGCGCGCGCACATCGCGCACTGACGCGTGGATGCCCCCGCCCTGGCGAGCGATCTCCATGTAGTCGGCACCCGCGGCTCGTCGCTCCTGTTCCTCGTAGCGCGGCTTGCCGAAGATCGCGTGCGTGTGTGAATCGACGAGTCCGGGCGTGAGCACGCCGCCTTCGCAATCGACGATCGTCGCGCGCTCGTACTCCGGCTCGAGCATGGCGCGCGGGCCGACGGCTGCGATGCGGTCGTTGACGACGGCGACCGCCGTATCGAGGAGGATGCCACAGTCGCGCATCTCGGCGCCTACGCGCGCACGTGGGGCGCCCGCGCACGTGACGACCTGTTTCGCGTTGACGAAGAGCAGGGTCATCGTGCCAGTATCCTCCAGCGAGCGCGGATGCCCTTCACTGCGCGGTTGCCATCACGTCGCGAACGCGCGCGATGGTGAGCGGCGCCTGCGCCTCGCCGCGACACGCATAGTAGCACGCGTTGCAGTCGATCGGGGTGTAGCGCTCGAAGTCGCGCCAGTGGAAGTCCGCGGGATAGTCCGGACAGCGCCGCACCTGCCCCGCCGGATCGATGTGAATCGTGCGCACGCCGGAGTTGCACGAGCCGTGCATCTCGCCGCTGAAGAAGCGCGGCACCTGCTCGAGATAGTAGTCCGAGCTCACGATGACGCCCCGCTTTTTTCTCTTGAATTCAAGCAATTCGCGCATCACCTCGACGAGATGCTGCTGCTCGTCCTTCGCGACGAGATGCGAGGCGTTCCCGTTCTTCGCGTCGGTGTACGTGCTGAACGACACGCCGATGCCCAACTCTTCCGCACACTTCACGATCGGCAGCAGCTCGTCGAGGTTCGAGCGCTTGATCACGGTGTTGAAACGGATGCCATCGATGCCGATCGCGCGCATGCGCGGCACGGTGTCGAGGATCTTCGCGGCGAGCCCCGGGATCCCGCGCGCCACATCGTGACGCGCATCGAGAAAGTCGAGTGAGATGTTGAACTGATTGAGCCCCGCATCCCAGAGCGAGCGTGCGCGCTCCGCGGTCAGCATTCCACCATGCGTGATCATCGCGAGGTAGCGCACGCTGATCGCGTTCGCGACCGCGGCAACGAGATCCTCGAGATCGCGACGGAGTAGCGGCTCGCCGCCCGTGAAGGTGATCATCACCGGATTGAAGTAGCGCGCCGCCTCGGCGTAGCTCGCCGCGTCGCTCCGCGTCGCGTCGGCGCCGTTCTTCCAATAGTCGCAGAAGTCACAGCGCGCGTTGCAGCGCATCGTGACCTCAAAGTGCACGAGCACCGGGAAGCGCTTGAGATGCAGATACGCGTACTTCGCCGCGAAGAGCGGTACGTGCCACGGCTTGAAGCGCGCGCTCAGCATCTGTATGGCGCGGCGCTAATCGCGCGTACCGAGCATCGGGAGGTTGATCCCCTTCTCGGCCGCGGTCTCGATCGCGATCTCGTAGCCCGCGTCCGCGTGACGCGCGACGCCGATCCCGGGATCGTTGGTGAGCACGCGTTCGAGCCGCACGCGCATCTCCGGTGTTCCGTCGGCGACGATCACCTGCCCCGCGTGCAGCGAGTTGCCGATGCCGACGCCGCCGCCGTGATGAAACGACACCCAGGTCGAGCCGCTCGCGACGTTGAGCATGGCATTGAGGATCGCCCAGTCGGCGATCGCGTCGCTGCCATCCTTCATCGCTTCCGTCTCGCGAAAGGGCGAGGCCACCGATCCCGTGTCGAGATGATCGCGGCCGATGACGATCGGCGCCGAGAGCTCGCCGCTGGCGACGAGATCGTTCAGGGCGACGCCGAACTTCGCGCGCTCGCCCTGCCCCAGCCAGCAGATGCGTGCGGGAAGACCCTGAAAGTGCACCTTCTCCTGGGCAAGCTTGATCCAGCGCGCGAGCTGCCCATCGTGCGGGAAGAGCTCGAGGATCAGCTGATCGGTGCGCAGCAGATCTTTCGGGTCGCCGGAGAGCGCGACCCAGCGGAACGGTCCTTTCCCCTCGCAGAAGAGCGGACGCACGTACGCGGGGACGAAACCCGGGAAGTCGAAGGCATGCGCGAGCCCGGCATCGTGCGCCACCGTGCGGATGTTGTTGCCGTAGTCGAAGGTGATCGCGCCGCGCGCGCGCATATCGAGCATCGCCTGCACGTGCGCGACGAGGCTCGCCGTCGCACGCGCGACGTAGAGCTGCGGATCCGCAACGCGCAGCTTTGCTGCTTCGGCGAGCGTCATCTGCGGCACGTAGCCGTTCAGCATGTCGTGCGCGCTCGTCTGATCGGTGAGCACGTCCGGTGTGATACCGCGCTTCACGAGCGCGGGAAGCACATCGGCCGCGTTGCCGACGAGGCCGACGGAGAGCGGCTCGCGTGCGCGCTGCGCCGCGGCGATCCATTCGAGCGCCTCGTCCAGACTGTGTGTGACGCGATCGCAGTAGCCGCTCGCGACGCGCTTCGCGATCCGCGACTCGTCCACGTCGACGCCGAGGAACGCCGCGCCCTGCATCGTGGCGGCGAGGGGCTGCGCGCCGCCCATACCGCCCAACCCTGCGCTCAGGACGAAGCGACCTGCGAGGGTGCCGCCGAAGTGCTCGCGCGCGACGGCGCCGAAGGTCTCGAACGTGCCCTGCAGGATGCCCTGCGAGCCGATGTAGATCCACGAGCCCGCCGTCATCTGCCCATACATCATGAGCCCTTTGCGCTCGAGCTCGCGAAAGACATCCCACGTCGCCCAGCGGCCCACGAGGTTGCTGTTGGCGATGAGCACGCGCGGCGCGGATGTATGCGTGCGGAACACGGCCACCGGCTTGCCGCTCTGCACGAGGAGCGTTTCGTCGTTCTCGAGCGCGCGGAGCGACTTCACGATCGCGTCGAACGATTCCCAGTTGCGCGCGGCCTTCCCCGTCCCTCCATACACCACGAGATCATCCGGACGCTCGGCCACCTCCGGATCGAGGTTGTTCATGAGCATGCGGAGTGCCGCCTCCTGCTGCCATCCCTTGCAGGAGATCGTGGTGCCGCGCGGCGCGCGCACCGGACGCGCGCCGACTGGTGTGTCGATGATCGTGGCGCTCATGCGAACATCGAGGTTGAGGAGACGGGCTCGCCGTCGATCTGCGTGACGTCATCGAACGTTCCGTTGGCGATCGCGTTGCGGATCGCAGCGATGTCGTCGCTGAGTACGCGGTCACGCTCGAGGCGCGGAACGAGCTCGCGCACGTGCGCGTGCAGGCGCGCGACGCGGCGCGCCGGTTGGAGCGGCGCGCGGAAGTCGATCGCCTGCGCGCCGCACATCAGCTCGATCGCGAGGATGTGCGCGACGTTGTTCACGATGCGGCGCAGCTTCCACGCGGCGCCCATCGCCATGGGGACGACGTCTTCCTTGTTGCCGTCCGTCGGGATCGTGTCGACGCTCGCCGGATGCGAGAGCACCTTGCACTCGCTCGTGAGCGACGCGGCGGTGACCTGCGCCATCATGAAGCCGGAGTTGACACCGGCCTCGGGGCTGAGGAAGGGCGGCAAGCCCTGATTGAAGTCCGGATGCACGAGGCGGTCGGTGCGGCGCTCGGAGATCGTCGCGAGATTCGTCATCGCGATCGCGAGCACATCGAGCGCCATCGCGACGGCCTGGCCGTGGAAGTTGCCGCCGCTCATGAGCGTGCCGTCGTCGAAGACGAGCGGGTTATCCGTCGCCGCGTTCAGCTCGCGCGCTATCAGTCCCTCGGCGAAGTGCATCGCGTCGAGGACGACACCGTGCACCTGCGGCATGCAGCGCAAGGCGTAGGCGTCCTGCACGCGCGGATCGCCGGCGCGATGCGACTCGCGGATCTCGCTCTCGGCGAGGAGCGCGCGAAGGAGCGCGGCTGAGCGCTGCTGCCCGATTTGGCCACGAGCGAGCTGGATTCGCTCGTCGAAGGCATCGGGGGTGCCCAGGAGTCCTTCGAGCGACATCGCACCGGCGGCGTGCGCGACGCGCCAGAGCCGCTGGATGTCCATCATCGCGACGGCGGCGACCGCGGTGTGCGCCTGCGTGCCGTTGATGAGCGTGATCCCCTCCTTGGGCTGCAGCACGACCGGAGCGAGCGCGGCGCTCTCGAGCATCGCCAGCGCTGGGCCGGAGTTGTCGCCGCGATGGAGCACGCCTTCGCCGATCAGCGTGAGCGCGAGATGCGCGAGTGGCGCGAGATCTCCGCTCGCGCCGACGCTCCCCTGCTCCGGGACCTCGGGGTAGAGCCCCGCATTCAGCATCGCGGCGAGGAGGTCGACCAGCTCCGCGCGCGCGCCCGAAAATCCCTTCGCGATGACGTTCGCACGCAGCAGCATCATGGCGCGCACTTCACGCTCCGGGAGCAGCGCGCCCACGCCGGCGGCGTGGCTGCGCACGAGATTCACCTGGAGCTCGTGGAGCCGATCGAGCGGGATCGACATCTCGGAGAGCTTGCCGAAGCCCGTCGTCACGCCGTACACGACGTCGCCGCGCCGCACGATCTCGTCAACGAAATGGCGCCGCTGCGCGACCTTGGTCCGCGCAGACGACGCCAGTTCGACCTCTCCATCGCCGCCGGCGACGAGCCACACGTCACCCAGCGTCAGCGAATTTCCGTCCAGTTGGATGCGCTGCTTCATCCGCGAAAGCTACGGGCGTGGGCCGCCTCCGGCTACCACGCGTCGCAGCTCGGGATTGCCGTAATCCGTCTGGTATGCCCAGTCGACAATGATGTAATTGCTCCCCACCGCCGTGACGCGCACGGCGCCGTAGTGTAGCCCATCGCTGAGGTTCGTCTCGTACACGTACGCGTATCCCGTCACCGCTTCGATCGAGCCCGTGAGGTAACCATTCAGCGGTGCGACGTCGATCGACGTCAGATCATCGACGGGATTCTGGCTGTACAGCACCACGCCGGTGCCGCTGCGCACGGTCGTCATCCAGAGCGAGCCATCGTTGTGCCGATCGACCACAAAGTCGATATCGCTGCGATCGCCGGAGAGCACCTGACCGAGCGCGCCGCTGCCGAAGTCGAATCGGAAGCCACTCGTGGAGAGATGCGACTGCGACGCATCGATGCGAATGTTGCGGGCATCGTAGCGCGGCGTGTCATATCGCGAGGACGAGACGTTGGACTCGACGTTATCGAGGCTGACCGCTGTTACGGAGAAACAGAGCGAGACGCCGTTTGTGAGCCCCGACACGAGGAAGTCCTCGGATACCGAGGAACCCTCGAGCGCCCAATTGGCGTTGTCGCAGACGCCGGTGTCGAGATTGTAGGAGGTAGAATAAATATTGTAGTGCTCGAAGTCGCCCGGATCGTTGATGCGCGCGTTCGCATCCCACGACAGCTGGATCGCGGTGTTGAGCGACACGGATGTCAAGTTCGCAGGAGTATCGAGCTTGACGCCACCACGTGGGCGGGTGCCGGCATCGCCAGAGCAGGCGGCGAGCGCGAGAAGGGCGGCGGGAATGGCGATCGTACGGCGCATCGAAAGCTCCGAAGGAGTGATGTCCGTCGTAATCGCACGGTGCGCGCCACAGTGGTCCGCACGCTTAACCACCTGTCGTACTGAGCTTTACCTTCGCCCACAAGATAAAGTCGTCCCCTTTAAGGGACACTTTTCCGACCGCACAAAGAACACTCGTGTAATCGTTTTACGGCGCCGCAGTAATAATCACGTTGACCGTCGCCACCCCCTTGCGACTGCTCGCATCCGTCGCCGTCAGCGACACGATGTGCGCGCCCGGCGCGAGCGTTGCCACCGAGATCGTCTCGCCGGTTCCGATTCCCGTCGTGCCATCCCGCCACACGAGCGACGAACCCGTGAGCGTGCCATCCTGTGGATCCGTCGCGTTTCCGGTGAAGGTGACGGTCGCTCCCTGCACGAACGACGTGTTGTTCGCGGGTGCGGCGATGTGCACCACGGGTGAGGAGTTCGTCGTCGGCGCCGAGAGCACGACATCCGACGGTCTATACGTCCGTCTGTCATAGTTGAATTTCAAATTCGGCTCGGCGATCAGCGAGATGTAGAAGTTGAAGGAGAAGTTTCCGTTCGGCGCCCGTGTGAAGGCGAAGATCGCGCGCCAGTCGTGCATGTCGCGCTGGAGACTCACCACGTGATCGGAGAACTGGTGGAGCGCGAAGTCGTATCCCGTGGTCCACTGCATCGACCAGCGCGGCGTGATGTGGAAGGAGATGTTACCGCGCAGCGTGCTCCGTCTCGGGCTTACGTAGATCGTCGAGCCGCCGAGGAGCGAGCTCGTCGTATCCGTCTGCGGCGGGGGATTCTGGAGGCAGGCAGGCTGGTCGATGGGCGGGAAGGTTGCGCAGATGGCGCGCGGGTCGGTCACCTTCACGTTCGTTCCGCTCACCGGGCGTGACTGCGATTCCGTGAAGCTCACCGAGAGATTCCATCCCGCATTTCCGTTGATCGCGAAGGGATAGCGCGAGCCGACCGAGCCGGCCGTCGCGGGCAGCGCGTTGATCCCCTGGCCATCGTTGCTGGAGAAGCCGTTGCCGGTGAGATTCGCGCCGACGGGCGCGGTGTCTGGCTGCGTGCCTCCGAAGAGGCGCCGCAAGGTCTTGAACGGATTGCTGTTCTTCCCGATCGTGAACGTCGCCGTCATCCCCGTGCGGAACGGCTTGAACTGCGCCGTGTCGCTGAGCGGATCGCCCTGGAAAAGCGAGTAGTTCGATGAAAAGTCGAAGCCCGGCAGCAGATCCGACTGGAGGTTGTAGCTGAACGAATTGCTCGTCACGCCGAAGCGATGCGTGCGCGAGGCGACGACGAAGTCGTAGTCGATCGGCGACGCGTTGATCGTCAGCAGCCGGATCTTGTCGCCCGCATCGGGAGCCGTGTCCGACTTCGAGCGCAGCTTCGCCTCGAGCACCTGGTTGAATTGAAACTGCATCGTCTCCGAGCGAAGACCGCCGAGGTAGCCGCTGCGGGTGCGGCCCGTCGCGAGCAGGAAGGCGTCGCTCACATCCGATGATGGCGCGTAGGAGAACGAGAGACGCGGCTGAATCGACTGTCGCAGCCGCGAGAACGGACCAAAGCCGGGGAAGAAGGCGAAAAACGTCGGCGACGCCGAGATACCCGTCTGCACGCGCTTGGACTGGCTGACCCACGCGCCGTTGGACAACGTCGTCTTCACCAGGTACGCGTAGCTGCCATCGGCGTTCTGAAACGAGACGAACGGCGCGACGTTCCACGTGCCCTGTAGCACGCCGGGAAGCGAGAACTGTGTGTCCCAGTCGAGCTGCTGCTTCCGGATGTTCGCGTAGGTGCGCGAGCCCGTCTGCACGCCGGTATTGAAGTCGAACTGTGTGACCGTCGTCGGGAGATCGTTGAGCTGGTCGCTATAGCGGAAGCTGTTGCTCAGCTGGAAGCGGCCGATGCGCAGCGGTGACTGGAAGTTCGCCGTCGTGTTGCGCGTATTTGCCTTGATCGCGGTACTGTCGAGCAACCCGCCCGGCGTCATCGAGTACCGATAGGTGGTCTGCCCTTCGAGATTGAACGCCTGGTTGTTGTCGACGGACAGCGTCGGCGTCCACGAGAGCCACGAGGCGATTTTGACCGGTCCCGCCGGCGTCACGGAGAAGTTCGGGAAATCCTGATTGACGAGATCGCGCCCCGCGTACTGCGAGCGCGAACCACCGGCAGTGAGGTTGAACGGACCGAGCTTCTGCGTGAGTGCGAGCTGGGACGAGATCGCGGCGAGCGCCTGCGCGACGGTGAGTGCGTCCTGCTGATAGACCGTCGTGTTGCTGGTGTAATTCAGATTCATGTTCAGGCTGCTCGACTGCGAGAACTGCTGCGAGTGTGCCCAGTTGAATCCGATCGTCCGCTGCCCGTTGCTGTACGTCCAGTAGCTGGCGCGGATGCCGCCGCTCACAAAGCGGTTGAGCCACCGGTAGCGGTATTCGCCATTGAACTTGTTGTAGCCGAAGTCGCCTGTCTGGTTGCTCGTGCCGCTGCGCCAGTCGTAGGAGACCAGCGCGTCCATGTAGTCGTTGATGTTGAAGTAGTAGCCGAGATTCTCGACGGAGCGTACATAGTCGGGCGACGTGCGCACGATGTCGGTGATGCCGAAGCGCGGCGGGATGATGCCGCTGCGGCGTCCGGAGCGCATGTCCTGGAAGATGAACGGGAGCCAGAGCACTGGTATGTCGGCCACGTAGAGCACCGCCGGCCGCGCGACGAGCAGCGTCTTGCTGATGATCTTCACTTCCGACGATTGGAAGTGATAGTGCGGCTCCGGTAGGTCGCAACTCGTGATCGACGCATCTTCGGCGTACGAGATGCTGTGTCCCTTTCCCGTGGTGTCACCCTTCACCGCGGCGGCGTGGCCGTAGATGTACCACGTCTGCCCATTTTGCGCGGAGGAGGTGCTCAGCCTGTCCACGAGCCCGAAGTGGCGGCGGAGATCGTACTCGAGTCTTCCCTGCGCGAGGAGATCCGCGGTGCCCTGGGACGGATCGCGCAGATAGATGGTGTCCTCCATCGGCGCAGTCGCGCGCATGAGGTGCAGCGAATCGTTGTAGAGAATCGTGTCGGCGACGAGCGTCGTCTGCACCCGCTCGACCGCCGCCTTGCCGGAGAGCTTGAGCTGGTGACGACTGGCGCTCAGTTGCGCATCCTTGCTCTGGTAGCGCGTGATCGTGTAGCCGGTGCGCTGGAGCAGCTGCGCCATCGTCGAGTCGGGATCCGGCCAGACGACGAGAATGCGCGGCGCATGCAGGCTGTCGGCGCGCGCGGAGTCGGCGGGGTTGCGCGACGGCTGCATGCGGCGGCCATGCGTGCCGCCGGTGTCACCGGGGAACTGGCCGGCCGTGGGATACTGAGTCGGCAGCTGGATCGGCTGTTGGGCGAACGCCGGCGTTGCGGCCAGTGCGAGCGCGCACAGGATCCACCGTGCGGTCACGCCGCGGCCTGCGCCTCGAGTGCCGCCTCCCGGCGCAATCGCCGGCGGTAGATGATGATCGTCAGCACAACGCTCAGCTCGTAGAGAAAGTAGAGCGGAACCGCCATCGCGATTGTGGTCCAGACGAGATCACCAGGTGTCAGGAACGCGCCAATGATCACACAGACGACGATGGCATGTCGGCGGTATTTGTTCAGGAACTTCGGCGTCACGATGCCGAGCAGCGCAAGCGAGACGATGACGATCGGCAGCTCGAAGCAAATACCGAAGGCCAGCGTCATGCTGATCGCGAAGCCGAAATACTCCGAGGCTGTGATCATCGGCTCCAGCGATGGCCCGCTGAAGTTCATGAGCCACGGCAGCGCCAGCGGCAGAACGACGAACCACGAAAGACTCACGCCGCACAGGAACAGGCACGTCGCGAACGCGAACATCGGCATGACGAGCTTCTTTTCATGCCGATGCAGTGCCGGCGAAATAAACGACCAGAATTGATAGAACACCACCGGCAGCGCGATGAGCACGCCGAGCGCGATCGACGCGTTGAGCACGATCGCGAATGGATCGCCGGGATGCGTGTAGACGAGCTTGTGGCCGTGCAGCTGCGGAAGGATCGGCTTCTCGAGCAGCCCGATGACATCGAACTGCAGCATTATCCAGAAGGCGATCCCGACCGACACCATGAGCGCCGCAAGTGACCAGATGATGCGCCACCGCAGCTCCTCGAGATGATCGAGGAACGGCATCTCGTCGCTGTCGACCGTGGTTTTTTCCTGCATGTGTGTCCGGCTGGCGACTACTTGAGCGTGCGAAGCCGATCCTTCGCGAGCGCGGCCTCATCGGAGCGAGGATAGCGCTGCACCAGATCATTCAACAGTCCGCGCGCACCGGTGACGTTTCCCTTCTCTTCCATACCCAGCGCCCGCTTGTAAAGTGCCGTCGGCGCGCGAGGAGATGTCGGATAGCCGGAAACTATAGCCGCGTAGGCGGAGTCTGCTCCGGCCGCGTTGCCCTCCTGCTTGTACGCCTCACCAAGATAAAATTGCGCGTCAGGCACGAGATCGGACGTCGGGTACTGCTGGAGCAGCGTCTGCAGGCCGGTACGTGCCGCGCCCGGCGATCCCCGGCGCAGCTGCTCGAGGGAGAGCTGGAAGAGCTGGTTGGGGCCTGGCGTCGCTCCCGCGCTCGCGGCCGGCGGCGGCGTGGTGGCCCCCGCCCGCGGCAGTGACGATGCGGGCGGTGTGCCGCTCGGCGTCATCGATGGAGACGGCGGCGGCGCGCTGGCCGACGAGGCGATGTCGGACTGCCTCGCCTCGAGCGACGCGCGAAGCTCCTGCACGCGCTGCTGGCTCTGACCCGTGAGCTCCTGAATCTGCAACAGCTGCTGGCCGACGTTGTACAGGTCGCCCCGTACGTCGCCCTGCATCTTCACGACGCGCGTACTCAACAGGCCGAGCGAATCGCGCACGAGGTTCAGTGACGCGACGACCCGGTCGAGCGACGCGCGACGCGCAGAATCGCTGCGCGCGTTGTCCGCGCGCAGCGTCTGCACATCAGCGTGCAATGCCTGCACATCCTCCCGTGTGGCGAAGCACGCGCCGGTCGCGAGCAGCACGAACGGCACCAGGCACCGCACGCCGCGAATCACTGGGCAGCCGGCTTGAGGGCGTCGGCGCCCGCAGTGATCTCGAACTCATCGCGACGGTTCTTCGACCACGACGCTTCGTCGTGACCATCCATTGCGGGGTGTTCTTCGCCGTAGCTGATGATGTCGATCATCGCATCGGGCACGCCGTGCTGCGTGAGATACCGCTTCGCGGCGGCCGCGCGACGCTGGCCGAGTGCGAGGTTGTACTCGTCGGAGCCACGCTCATCGGTATGGCCGGCGACGCGGATCTTGACACCGCTGCTCGCGTTCAGGATCCCGACCTTCGCATCGAGCGAGGCGCGATCGGCATCGCTGAGCGCATCGCTGTCGAGGTCGAAGTAGATCGGCGCCGTGAGCGAGGCACGGGCCGCATCACGCATCCGCGCCATCTCATCGCTGCTCGTCTCGGTCGGCGCGGGGGCCGGCGGCGGCGGCGGCGGTGGTGCGGGAGGAGCCATCGCGGGCGCGGGGGCGGGCGCCGGCGGCGGTGCGACCTTCTTGTGACACGCGCCGAGCGCGAGTACGGCAGCGAGCGAGGAGACAGCGTACAGCGAGCGAGCGTTCATGATGGGTCTCTCCAAAGAAGGAACACGGTGCTGCGAAAAAAAAACCGGCTTCGTCGCGCGCGGATGCGCGCGATTCTTACAACTCAGCGAGCGTGGCCCATCGTGCGCGACCATGCCGCCAGGCGAGCGCCGCCCGCGTGCGTGAGCTGCCGAGCGCGCCCGGATTCGGAATCGAGAATCCACAACTGCTTGACGCCCGTTCGTGACGACGTAAACACCAGATGGCGCGCGTCCGGTGCCCACGCTGGATCCTCGTTGACGCCTTCGCTCGTCAACTGCTTCACCGAGCGATCGCGCAGCGAGATGACCATGATCTGAAACATCCCGCTGATCTGCGACTCGAAGGCGATGTGCTGCGCGTCCGGCGCCCAATCGGGATTCGAGCGGTAGTTCTGATCTCCAAAGTTAAACGGTGTCAGCAACTCCACGTTCGAACCGTCGACATCCATAATGTATACCTCTGGATGCCCGGCGCGCCCCGAGGTGAATGCGATTCGCCGTCCATCGGGGCTGAACTCGGGCGATGTGTTGTCGGAGCCGTGACCGACCGTGATCCGTCGCGGTCCGCCGCCGGCGATGTCGATCAGCATCAGATCGGTGCCTGCTTCATCGCCGTGCGAGTACGCGATCGTGGCACCATTGGGGGAAAATGCCGGGGTCGTATTCAGCCCCGTCGTCGTCGACGGCAGTGTTCGCCCCGCACCGCCGTTCACGTCCTTGGTCACGATGCTCCATCCTCTGCTACCGAGCACACTATACGCGATGGTGTGTCCATCCGGCGCCCACGCGGGGGACAACGCGAGCCCCGCATCGCTCACCAGCCGCTCTCCGTAACCATCGCTGTCGATCACGTAGACTCGGCCGCCGCGCACGAAGAGCAGTCGCGTCTGCGCGACGCCGTGCGAACCGGTGATCCACTGCTCGACCTCATCCGAGACGCCATGCACCGCCAGCCGCCAATCCTCGGAACCACCTGTAAGTGGAAGCTGGAAGTCAGCTACCTGCACGATCTTACGCCCCGTCACATCATGTACTGCGATATGCACACCGGAGGGGGTGACCGTGGCCTGGACCGCTGCCGCCGCGTTCAGTGACTTCCACAGCGGATAGCTCACGCCGGGCCCGATCCCCTGCAGCGATGCCGCCGCCGGAGAGCCGGGGAGCCCGATCACCTCGACGCGATCGCCGTAGTCGAGATCACGCGCGATGATCCCCTGGATGCTGTCCCCCCACGCGCCGCGCACAGGGAGCACGATCACACCGGGTTTCGTCCCGGGTTGATAGGTGAGCCCGATGCGCACCGCGCGCGTCGTGTCCTGCGCGCGCGCGGAGAAGGGAGCGAGGAGGAGCGCCAAAGCCAGCGCGCGGAGCAGACGGGATTGGACAGTCATCAATGAACCACCGTTGGATCGAAGCTGAATATGACGGGGAGCACATCGTCGGCGAAACCATTGGGGAGCGGACCGAAACCGTTGTTCTTTGCCGCCGCCTCCACCGCGCCCTGTGCGTCCAGGTCGAAGGAATAGTTACCGGACCGAGTCACGAACGAGATCGCGCTCACCGTTCCGTCGCGCCGGATCAGAAACTGTACTTCGGCTCGCACATTCGTGTTCCTGTGCTCGCCGAAGTTCTTGGCAATCTGGCGCACGATGTTCTCGAGATAGCCGGGGAACGGAAAGTCGACGCCCTCGGTGCGAACGGTGGCGACATCCGTGCCGCGATCGCCGGTGGGCCCACCACCCGCTGGCGGAGTCACGGTTTTCGGAGGCGTCGCCGTCGGAGTCGGTGTGGGCGTGGCCGGCGGGACGGTCTTCGTCGGCACCTTCGTCGGCATCGGCATCGCCTTGGGCGGCGTCTGCGCGCGCGGCGGCACCGGAGCGACCTTGGGGGGCGGCGGTGGCGGCGTCGCGGCCGGCGGCACGACCACGCCCTCCGCACGCGGACCCGGAGGCGCCGCTACTATGTTGACGCGATACATCGGGGGGAGCTGCTTCGGCGGCGCGGGGCGGATGAAGATGAGCGCCGCCGCGACGGCCACGTGCCCGATCGTCGAGAAGGTGAGCGGGAGTGCGAGCCGGGAGCGATCGTCGGCGCGCGAAATGCTCACCGTTTGATCGCCTCGGGCTCCGCGACGAGCCCTACGTCGCCGACGCCCGCCGCGCGCATGATCGCGAGCACCTGCACCACGGTGCCGTACGGCACGCCCTTGTCGGCACGGAGATAGATGCCGCCGCGTCCGCGCTGCGCCGCGAGCGCCTTAAAGCTCGCGCGGAACTCCTCGTAGCGAAGCTTGTTCTCGTCGACGAGAATGTTGCCGCTGCGGTCGATCGTCACGACGAGCCCATTCTTCGACTCGAGCGGCCGCGCCTGCGCCTGCGGCAGCTGGATGTCTACGCCGCCCTGCATCATCGGCGCGGTGATCATGAAGATCACCATGAGGAGCATCATCACGTCGATGAGGCTGACGACATTGATGTCGGCGTTGAGCGGGAGACGCCCCGCGCGCGAGCGCCGGCTCATCTAAATCCGCCCCTCGCGAACCATCATCGCAAGGATCTCGGTGCCGAAGCCTTCGAGCTCACTCTCCAGGCGATTGAGTCGCGCCGCAAAGATGTTGTAGCCGAACACCGCCGGGATCGCGACCGAGAGCGCCGCCGCCGTCGCGGTCAGCGCCTCGGCCACTCCCGGCGCGACGGCGCTCAGATTCCCCGAGCCGGTCACCGCGATGCCGATGAAGGCGTGAATGATGCCGA
>JBDTJH010000127.1:0-30509 GCA_039935955.1 Gemmatimonadaceae bacterium
TATACGAGAACATGTATCTTGTGTTCGCCGAGATCGCCAACAACGAGCTCGCACAGGCCGAGTCCAGCGCGGCCGCCGCTCGAGCAGAATATCCGACGGCCGCGCGGATCGCGACGTTGGCTCCCGCCCTATTCTTCGCTCGAGGGCAAGTGGATTCCGCCACACGCCGCCTCCTTCAAATTCGTGCGGACGACCGCGACGTTGGAAACCGTGCCTGGGCAACGCACCGCCTCGCCGACCTCGAGATGCTTCATGGTCGGCTCGCAGCGAGCGCGCGGCTCGAGGCCGATGCGCAGGCGCAGGACGTCGCGCGCGGCGCTCCGCCGCCGCCGCTGAGCGGCGCGATCTACTCCGCATGGGTGGACAGCTGGTTTCTGGAGCAACCCGCACGGAGCGTGCAGAAGCTCGATGCTGCACTCGCACGCACGCCACTTCGCTCGCTCAGGGAAATCGATCGCCCATACTCGCCTGCCGCTGAAGTGTACGCGCTTGCCGGCCGCCCCGATCGAGCCCGGGCGCTGCTCGCGCAGTCCGCGGCCGAGGTGAAGGACTCGGCGCTCCGCCGGGATCAGGAGCCGGAGCGGCACAACGCGCTTGGCGAGATAGCGCTGGCCGAGCGGCGCCCGCTCGACGCGGTCGTCGAATTCAGGGCGGGTGACCAGCTCCCAGACGGCCCTGTTGACGAGTGCATCCCCTGTCTCCCAGCGGAACTCGGGCGCGCGTACGACCAAGCCAACATGCCCGACTCGGCGATCGCGATGTACGAGCGCTACCTCGCGACGCCGGCTGTGCTGAGCTACTACCTGCTTGACGCGCAAGTGCTCGCGGGGATCCACAAACGTCTCGGAGAGATGTACGAAGCAAAGGGCGACCGGGAGAGAGCCGTCAGCCACTACGTCCAGTTCGTGAGCCTGTGGAAGGACGCCGACCCCGAGCTCCAGCCCAAAGTGATCCAAGTGAAGCAGCGACTTGCGCACCTACGCGATGTGGAGCGGCGCTGAGGATAAAGTCTACCTTCCGCAGTCTCCACGCAGGCTGCGGGATTCTGGTGCGTCTAAGAAGACCGAGACCGACCACGCCCCCAAAAATCGAGAGAAAACAGCGAATCGGCTACTGAAGTGGTGGTCGGTTTTCTGTGTTGTTATTTTTCTCGCTCCGCGCATGTCGTGCAGCTCGATCATGACGGACGCTTAGTCGCCGTCACTGCAACCCGTCGTCTCGATGACGCACGACTGAGACGCGCCCAGGCCCTCGCATTGTATTCTGACGTGGCGCTCGAATTGAGTCGCGAGCTGATCGAGGCGAAGATCGAGGGTCAGGCGCGTACGCTCGCCGCTGTTCCAGAAACTGAGCAGATTGCGCAAGCGCTTCGCGATTCTTTGCCGTACATCGAGGGCGCGAGAACACTTGACCGTGTGCGGTACGTGGAGGCCCGCGCGGCAGCCGCATACTGGCACTCATGGTAATCGGTCGAGCTTCGTTTCCAGTGAAGCATCTCGCCCGCATCCCGGCGCACTGGCGAACCTTTGGCGAGCGACACTCGCCGCTCACCGATAGTGCGCGCAAGGGTGTGATTGCGCTCAACGCGATCCTTAATTACTGCTATGGAATTGCAGGCGCGGAGGCCAGTATCGCCGTCCTCGCGGCTGGTTGCGACCCCGGCATCCGCATTCTCCAGCCGATTGCGTCGGTCGGGATTCGCTCGCCTACGATGTGCTAGAGCCTGTGCGACCACATATCAACGCATTCGTGTTGCGTCTTGTACGCGAACACACGTTCGCACGCGAGGATTTCTTCGAGACTCGTCAAGGCGTGTGTCGCCTCCTGCCATCAGTTACGCTTCGACTTTTCCGAGACGGCGAGTCAATGGGCAAGAGCTCCTTCACAAAAACGACGACTTTTTTGCGCGGGGTGCATCGCGACGCTGCCAGCCACGGCGTCAAATTACGCGCGCCTCGCACTTCGACGCCGTCAGCGAGAAGAAAGTGGCGCGGGGCCGTCGAATGCGACGCGGGAGTTACAAGGCTACGCACGCAGCCAGCGAGCTGCGCCCATCCACTGCGGGTGGCCGTCTAAATCATTAGCTTGCGCGAGCTTCGATATTTCCGCCCCCGTAGCTCAGGTGGATAGAGCAGCGGTTTCCTAAACCGTTGGCCGGGTGTTCGAGTCACCCCGGGGGCACGTTGAGTTACGCGATTCTACAAGGTCGCCAGCGAGCGAATTCGTGCGCCGTTGTGCGTTACTCCTTGTGCACGGTGAATCTCCCGCGTACGGCGAGCGCTCACGGCCATCGTCAGCGACGACGCGCCATTCGGCTCTGGTGACTGCGCGATCGCGCGCGGCGCTGCCGGGATGGTTCCGACGACCATTGGTACGCGTACCATCGCGCGCGAGATAGCTGTCGGCGGGCAAGAGGGCTTCGCTCACGCCGTTCAACATCATGACCTCGTTTCGCGCGCATCGATGATCTTCGCGGCGCTCGTCGCAATCCCGCTCGAAGACATGGGCTCGGCTCGACGATTGTGAGCGCGGTCGACCCGCGGCGCGATGCATGCAATGGTAAGACTTTGACGCCGCGAATCATGATGCAGGGCTTCAACGTTTGCAACAACGTCCCGCCAAGGTACCCCGAGTTTGCCGCGGTCATCCGACGCTGGATCGCAACAGAAAGATCGTCTAACGCGAGGACGTCATCGACGGACTCGAAAAACGCTCCGGACGCATTCGTCGGAATGCTGAGGGCGACAACTTCGGCAAGCGCGTGATTCGCGTGGGAGACGCTGACGAACTATGACAAAGAAGATCCTGATGGTGCTCACGTCGCACGACCAGCTCGGCGACACGGGAAAGAAGACCGGCTTTTGGCTCGAGGAGTTCGCCGCGCCGTACTACGTGTTTACGGATGCGGGCGCGGACGTCACCCTCGCGTCGCCGAAAGGGGGACAGCCGCCTCTCGACCCAAAGAGCGACGACGCCGACGCGCAAACCGACGACACGCGCCGGTTCAAGAGCGATGCCGCCGCGCAGCGCGCACTGGCATCAACCGCAAAGCTGTCGGACGTGAAGGCGGTTGACTTCGACGCGATCTTCTATCCCGGCGGCCACGGACCATTGTGGGATCTCGCCGAGGACGCGGACAGCCGTCGCTTGATCGAGACATTCGCGAAGAATGGGCAGCCCATCGGCGCAGTCTGCCATGCGCCCGCGGTTTTCCGTCACACCTACGGTCCCGACGGAAAGACGCTGGTGGCGGGCAAGCGCGTCACGGGCTTCACCAACAGCGAGGAGCAGGGCGTGGGGCTCACCGACGTCGTGCCCTTCCTCGTTGAGGACATGCTGAAGCAGCACGGCGGGTTGTATGAGAAGGGCGCCGACTGGGGAAGTTACGTGGTGCGCGATGGAATGCTCGTAACTGGGCAGAATCCCGCGTCGTCGGCTGCGGCAGCGAAGGAGCTGCTCACGCTTATCGATTAGGACATGCCCGCATAAATGTGCCATTGTGCCCGGCCTCTCGTGCGTGCACGGCACGCGCGGCAACCGGAGATTGACGCCTCCACGCACATCTTCACCGCTCGCTCTCCGCGACGGCGAAGTTCGAGAGGGAGCTCCTCTATCCTGTTGATTACCCTCGAGTCGTCTCGCCGCGTGCTGTGACGAAGCGCTCGCTCAACACGTCCTAAAAATGGAACTTTAGTTACATATATTACGCTGGCCGGCGTCGTTAATCGCTTCTCCCTATCCATAATGACTCCAATCAATAGCCGAACTCGCGCTCAAGGCGCCTCCATGGTGACCACACTCCCTGGCGAAGTCACGCGTCGTTTGGGCCTCACAGCTGGACAGGAGCTGGATTGGATCGAAGATGGCCTGGGTGGATTTCGCGTCGTCCCGCACTCCGAAGAACTCGCAAGTGCGATCGCTGCACATGAGCAAATCATGGCCGAATACGATTCTGTCTTCCGGCAGCTCGCGAAGTAGGTGGCCGCCAGCGAACCAACCTGGATTTCGGAATCGGTGCTGTTAATGCTGCATGCGCAGCAGGTCGAGCGGTTCGGCGGAGCGCACGGCGTTCTCTACAAAGAAGTCGTGCTCTCGACGCTTGCCCGAGCGCGAATGCGATTCACGAACGACTGCGATGCGACCTCGCTGATCTCGCAGCCGCGTATTGGGTCGGGTTCTCCCGATCGCAGGGATCCGCGGATGGGAGTAAGCGCACCGGCTTAGCTTGCGCGCTCGTGTTCCTTAGGCTCAACGAAAAAACTCTACAAGTGAGCGCGGACAAGCTGTTCGAGTTTGCAACGCTCGTGTCGACCGACCGCGCTGATGATCGAGCCGCCGCCGACTTCATCCGGGCAAATTGGTCGTGACTCGCATTGCCGAGCGGAGCCCCGCGCCCTTCGTCTCCGTCATCGTCCCCGCGTACAACGTCAGCGCGTACCTCGTCGAAGCGCTCGACTCCCTTCGCGCGCAGACGCTCGCCGATATCGAGATACTTGTCATCGACGACGGCTCGAACGACGACACCCTCGCCCTCGCGCGCGCCGCCGCCGCCGAGGATCCGCGCATTCGCGTCATCGCGCGCCTGACTCCCTCCGGTCGCCCCTCCTGCGCGCGCAACGATGGTCTGCGCGCCGCACGCGGCACGTACATCGCGCTCCTCGACGCGGACGACATCGCGATGCCGACGCGCCTCGAGTCCGCCGTTGCCGCGATGCAGCTCACCGGCGCGAGATTCGCCTTCTCCGATGCGCAGCGGCTCTACGAGAGCACCGGGAAAAAGGCCGCCGCCGGCACGCTCGCCCTCGCGAAGTTCACCGAGATCGCCGCTCCCTATCTTCAGCACGTCAGCGGCAACCTCTACCTGTGCTCGCGCAGCTTCCCGGCCTTTCTGCTCACCTATGTTGCCATCGGCACCTCGACGGTCGTCTTCCATCGTGACCTGCTCCCCGCCGAAAGTACCTGGTTCGACGAGACGCTCATCTGCTTCGAGGATCTCGACTACTGGTTCCGGCTCGCCGAGCACACACCGTTCGTGTTCGTGAACGAGATGCACACGATCGTTCGGAAGCACTTGGATAGCCTCACCGGTACCACACCCACTGCAACGAGAATCGATGGCATCGCCGTGCGAAAGGCGCATCTCGAACGACTCCGCAGCCGCATGTCGCCGGCAGAGCAGAGTGCGGCCGCGCAGAACATCAGCGCGCTGCAGTTCCACGTCGCCTACGCGGAACGATGCGCCGGCCACGCGAGCAGTGCGAGGCGCTGGTTCGCCGCGAGCTGGCGCACCAGCCCGACCGTCGCGGCCGCGATGGGGGTCATCAAATCGTTCCTTCCACGCCCGGGCGGCTACGACATGCACGAGCCGCCGCGCACCCCAGGCGACAACCGCTGACGCGACGCTCCGATGCCGCGCCGCCAGTCGCCAGTCGCCAGGTCGGTATATTTCGACTCGGCCGACGCTCGTCGGCGTTCCCTCATACCGGCCTGAATGTTCGCTGATCTCAAGGGCGCGACTGTCGAAATCTGGCAGCACCGCGAGCTGCTCGAACAACTGACGCGGCGCGACATCAAGCTACGCTACAAGCAAGCTGCCATGGGCTTCATGTGGGCGGTGTTCATGCCGTGCCTCATCGTGCTTTCGGGACTCATCGTGCGCTACGCGATGGCGCAGATCTCCGGCGCGACGCTGCATCCGAGCGACATCGCGAACATCGCGATCAAGGGCGTCGGCTGGGCGTTCTTCGTCGGCGCGCTCGGCTTCGCCACGGCGAGCCTCGTCGGCAACGCGAACCTCGTCACGAAGATCTACTTCCCGCGCGAGGTTCTTCCGCTCTCGTCCGTCGGCGCACAGTCGTTCGACACGTCGATCGGAGCCGTCACCCTCCTCATCATACTCCCGTTCCTCGGCGTGCGCCTCCATCCGAGCGACGTGTGGGTGCCGCTGCTCCTCGTATTGCTGCTCCTCTTCACGACCGGCGTCTCGCTCTTTCTAAGCTGTGCCAACCTCTTCTTCCGGGATGTGAAATACATCGTGCAGGTCGTGCTGATGTTCGGAATCTTCTTCACCCCGATCTTCTTCGAGCCCGCGATGCTCGGACCGACAGGCGCGTACCTGGCGATGCTCAACCCTCTCACCGGAATCCTCGAGGGACTTCGTCTCTCGATCGTCGAGGGACACAACCTGCTCGTGCCGCTCACCGTCGTCGTGAAGGGGATCCCGCGCATCGCGTGGCAGCCGTCGGAGCTCGTCTATTCCGCCGCCTTCTCGATTCTCGGCGTCCTCGGTTCCGCGCTGATGTTCCGGCGGTTGCAGCATCTCTTCGCCGAGTACGTCTGAGCATCCGATGAGCGATCTCGCGATTTCCATGGACGCTGTCTGGAAGAAATTCCGGCGCGGCGAGCGGCACGACAGCCTTCGCGATCTCGTCCCCGCCGCGGTGCGCCGCGTGTTGCGAGGCGCGGCGCCCGCGTCCGAGCTGCAGCAGGGCGACTTCTGGGCGCTGCGCGATGTGACCTTCGAGATCCGGAAGGGCGACGCGCTCGGTGTCATCGGGCACAACGGAGCAGGGAAGTCCACGCTGCTCAAGATCCTCCTGAAGAGCGGCACGACGGTGATCTTCGTGTCGCACCACATGGACGCGGTGCTGTCGCTCTGTAATTCGGCGCTGCTGCTCGATCACGGGACGGTCACCGTGCGCGGCGAGCTGATGTCCGTCGTGGGCGAGTACTACAAGAGCGGGGGGCAGTACAAGCCCAAGATCTTCGATCAGCCGCGCGCGACGACGGTCGACTTCTCGTCGACGATGGGCACCGATCTCGTCGTCGCACCCGGCGAGCGCATCGCGTTCACGCACACGATCGGCGAAGAGGGACAGCGACCTCACGCCTGGTTTCTTCGTGAGCCGCGCGGGAAAGGTCGTCGTCGACACGACGTATGCGCGCATGCTCGGGTACTCGCTGAAGCTCAAGGCAGGTGAAACGGCGAGCGTCGAATGGAGCATGGCGTTCAATCTTCCCGCAGGCGTCTACGAGGTCGGCTATCATGTGGCCGAAACGGCGGGCGGCTACCACGACTACCAGAGCCGCGGTTTCTTGCTCACCGTCGCCGACGATCCGCGCGTGAAGGGCGAGTCGTTCGTCGACCTGAGACTCGACGAGCATCGCCACGGCGCGCGCGCCGCGCAGTCGTTCCGCGCGGATCCGATTCTGCTTCCGTGATCGCGCACGGCGGCACTATGAAATGAGCTTTCTCACCGTCGCCATTCCCACCCACAATCGCGCGGCGGTGCTCCGGCACACGCTCGAGGCGTTGACCCGCGTCGTCGCGTCGCGCGGTGATTACATCGTCCTCACCGACGACGACACGACCCCGGCGTCGCTCAGGCTCTCGGCGTACACCGCCGCCTTCGCCCGATTTCCGCAGGTCGATGTCTTCGGCGGACCCATCGAGCCAAAGTTCATCGCGTCGCCACCCGCGTGGCTCGTCGACGTGATGCCGGAGGTCGCGTCGGCATACGGGCGATTGGAGTCGCGCGGGCGTGGCGACATCCTGAATGCGGGCTTATATCCGTTCGGCGCCAATATGGCGTGATCGCCGAGCATGGCCTGGTACAGCTCGCCGGGTCCGGAGGCGAGGAGAGCGGCAGAGCCCGCGCGTTCGAACTCCAGCGAGACGTTCTCGCCGCGCGATTTCCGCCGGTCCATCGAGTTGATGTGCAGTGCGATGTGTGCGTCGATGGCATCGTCCGCGTGGCCGCGCCGTACCGTCAGTCCCTCGCAGCGTCCCTTCGACGGGCAGTGAAGGTGATCGCCATTACGCGCCCGCTCCCCGCGCGCGCGCCTCGAGCGCAGTCGCGAGCTCCGCCACGTAGCGCTTGATCATCGCGATGGTCGCGCCGATCTCACCGGTCGAGGTCATGTACGGATCGGCGATCTCGTGCTCGCGGTATGTCCCGGTCGCGCTCATCCCGCCGAACAGTCGCAGCTTCGACCGCGAGTCCGGAAAGCTCGCGAGGATGTTCACGTAGTTGAGATCATCCATCGCGAAGATGATGTCGTAGTCCGCGACCAGCTGCGCGGTGAGCCGCGTCGCGCTGTGCTCGCGCAGCGAGAGTCCGAGCTGTCGAGCGGCGTCCTGCGCGCGCGCGTCCGCGGGGCGACCGTCGTGCGCGTGCGTGCCCGCGGATCCGATTCTGACGGACGTGATCCCCGCTTCGCGCAGATCGTCGCGGAGAAAGCCGGCTGCCGCGGCGCTCCGCATGATGTTCCCGTGGCAGACGAAGATCACCGAAGCGGCGGGGGTCGGAAGCGAGACCGCGCGCGCTGCGCCCAAAGTGCCGAGCAGCCGCCGCTTCACGTACGCCCCGCGACGATCCGCGGAGAGGTTGCGCGAGTCCTTCGCGATGGCGAGCAGCGAGCGCGGGATGATCGCGCGCACACCGAACTTCACCGCATCCTTCGACCAGCGCTTGAGCACGTACGTGACTTCCTGGATCGCCGGAAGCGGATCGCTCCACGACCACATTGCCGACTTCACGCCTGGCGCGAAATCGGTGAGCAGCTGCCGGAACGCCGCGCCGAACGCAATGCGCTCCCCGGGGTTCTCCGCGAATGCGTATCCTGCGCGCTCGAGTGCGCCCGCCGTCCATCTCACGCGAAGGCCGAGGGGGTATGTCGCGGGTGGAGCGGGCACTTGCCCCTGCGAAAGCTGCCAGGCGTACAGCGGAAAGTCGACGCCCGCGATGGTGTTGAGAGGGAGCGATCCCCAGAAGCGTCCGTTCACTTCCATGAGCGCGGTCTCGCCCGTGCCGCGCTCGTGACGGAACTCGACCATCGCCACGCCTTCCCACTCGAGCGCGCGCAGCAGCCGCATCGAGTAGTCGAGGAGCTTCGGATCCACGGCTTCCGCGATCGCGACCGCGGCGACGCCGCCCGACGGCGGATTCTCCGACAGCCGCCGATGCTGAAAGCTCGCTACGAGCTCGCCCTTCGAGACCAGCAGCTCGATTCCGACGCCCTGGCCGCCGTGGTACGACTGGAAGAGCAGCCCCTCGCCGAAGCGCGTCTGCGTCGCGAACGTCGCACGCAGCTCCTCCTCGGACTCGAAGGTGCGCGTCTTGAATTGATGCGACGTCTTGCGGCTCTTGTCGCCCGGCCTGGCGATGATCGGGAAGCGCATGCGCGCGAGCGCGGCGTCGATGTCGCTCGCGCGCTCGATCGCCACCGACACCGGCACCGGCACGCCGACCTGCTCGGCGATCTTCAGCGTGATCGACTTGTCGAGCACGCGCTGTACGATCTCCGGCCGCGGCGCGCCAACGGCGCAGAATCGCGAGAGATCGTCGTAGGCAGCGCACACGATTTGCAGCGACGTGTCGCTCGTTGGCACGACCCACCTCGCGTTTTCGGACCGCGCGAGGCGGACGAGCATCGTGGCCGATTCCGCAATGTCGCCGCGCAGCTTGACGGTGCCGGCGATTGCGCGCGAGGAGATGCGCAGCGACTGGCCGCGCGGCGTCGCGACTACGCAGCGCACGCCCGCGCGTTGCAGCGAACGGGCGATCGTCACGAGCTTGCGCGGCTCGGCACCTACGATGATGACGGTGATGATGGTGGGGACGTCCCCCGCTTCCTCGCGATGCGAAAGAGCGGGGGACGATGCGGCGTCAGCCACCAGCGCCGCGCGCGCGCTCGCGATGGACCTCGCTCGACACGCCGGGCTGACCGCGCAAAAGCGTTGGGACGATGTAGCCGCTCGTCTCGGGATGCGACGCGCGCCAGCCGGAGACCAGGCTGTAGTCGCGCGCGATCGCGCCGTCGTTCGAGAGAGAGTTGTCCTGGGCTTTGCCGAGCCAGTCGAGCGCGGCGGCGACGGACGTCGCGATACCGGGATCGTCGAGGGTGCGGGTACGACGGTCGCGCCGCGATTCCGACTTCGCGGCTTCGGGGAGCGCGAGATCGTCGCGCACCTTGCGGGCCCGGTTCAGGAGGGCGTCAATGCCGGAATTCATAGGATTCGATAAATGTATCGCGTCGCAATATTTTGGGATGCGCGGGGACGCGCTGTAACCTTTCGTCACGGGTTCGCGAAACGCGCCGGGGCGAACGCCCTCGGATACCTCGAATGGGACGCGACATCGACCATGACCGACTCGACCTCGAACGCTTCGAACATGCACTCGCCCGCCATGGCGCCTCGCTCGCCCGACACCGACGCCACCGAGCCGCTCGGGGCGCTGCTCGTAGGTGGCGTCGCGGGCGCTGCCTGCTTCGCCCTGTGCGTGTTTCTCTTTGGGCCCGTCACCGGCATCGTGATCGCGGTAGTTGCTGCGATCGGCGCGCTCGTGCGACGAAGTTCGTTGGCCGCAACGACGTTCGTCGCAGCGGCGGTGCTCTCGGGCGTTGCGCTGATCCCGCTGACCATCGCGATCTTCGCGGCCGCGCTCAGCTTCGGCGAGGGGCTCATCCTCCTCGTGCGCGCGCCGCGTCGCAAGAGCATCTAGAGCTCCAGCTCCCAATCCTGGCCGAGCTGCTCGCTGCCGAAGTGCGTGTGCATCTCCTCGCGCACGAGGCGAAAGCCATTGGCGATGTAGATGGCGCGCGCCGCGTGCAGGATGGCATTCGTCCACAGCGTGACCTTCGAGTACCCGGCGGCGCGTGCGAAATCGAGACACGCGCTCACGAGCTTGCGTCCGACGCCAAGTCGTCGCGCGGATGGCTCGACGAGCAGCAGACGAAGTCGCGCGATGGAGTCGGACTCGCGCACCAGAAGCACGGAGCCGACGCGTTCACCATCGGCGACCGCTATCCAGAAGCGCTCGCGCGCGGGGTCGCGCGCCTGCATGAACTGCGCGACGATCTGCGCGACCAGCGCCTCGAAGCGATCGCCCCACCCATACTCCTCGGCGTACAGCTCGCCGTGGCGCTCGATGACCCATCCGAAATCGCCGGCTGCCGGCTGGCGCAACTCGACGGATAGCGGAGCGGGCTCGGGAGCGACGTCGGCGAGTATGTGCTCGATAGAGCGCATGGCGCCGATGAGGGCGCGCTGGCTCGTTGCGGAGTGGGAGGCGAGGAGCGCCGCAATCTCGTCGTTGGCCCGCGTATCGAGCTTGGCGAAGGCGCTTCGACCTTTGCGTGTGAGCGAGAGCAGGGTGCGGCGCGCATCGGCGTCCGAGCGGCAGCGCTGCACGAGACCGCGCTCCTCGAAGGAGCGCAGCATGCGGCTCAGGTAGCCGGCGTCGAGGCCCAGGGAATGAGTGATGCTGCTGGCCGTAGCGTCATCCTGGTGGGTGAGCTCGTAGAGCACGCGAACCTCGGCCAACGATAGGTCGCTTCGCAGGAAACCTTTCTGAAGAACGCTGATCTGTCGGGTGTAGAACCGGTTGAATTTACGGACGGCGGAGATGCGGGCGTCGAGTCTGGCGTCGGGCATACACCGGAGAATACTCGATTACTTGACTTTGTCAACTAATGGCCTTTCGCTCGCCAGGCGGTGAGGCGACGAATGGGTGATCCACGAGCCCGTTTACTTGCATGACACCACGTCACTTAGCTATACTCACCTAACCTCAGCCGACACTGTTTTCGCCTTGCGGCACGCGGGCGGCAATCGGGCGCACCACCTTTATGAAACCACATGACCAAGAAGGCTAAACCCGACGTCGAAGAACGCGTCGACTCTCTGGTATCCTGGCTCGAGACGAACTCTCGGCAGCTGATGTACGCGTCGATCGGACTGCTGGTCGTGGCGGGAGGCTTCTGGTTCTACAAGGAGTCGAACCGGAAGCAGGCGGAGAGTGCATCGACGGCGCTGATGGAGGCGCAGTCGGCCATGGCCGCAGGGAATCTTCCGCTGGCGCAGAGCGATCTGGAGAAGCTGATCCAGCGCTACGGTGACACGGACGCTGGCACGCAGGCCCACGTGCTGCTGGCGCAGGTGCACTTCGAGAAGGGCGAGTACCAGCAAGGGATCGCCGAGCTCAAGCCGGTTACGGATGCCAAAGACGCCTACACGGCTGCGACCGCGCTGAACCTGACAGGGGCCGGCGAGGAGCAATCCGGGAAGTACGCAGACGCCGCCGCGACGTATGAGAAGGCTGCTGCGAAGGCGCCGTACAAGGTCGACCACGACGTCTTCATGGCGAGCGCGGCGCGGGCGCTGACGACGGCCGGCAAGCTGGACGACGCGAAGAAGATCTGGTCGACGCTGGCGAACGACGACGAGAGTCCGGCGTCAGCTGAGGCGCGGGTGCGGTTGGGCGAGATCGAGGCGAAGGAGGGGTCAGGCTGAGTCGCGCGGAGGCTTGGGCTGGAGATAGAGCTCGGGTGGCTTCGAGTGATTTCGAGGATGTTTGTTGGCAGAGGGGCGCCCAGCGATGGGCGCCTTTTTAGTTGTCGGCTTGCTTTGGTGACGCGAAGTTGGCTCGATAGGTTGCGGTGTACTGAACTACGTATAAGATACATTATGTAAACTAAGAGGTGGGGAGAAATGTGGACAACGGCGTTGATCACGCCGGTCCACTGTTCCCTATGTCATTGATGGCTATTGGATTGCGAGCTCTGGCGGCGCGTCAGGCTGACTGCGGTGGCCGGATAAAAGCCAGATCCGGCGCCGCGCGACGTCAAATGCTGAGTTCAGCGATCTCGCCAGTAAATACGATCCTTCCTTCACCGGCCAAAGTGGGAATCCAGGAGCTTCCGTCGCGCCGCAGTCGAACTCCGAGCGGACGTCCGCTTCGCGTCCGGAGGAAGGTCGACTCCCCGCTCTCCCGCCACATCGCCAAAAGGATCGCCGTGGCGACCGCGCCCGAGCCGCACGCCAATGTCTCGGCCTCCACCCCACGCTCGAAGGTGCGGATCGACCAAACCCCGTCTCGCGCAGAAACGAAATTCACGTTGGAGCCGCCCGCACCATATCCGGCGTTTCGTAGCTCGCCACCGCGGGCAGCCACCGGGATCGTTGCGACATCGCTGCACCGGACCACGAGATGCGGAACCCCGACCACGGCGTAGCCAATGCTGGTCTCGCCAGGCACGGTAGCTAGCGTCGCGGCGGCTTCGGTTTCAGTGACGGGCGGAAGGTCTATTTCCGGCCCCCACTCGCCATTCCGCGCTGACACGAGCCCGCTGTCGGTCTCCAGGACGAGCCCGCTTGCAGACCGGATTCCGAGCTCTGGGGAGAGCCTGGTCACGCAGAGGGTCGCGTTGCCGCAGAGGGCCCCCCGCGAGCCGTCGCTGTTGTAGTACCGCATGGCCAGCGAGGCCCCTGGGAGGCTGCTCTCCGCCACAAATACCACCCCATCGGCTCCCACGCCGGTTCCGCGCGCGCATAACCCCTCGATGGCCTCGGGGCGCTCGAGAGGCTCTCGCCCAGCACCGACTCCGCGCACGTCGAACACGACGAAGTCGTTCCCCGACCCGGACATCTTCCAGAACTTCCGTCCCACGGTCAAATCTTCCCGAAGATCGTCTTCCAGCGCAGCCGCCAGACCATCCAGATCGCCTCGAACACGATCTTCCGCGACATCTTGCTCTGCCCCTCGGTGCGATCGTGGAAAACGATCGGAATCTCGATGATCCTGAACTCCTTTCTCCAGGCTAGATAGCTCACCTCGATCTGGAACCCATAACCGTTCGATTTCACGGAGTCGAGATCGATTGCCTGCAGCACGGACCTGCGAAAGCACTTGAAGCCGCCCGTGGAATCGTCGAGTGGCAAACCAGTTACCCACCTGGCATACAGGTTTGCGGCATAGCTCAGCATGAGGCGCCGAATCGGCCAGTTCACGACGGTCACTTTCCCCTTGTTGTACCTCGAGCCCAACACAAGGTCGGCGTCCTGAATCGCCGCGAGGAACATCGGAAGATGCGCCGGATCGTGCGAGAAGTCGGCGTCCATCTCGAAGACGTAGGCGAAGTCCCGCTCGATCGCCCATTTGAAGCCGGCGATATACGCGGTTCCCAGCCCCATCTTCTGCCCGCGATGCATCGCGTGCACTCGCGGCTCGCGCGCCGAGATCTCGTCGACGATCCCGCCGGTGCCGTCCGGTGAACCGTCGTCGACGACGAGCACCTCGAGCCGCGAGTCCTGCTGCAGGATCCGGCCGATGAGCGTGGATATGTTGTCGCGTTCGTTGTACGTCGGAACGATGACCAGCGCCCGCTCAGCCACGGCGCCTCCGATCCGCGGCAGCACCCGCGACGATCCCCACGATCGACAGTCCCAGCGCGACGAGGGTCAATAGCTTTCCCTGCTGGTACGCCGGGCTGGTGAACGACAGCTCGACCTTGGTCGCGCCCGTTGGCAGCGGGACGCCGAGCAGCGAATAATCGGTGCGCACCACCATCGCATCCTTCCCATCCGCCGTCGCGACCCATCCCGGGTAGTAGTTCTCCGACACCACGAGTGCTGCGCCCGCGGGCGCCGGCTTCGCGAGCTCGAGCACGATGTGTCCCGGCGCATACGACGACGTGCGCACACCGATCCCCGTCGCCGACGGCATCGCCGTGATCTGCGGCCCGATCACGGGCGCCGCGCTGTCCACCAGCGCCACCCGTGGCGCATCGAAGCGCGGATCGAGCACGGTCGTCAGCACGGACGCGTCGCCCGCCTTGACGATCACCGGCGCCACCCACGCGAACGCGTTGTCACCCGGCAGCTGAAAGAGATACTCGGTGTCGCCTACCGAATTTTTCACCGGGCCGACCACGCGCTTCGCGTTCGGGATCGGCAGCGAGTCGACGTCCGTCAGGATGTATTGGACGTTGAGGAGATTCCACAGCTTCGGATTGCCGAGCTCCTTGTACTGCGGGCCCCCGAGCAGCGTCTCGTAGCGACCGAGCTCGTTGCCGTGGTAGCCGACGAGCTGCCGGATGCCGTGGATCATGAGCCCGTTCGAAACCGTCGTGAGATACGGGTCGTGTACCGCGTCGCCCTGCGTGAGTTGCAGCGCGAGCACGCGCCCAGGCTCCTTGATCTTCTGCAGATAGTCGATGGCCGCATCGCTGGCGTAGATCTGCGCGGCCGGCGGCATGAAGAGCCAGTACAACCGCTCGATGCTCCACAGGTCGAGCGCGGATATCGCCACGATAGCCCACGCCGCCTGCACCGCACGCAGCTTGTTCGCGAGTAGCGCGAACAGCACACCGAGCAGCGCGGCGGCCGCGAGGAATGATCGGATCGATCCGAGCCCCAGTGCGGCCGCGTTGTCGGGGACCCTCGCCGCCTGCTGTGGGATCGCGACCGCCGTCGCCATCGAGGTCAGCCCGCCGCTGACGCCGAGGAACAGCATGATTCCCGCGAAGATGCCCCAGCCGATGAGGAAGCGTCGCGTGTACTCGCGCGCGAGCACGCGCTCGAGGCCGAGCGCTGAGAAGACAGCGATGGAGAAGGCGACGACGTAAAACATCGTGCTCGGCGCGCGGAAAAATTTCGTTCCCGGCACGACCGCGTACAGCAAACGGAAGAAAGGCGTGTTGCCGCCGAGCGACCAAAGCAGGGCGATCGTGAACACGCCGAGCCAGAAGCGCGCGAAGCTCCTGCGACGGAGGCCGAACGCTGTGCCGAAGCCGAGCGTCGCCAGCACGAGCACGGATGCGCCAAGGTATTCGCTGTGGAAGTGGATGCCGTTTTGTCCCCAGTACTTGTCGAGGATCCCCGTGAACTGCGGGATGTACGTGTTGAGGAGCTCTTCGATCGGGAACGAATAGCTCGTCGCGAACTCGTAGCTCGCGCCGCCCGCGCGGGGCGACCACGGCACGTACTGCATCACGGGGAGATACTGCACGGCGCCCATGAGCATTCCCACCACGACGGCGGCGAACGCGAGTCCCAGTCGCGTGAAGGCAACCTTTCTCGACATCGCCAGGCCGACGTCGGCGGCGGAGAACGCGAGATAGAGGGCGAAGGCGCCCGAGAGCAGCAGCATGTACTGCAACAGCTGCGGATGCGGGCTCAGGATCGCGAGTCCGACGGTGAGCGCGAAGACGCCGAACGACCGATAGCGTCCGTCGCGCATCGCACGCACGAGCATCCAGAGCGCGAGCGGAGTGAGTGCGCTCACGAAGAGCTTTCCGTCGTGTCCGGGCGACACGTACGACGCGATCGGTCCGCCCATGAGGTAGACGAGACCGCCGAGGAGCGACGGGTAGAAACCCAGCCCCCATGCACGAAGAAAATAGTAGGTGAAGACGCCAGCGAGAAAAATGTGCAGCATGAAGCCGACGGTCATCGCCACGTCGGTGGGCAGGATCATGCGCAGTAGAAACGTTGGATAGAAAATGTCGCCGTGCATCGCCGCGACGTACGGAAGGCCGCCGAAGATGTACGGATTCCACAGCGGAAACGAGCCCGTCGTGCGCAGGGCATGCGCGCCGAACTCGCGGAAGGCATATCCCGCGAGATACTGGTCGCTCCGAATGTTGATCAGGAACTTCCCCGCCAGCGCCGGCCATCCGAGCCACAGCGTCGCCGTCGCGTACACGAGCGCGCTCCAGAGGCCGGCGAATTTCGGGGCGCCGATGTCGGCCGCCGGTTCAGCGCGTGGGGCTGTGTTCTTCTTCATGTGTGGACAGCCGGCGGCGCCGGACGAAGGCAAGAAAGACGAGCGGCGGAAGAACTTCGAGCGCGGTGAGCCAGAGGCGCGATGCGACGACGAGCAGATATGCGGGCCCGATCGCGAAGCCGGCGCGCTGGAGCGCGAGTCCCATCGCTCCCTCGCGGACGCCGGCGCCCGCAGGAGAAAATATCGCGATGAAACCGATCAGGTACGAGCCCGCGAAAATTGCCACGTAGTCCCGGAGCGCGCCAGGCGCGCTGCCCAGCACGCCGATGGTGAACAGCCAGAACGCCACGCCGTACATCAGCCACGCCACCGTCGTGAGTGCGGCCGCGATCAGCAGCACGCGATGCGGAAGCTCGCGAATCACGATCTCGCGCTTGAGCACGCGTCCCGCGAGCACCCCGAGCCTCGGCAGCGCCGACGGCGACGCGATCACCACGGCCGCGAGCGCCGCGATCACGATCGCTACCCATGATGGCAGCCGCAGCAACGACGCGCCGGCGACGATCGCAACCACGAAGCCCACGAGCGTGTTCACCAGCGTCAGGAGCACCGACGCCGTCGCGCCCTCGGCCGCCGACACGCCGTACTCGCGCGTCATCACGACGAGCGCCGTGATCGACCAGACCTTTCCGGGCAGATACTTTCCGAGATTCGACGTCGTCCAGATGCGCGCGGCATCGAGGAATGGAATGTCGTGCTGCCATCCGCGCAGGAGCACGCGCCACGTCTCGATGAGCACGGCATACGTGCACAGCACGATCACACCGGATGCGGCGAGTGCGAGCCAGTTGGGACGCGCGGCCTCGAGCGCGAGCTTCACCGCGCCCCACTCTTCGACGATCTTTCGCGCAACGAGCGCGATCACGATCACCGCGAGCGCGACCTGCACCACGCGCCAGAGCGTTTTCCGCGGCGATGTGGTCACCGTCGGGCCACCGACTGGGCTGGGATCAGCGATCGTCGTCGTCCCGCCTCTCGAGCGTCATCGAGAGCTGGCGGCGCAGCTCGCGCATCTCGGCGCGCTGTCCCGCGATCATCTCGCCGAGGAGACCGCCCACGAGAAAAACGCTGCCGGTGATGACGCAGATCTCGACGAGGTTGAGCAGCGGGCGAAAGCCGACGCCCCAGAAGATGCGCACGACGAGCGCGACGAGGCCGGCGAGCACGCCGAGCATGAAGAGCGCGAAGCCAGTCATGCCGAAGAGCAGCAGCGGCTTGCGGCCGAAGCGCAGCTCGAACCACACCGAGAGCATGTCGAGCACACCGATCGGGATGCGTCCGATGCCGAACTTCGAGACGCCGGCGTTGCGCGGGTAGAGCGGCACGGGGATCTCCGTCACCGTGAAGCCGTTCTCCGCGGCGATGACGATCATGTAGCGATGCCAGTCGGGGCGCACGGGAAGCACATCCATGATCTCGCGCCGATACGCCTTCACCGAATTCAGATCGCGCACGGGAATCTCGAACAGCGAACGACTGAGCCCGTTGTAGATTTTCGACACGAACGCCTTCTCGTAAACGCCCTGCTTGTAGCCCGTAACCATGTCCGACTCGCCCGCGAGAATCGGCGCGACGAGCCGCGGAATGTCCTCGGGCCTGTACTGCAGATCCGCGGGATAGAACACGAGCACGCGTCCGCGCGCGGCGAGATATCCCGTGCGCAGGGCATCGGCGATCCCGCGCTGGCGCCGATGGCGCGCGACGCGGAGAAACGAATACCTCTTTTCCAGCGCATCGAGCACGGCGGGCGTGTCGTCGCTCGAGCCGTCGTCGATGACCACGACCTCGTACGAGACGGTGCTGTTCGCGAACGCGGCCTGTGCCTGCTCCATGAAGAGCGGCAGATTCTCGGCCTCGTCCTTTGCCGGCACGAGCACCGAGACGTCGATCGCGGCTGAAGCAGATGCCGCGGCGACGAGCGTCATACTCGCTTGCGCATCCGGGCCGAGAGGACGCCGAGCTGGTCGCGATATTTGGCGACGGTGCGGCGCGCGATCTGGACGCCGCTCTCCTTCAGGATGTTCACGATCGCCTGGTCGGTGAGCGGATGCTTCGGATTCTCTTCCGCCACGAGCTTCTCGATCTGCGCCTTGATGCCGCGCGCCGAGACGTCTTCCCCGCCGGTGGTCGAAAGGCCGGAGGAGAAGAAATATTTGAGCGGGAGCACGCCACGCGGCGTCTGGACGTACTTCTCATTCGTCACGCGGCTGACGGTCGACTCGTGCATGTTGATGACCTCCGCGACCTCGCGAAGGGTGAGCGGCTTGAGATACTGCACGCCCTTCTCGAAGAAGTCGCGCTGCCGGTCGACGATGAAGTGCATCACCTTGAGCATCGTCTGGCGGCGCTGCTCGATCGCCTGAATCATCCAGTTCGCCGAGTTCATTTTGTTGGAGATGAACTCCTTGTTCTCGCCGTCGAACTTCTTCTTGTCGCGCGCAATCTCGACGTAGGCGCGGCTCAGCTTGAGGCGCGGGACGTTCGCATCGTTGAGCGTGATGAGATAGACGCCGTCGATCTTGTCGATGACGAGATCGGGGATGATGTAGTTGTCGCCGGCCTCGCTGTAGACGAGTCCCGGCTTCGGATCGAGCTTCGCGATCTCGTCCGCGGCGTTCTGCACGTCGGTGACGGAGATACCGAAGCGCTTGGAGATCTCGCTGCGGCGGTGGTTGATCAGCTCATCGAAGCAGTCGCGCACGAGACGGTACGGCACCGACTGCTCGAGCCCCGCCTCGCGGAGCTGCAGCAGCAGACATTCGCGAAGATTGCGCGCGCCCACACCCGGCGGATCCAGCGCCTGGATCGTGCGGAGCATGTTCTCGCACTCGTCCTCCGTGTAGAACGGAAGATCCTCGGTGTCGCGTCCCAACTCTTCGGCAGCCTTCGCGACCCACTCGTTGATGCCGCGACGAATCTCGTCGAGCGAGCATGCGAGATAGCCATCCTCGTTGATGTTGCCGACGAACTCCTCGGCCAGCTGATGCTGCCGCTCGTCGAGATCGAGGAGCGCGACCTGGTCGCGGAGGTGATCGCTCAAGTCGCGACGGTCGACGGTGACCGGCTCGAAGTACTCCTTCTCTTCGTGCTCTTCGGGGCGCCCGCCGGCGTCGAAGCCGTTGAGGAGGATCTCTTCCCAGTCGATCTCGTCGGTGGTCTCCTCCTTCGGCTGCTCCTCCTCGGTCTGCTCGCCTTCTTCCGCGGCGGCTTCCTCGCCGTCCTCGTCTTCATCCTCCTCGTACATCTCGAGAAAGGGATTGTTGAGGAGCTCCTGCTTGAGATGTTGTTGGAGATCGAGGAGGGGCATGTAGAGGAGATCCATCGCCTGGTAGAGGCGCGGATTGATCTTGATCTCCTGCTTCATCTGCGTGTGCTGCGACATGCCCGATCTCATGCAGCACCTCCGCGAGCCGGCCGATCCGTGTCGCCGAAGCGCGAGCGCAGGCGCGCCGCGAGCGTGGGTCCGAGGTAGATCTCGGCCACGGTCTCGTCGTAGACGAGCTCGCGGACGGTTCCCGAGACCTTCACCTGGCCGTCGAACATGATGTACGCGCGGTCTACGATATCCAGCGTCTGCTCCACGTTGTGATCGCTGATGAGCACTCCGATTCCACGATGACGAAGGCCAGCGACGATAGACTGAATGTCGTGCACGGCGATCGGATCGACTCCGGCGAACGGTTCGTCCAGCATCATGAACTTCGGCTGCGTCACGAGCGCCCGGGTAATTTCGAGGCGACGCCGTTCCCCTCCGGATAGCGAGTAGGCGCGGTTATGACGCAGGTGCGCGATGCTCAACTCTCCCAGCAGCTGCTCCAGCCTGGCCTCGCGCTCGCGCGCCGACAGCTTCATCGACTCGAGAATCGCAAGGATGTTCTCCTCGACCGTAAGCTTACGAAAGATCGAGGGTTCCTGGGAAAGGTAGCCAATGCCCAGACGAGCGCGCCTGTACATGGGCATCTCGGTGATATCGCGATTGTCGAGGAGAATCCGCCCTTCCTGCGGCTGGACCAACCCCACGATCATGTAGAACGTCGTCGTCTTCCCTGCGCCGTTGGGGCCGAGGAGCCCGACGATCTCCCCCTGTTGCAAGCGCAAAGCCACGTCATTGACGACCCGGCGCCGCTTGTAAGTCTTTACCAGCGAACGAGCTTCGAGTACGCTGCCACTAGCGAGCGGCGCCTGCGGACCTCGCTCTCCGGCGCGCACGACGGCGTGCTCGCCGGTGTGCTTGAGCACCCCTTCGACACCAGAGTCCTGGATCGCCTGACGGAACGGCACCAGCTGACTCCAGTAGGACGGCTCGATGGTGATCGTGGTATCAGCGCCGATCTGTCCGGGAGGGAGTGTGACGAGCCCGTCCTGCGCCAGGCGGGGGAGCACGGTGCGCGTGAGATGCTCGCGGACCTCGTCGAGTCCGAGCCGCCCTGACTCGCGATCGGCATCGCGTCCCTCGTCGCGGACCATGCCGAGATAGTCATTGCGGTACTGGATGGCGATGTCGTTGAAGACGACGTCGCCGTTGTCGCGCGCCGCGCAGACGAGCGCGTGCAGCGCCATGGCGGTCCAGCGATCGCCGCGCGCATGCTCCTCGATGAAGCGCTGGACGGCAAGCGGAAGCTGGCGCTCGATCATGGTCGCCTCGAGGGGCGGCGCGTCGAGCTGCTCTGCGCGCCACGCCGTGTCGTGAGTGTGTCCGAGCGGCCGGGCACTTGCGGCTCGAGATAGACGCCCTGCGCCTGGTCGATGATGTCGACGGTCTGCACGACACGATTGGCGAAGAGGATCGAGATGTCGCGCCCCTTCACGTAGTTGATCGCCGGGCCGACCACACCGCTGTCTTTCGCCGCGAGCTGGTAGAACGACTGCGCACTGCCCTGCGCGATCAGCTGCTTCATCTGCGGCTGGCTCGACGTATCGCCGGGCGTCTGCGAGCTGTCGAAGTGCGCGGTGATGGTGTCGCCGCGCATCCAGTCCTTCTCCTTCGTGTGCAGCTTCGCGGTATCGGGGAGGCTCTGCGCGTACGCCTTACGCACCGCACGAATCTCGCGCGTGCGCTGGCCCGGCATACGGAGATCGATCGAGTCGGAGAGCACATCGTAGATCGGATTCACCGCGTGCGCGCGCGACTTGCCCCACGCGTAAGCGCGCTGCATGAGCCCCGCGTCCATGCGGAAGTCGATCGTGTCCGCGGTCATCGTCGCGCTGTCGCTGATGCTCTTCGCCTTTCCCTTCGAGAGCACACGCTGCAGCGCATGATTCTGGCCGAAGAGATCGATCACCTCGCCGTACAGCACGAACTGCTTCTTTCCACGCGAGACGATCTTCGGCGACTTCATGAGACGCGCGAATTCCGTCTGGCTGTTCATCGTCGCGGTATCACCGGTCGCGATGACATCCGGCCGAGTGATGACGACGTTCTGCGATGCGTAGACGAGGCTGTCGCCGTCCATGACGACGGTGTTGGCGATGACGACGGTCGGCGGCGATGGCTTCCCGGTCGAGTCCTTCTCGACGACGTTGATCGTCGGGCGCCCCGGCGCGATCATGTGCGCCACCGGACGGATCTTCGGCGCGGCGCGGTAGTACTCCACGCGCGGGCCCACGAGCGTCGTGCCGCTCGGCAGCAGCGTATGGACATTCCCTTCGGAGAGCAGATGCTCGTCGATGAGAAAGTACGTCGCGACATCGGAGTCCATCGTGAGCCGCGGTTCGACGTAGTGCACGTGCCCGATCAGATGCCACATGTGCAGATCTCCAAACCACTCGGCGCTGTCCGCGATGAGCGTGATCTGCTGCACCGGGCAGTGACCAGTGACGCCGCCGCCGACGAAGTTGTTGTACTCGCCGCTGGGGAGCTTCGCCGAGGTGAAGTGCGTGGAGTCGGAGTTCGGCGTGACGAGGAGGTCGCACTGCCCCGTGGGTCCGGTACCGGCGGGGAGCGTGGTGACGGGCGCGGGATGGCCGGGAAGGCCAGTGGATGGCGGGGTTGCTGGTGGTATGGGCGGAGGCGTCGTCGGCTGCTGCGCCGCGAGCGGGATCGCGAACGCGGTCGCGGCAAGCAGCGCGAGAGAGATGTGAGCGGCGGTTCGCATCACGGGTGCTGCTGCCCGGGCAGCGGGAGCGGGCCCTGCCCGCTCAGCACGCGCTTCACCTGGATGTTGATCAGATTCGGATCCGACACGAAACCGATCCCGCGCAGCTCGCGCGTGGGCTCCGTCATGACGAACGAGCTGTCGCTCGAGATTTCGTTCGTCCCCTGGTTGTAGTGGAGCTGCTCCGTCGTGAGCCGCTTGCCGTCCGTCGTAACGACGAGGACGTTCTTGCGCGCCACCATCGTCGAGCGCGCGGTGATGTACGTCCCTTCCTTCGACGTGAGCACGGCGCTCTGCGCGCCGGTGTTCGTGAAGAACGTCGTCTTCTCGTTTCGCATCTCGATGCGCGAGTTTCCATCGAAGAAGTAGCCCGTGTCGGCCATCAGCTGCGCGCGCAGGAGCCCCTTGTCCGTGATGAAGGTGCTGATGCCGAACATCACCTGGTCCGCCGAGTCGGCGAGCGGATTGCGCGCGGCGATCGGCGGCTTCGTTCCCTCCTGGCACGCAGTGAGCGCTGCGATGGCAGCCACCGCTGCAACCGCGAGCAACCGCTTCACAGGATCCCTGCGCGCATCAGATCGTGCAGGTGGATCATCCCGACGAGCCGCTCGCGCGAGTCGACGACGGGGAGCGCCATGATCCCGTGTTGCTCCATGCGATACGCGCCCGCGCTCGCGAGCTCGTCGTCATGCACGAGCTTAGGCATCGAGTTCATCACCTGCACTACGGGTACCGAAAGAAAGTCATCACCGCGCTCCATGAGCCGCGTGAGATCTCCCGCCGTGATCACGCCGAGCACGCGCTTCACGTCGTCGACGATCGCGACGGTACCGCGGCGCTTGGCGAGCAGCACCACCGCCTCGCGCATCACCGCAGTCGCCGGAAGCATCGGCACCTCGTCCGCCACCATCAGATCGCGCACGCGCGTGACGAGCTTGCGGCCGAGCGAGCCGCCCGGATGCAGCCGCGCGAAGTCCTCGCGGCGGAATCCCTTGGCCGAGAGGAGCGCGACGGCGAGCGCGTCGCCGAGCGCGAGCGCGGCGGTGGTGCTCGTGGTGGGCGCGTCGGTGGTCGGGCATGCCTCGTCGTCCACGCTCGCGTCGAGAAAGACGTCGGCCTGGCGGGCGAGAAAGGAGTCCACGGCGCCGGTGATCACGATCATGGGTACACCGAACCGCTTGAGCTGCTCCGCCAGCGGCGTCAGCTCGTCGGTTTCGCCACTCTTCGAGATGAAGAGCGCGACGTCCGACGGGCCGACGAGTCCAAGATCGCCATGCATCGCCTCGGTCGGGTGGAGGAAGAACGCGGGCGTCCCAGTCGAGCGAAAAGTCGCCGCGATCTTCTGTCCTATGAGACCGGATTTCCCCACGCCGCTCACGATCACCTGACCGTCCGCCGCCGCGAGAAGATTCACGGCGTTCGCGAAGCTCTCGCCGATGCGCGCCGCGAGCGAGGCGAGCGCATCGCGCTCCATGCGGATCACGGTGCGCCCGCGCTCGATGATCTCGGCGGAGTTCACCGCAGCACCTCGAGCTTCGTGTCGACGCGCTCCGCGAGATAGTCGGAGACGACGCGATCCCAGTCGCCGCGCGCCTTGAGCAGCATCTCGGCGAACTCGCGCACCGCGCCAAAGCCGCCGGTTTTCTTGAGCTTCACGCTGCACAGCGCGCTAATTTCCGGCGCCGCGTTGGCGACCGCCACCGGCAGCCCGACGACGCGAATCACGGGATCATCGGGAAAATCGTCGCCGACGAACGCCGCATCTTCGGCCCTGATGTCGAAGCGCTCGAGCATGCGCAGGAGCGCGGGTAGCTTGCGCGCGTGCGCATCCTGGATGAGATCGTCCACCTCGAGCTCTGCCGCGCGCAGCCGCACGCTCTCCGACACGCGGCCGGTGATGATCACGACCTTGATGCCGGACGCGCGCAGGAACCTGATCCCGAGCCCATCCTGTATGTCGTAGCGCTTGAACTCCTGCGCCATGCCGCCGACGTCCCCGAGATAAATGCCGCCGTCGGTGAGGACGCCGTCGACGTCGAGGGCGACGAGCTTGATCCGCTTCGCGAGCGCCGCGTTGATCATCGTCGACAGAGCTGCCAGAGCTCGACCGCGCGATCGATCACGCCGTCGAGCTCATTGAGTGGAAGCATGTTCGGCCCGTCGCTCGGCGCGTGCGCGGGGTCGGGATGCGTCTCGAGAAAGATCCCATCCGCTCCGGCGGCGACGGCGGCGTACGTGAGCGGTGGGATGAACTCGCGCGCGCCGCCGCTGCTCCCTCCTTCGCCGCGTCCGGGCTGCTGCACGCTGTGGGTGCCGTCGAAGATCACCGGCGCGTCGCACGCCGCGCGCATACGCACGAATGCGCGCATGTCGACGACGAGATCGCCGTAGCCGAAGAAGGTGCCGCGCTCCGTCACTGCGATCTCCGTGGTCGCACCTGCGCGCACCTTGTCGGTGGCGCCGCGCATTCCCTCGGGATGCATCCACTGCCCCTTCTTCACGTTCACCGGCTTGCCCGTCGCGCCGGCGGCGAGCAGGAGGTCCGTCTGACGGCAGAGGAACGCGGGGATCTGCAACACGTCGGCGACCTGCGCGGCCGCTGCGCACTGCTCGGGTAGGTGCACGTCGGTGAGTACGGGCAGCCCGGAGTGCTCGCGCACGCGCGCGAGAGATGCGAGTCCCTCATCGATGCCGGGGCCGCGCGCGGCGCCCTGGTTGGAGCGATTGGCCTTGTCGAAGCTCGCTTTGAAGATGATTCCGCCCGGTACCCGCTCCGCGAGACGCGCGAGATGATCCGCGACGCGGAAGCTCAGATCATCATCTTCGATGACGCACGGTCCGGCGATGACGAAGAACGCATCGGCCGGAAAGCGGGCGGGCGGCATCACCCCGCGGCGTGCGCCCGCTGCGACCGCTCCCGCTCATCCGCGCGCCCCTGATTTGCGACCACCGCCGCGCCGATGAAGCCGGCGAAGAGCGGGTGCGGACGCGTCGGGCGCGACTTGAGCTCCGGATGGAACTGGCAGCCGACGAACCACGGATGATCGGGGATCTCGATCAGCTCCACGAGCGAGCCGTCGGGGGAGAGTCCGCTGAAGCGCACGCCGTTCCGCTCGAAGACCTCGCGATACGCATTCGAGAACTCGTAGCGATGGCGATGGCGCTCGCTCGCGTCGGCCGCGCCATACATGTGTGCGACCAGCGATCCCTGCTTGAGGCGTGCCGGGTACGAGCCGAGCCGCATCGTGCCGCCCATGTCGGTGACGTGCTGCTGCGATTCCATCAGCGAGATCACGGGGTTACCGCACTCGGGAGCGAACTCGCTCGAGTGGCTGTCCTCGAGCCCGCACTTGTTGCGAGCGAACTCGATCGATGCGACCTGCATGCCGAGACAGATGCCGAAGAACGGCACTCCCTTCTCGCGCGCGTAGCGAACGGCGCTGACCATCCCATCGATGCCGCGCACGCCGAAGCCGCCAGGAATCAGCAGTCCGTCCATGCCGTCGAGCAACTCGGCGGTGCGCTCAGACGATGCAAAGAGATCGCTCGAGATCCACGTGATGTCGACGCCGGTATCGTTGGCGATGCCACCGTGGATAAGCGATTCCTGCACGCTCTTGTAGCTGTCGACGAGCTCCGTGTACTTCCCGACGACGGCGATGCGCACGCGCCCATGCGGCGCATAGATGCGGGAGACCATCTCGCGCCACGACGTGAGGTCGGCCTTCTTGCCGCCGAGCGACAGCCGCTCGACGACGCGCTCGTCGAGTCCCTGCTCGTGAAAGGAGAGCGGGATCTCGTAGATCGAAGGCACGTCGCGACTTTCGATGACGGAGCCGAAGTCGACATTGCAGAAGAGCGCGATCTTGCGCTTCACATCCTCGGAGAGCGGACGCTCGGTGCGGCAGATGAGCATGTCCGGCTGGATGCCGATCTCCATGAGCTCGCGCACCGAGTGCTGCGTCGGCTTCGTCTTCACCTCGCCGGCAGCGCTGATGTACGGGACGAGCGTGAGGTGGATGAATACCGCGTTCTCGCGGCCGATCTCGTGGCGGAACTGTCGGATCGCCTCGAGGAATGGAAGCGACTCGATGTCGCCGACCGTACCGCCGATCTCGACGATGACCACGTCGTTCTCGGGCGCGACGCGGCGCATTGAAGACTTGATCTCATCGGTGATGTGCGGAATCACCTGCACCGTGGAGCCGAGGTATTCGCCGCGGCGCTCCTTGGTGATGACGTTCTGGTAGATGCGCCCGGTCGTGATGTTATTCGACTGGGAGAGCGAGCGATCGATGAAGCGCTCGTAGTGGCCGAGATCGAGATCGGTCTCCGCGCCGTCATCCGTGACGAACACCTCTCCGTGCTGGAACGGCGACATCGTGCCCGGATCGACGTTGATGTACGGATCGAACTTCAGCATGGTGACGCGTAGCCCGCGCTCGACCAGCAGCCGCCCGAGCGACGCGGCCGCGATCCCCTTCCCGAGCGATGACACGACTCCGCCGGTGACGAAGATGTACTTCGGGGTGGTCTGATTCGGGCTCGTCGTTGGTGTCATGTCCTGTCCGCGCTGAGGTGAGTCCACTGCTCGTTCGCCCGTATCAGATCGTCTTCGGTATCGAGTCCGCCCGGCGGCACATCGGCGATCGTCGCCACGCCCATCGCCATCCCCGCCGCCAGCGGTCGCAGCTGCTCGAGTCGCTCTATCCGCTCCAGCGGGTGTTCCGGCAGCGAAACCCAGCGCAGCAGCGCGCTCGGCGTATACGCATACACTCCGATGTGCTGGCGGACAGTGCCCTCCAACACATTGCGGTCATCCGGCTCGCGGAGTGCCGGAATTCCCGCCCTCGAAAAGTACAACGCGCGCCCGTCATCGGCACACACGACCTTCACGATATGTGGCGTCCGCAGTGCCTCGATCGGAGCATGTGCGGCGGCGGTTCCGAGCTCGAAGCGGCCGCTCGCGACGCACCCCACGGCACCCTCGAGCGCCTCGACGCTAACGAACGGCTCATCGCCCTGCACATTCAGCACGACATCGAAGCGCGCGTACTCCGCGTGCGACACCACCTCGGCTACGCGATCGGTGCCGGAGGGATGGTCCTCGCGAGTGAGCATGCACTCGGCGCCGGCGTCGTGGGCGGCGCGCTGAACCTCGGCGCTGTCCGTCGCGATGAGGCAGCGATCGGCGACGCCGAGCGCGATGACGCGCTGCCAGACGCGGATAACGATGGGGACGCCGGCGAGGAGTCGGAGCGGCTTGCGGGGAAGCCGCGTGGCGGAAAGGCGCGCCGGGATGATCGCCAGCGTGCTCACGGCCATGAAGGAGTCGAGTGCTCGGCCGCAAATTGCACGAATCTCAATTTATGCCTCCGGGCCTCGAAATCAAATGGGAGAGGTGCGGCGATTGGCCGAGCTGAAGCACCGAAAAGCAACTTCTAACAGCCTGATGAGACGACAAAAAACGGACAGAAAATGCGACAAAAACGGATACTGCGGACTGGATTTATCCGTTAGTTGTCCGTTGCCCCTTCCGTTTTTTGTCGCTCTTACAATCGCCCGTGCTCTACCCTGCACTACCGAATCAGCGACAGCCCCAGCGAGAAGACGTGATCGCCGTTGTCCGGGTTGATGAACATCTCGCCGCTGAGGAAGCCGAGGGTCAGGCGTGCGCCGATGTTGCTGTCGAAGCGTCCCAGGCTGCCGACACCGGTGCCCGCGAGCATCTCGCGGACCGTGATGATCGGCGTGCCGAGGAACGGCACGTGGATCGTCTGGATCGGGAAGTTGTAGAGTCCCTCGAGGAACACGAGCTGATCGCCGCCGCGACTCAGGATCTGGAAAGTCGGGAGCGTGCCGCTGCCACCCAGATACGCGAAGCGCTGCGGCGGCGCGGTGTCGCCCGCCGTGAGCACTATGTGCGTGTGGAAGACGGAGGACTGCGTCCCCCACTTGGTGACGAACGTCGGAAAGGCCGCGCGCGCGAAGATCGTCGTTTGCGTGAAGTGTTCGTTGCTCGGCGCATCGAGCACGACCTCGGCGTCGGCGCCCGCATTGAAGGAAACCGTCTCACGCTGCCAGCTGCCGCGCGCGCCGAAGAGCACACTCGAGAGATCGCCGCGCTCGACGCCCGGATTCGGGCGCTTCATGTGTAGCGTGTCGTTCCGGTTGAAGAGGCTCCACGGTCCGCCGCCGCGCACGGACCAGTCGTCTTCTGTGCGGCCGCCGGCGTTGATCTGCAGGTCGCCCTGCGCGAAGTCCCACTCGCGCTGGACCTTCGCCTCGTATCGCGCCGAGCGCCAGTAGTTACGATAGTCGCTGCCGGCGGCGAGCGTCGAGATGCTATTTCCGAGATCGGACTGGATCCAGCGGTCGTTCGAGAGCGTGGTGCGGCCGGCGAACGCCGTCGCGCTCCACCCCGGCGCGAGCTCCGCCTTCACCGTTGCCGAGAGGTCGTAGGCGCCGAGGTTCGAGCGATAGGTGAGCATCGGGTCGATGACGAGGCGTGTGTCGCCGAGGGTGATACGTGGAGCCCATGGAATCGCGAGCCCGTCGACGCGGTCATACAACGGGGTACGAAAACCGAAGAGGCCCGGCAGGCCGAAGGTCGGGATCGTGTCCGCTGGCGGTGGCGGCACGCGATATACCAGCTCGACGGCGGTAGCGGTGCGCACGGTGTCGAAATGCACGTCGCGAAAGGCGAGCTTCTCGCCACCGACCGTTGCCTGCTGCGAATCGTACACGCCGCCGCCGATCGCCACCGCGCGCCCGTCGATCTTCGCGCCGGGCTGGAGAAAGAGGTCGCCGTTGATCACGACGACGTCGCCGTGCACCGTGCTGGCGACTGTGGCATCGGAGTTCAACACGACGACCGTGGTGTCGAACACCGAGTCGCGGAAGAGCCGCGTGTTGTACTCCTCGTGCCGCACGATGTGACGGTGCGACAACGTCTGCTCAACGATTTGCTCGGGAACGGTCGGTCCCGGTGCGCGAATGCGGAGTGAGTCCTGCGCGCTGGCGGCGTTCGCGAGCGAGAGCGCGCCGACGATCACGAACGCTACGGCAGCAGATGCTCTCACGCGTGCGCCGTCGCCGATGATGCCTGCGACGCCATAGCGAGGAAGTTCTGGAGGATGCGCTTGCCCTGCTGCGTGAGCACCGACTCGGGGTGGAACTGCACTCCCCACACCGGATGCTCCGTGTGGCGGAAGGCCTGTATCTCGTCGGGCTTGTCGCCGGTGACCGCGAGGATCTCGAGCGATGCCGGGAGCGACCCGCGCTCGACGATCAGCGAGTGGTAGCGCATGACCTCGAGCGGATCGGGAAGTCCCTCGAAGAGTCCCGTGCCGTCGTGGGTGATGCGCGAGGTCTTGCCGTGCATTACGCGGTCCGCGCGAATCACCGTGCCGCCGTAGGCTTCGCCGATCGCCTGGTGGCCGAGGCAGACGCCCAGGATCGGGATCTCGCTGCCCCACCGCTGCACCACGGGGACGGTGATCCCCGCTTGGGACGGTGTGCAGGGGCCGGGCGAAAGCACGATGGCCGACGGACGCATCTCGCCGATCTCCTCGACGGAGATCGCGTCGTTGCGACGCACCACGGGCTCTTCGCCCAGCTCACCGAGATACTGAACCAGGTTGTACGTGAAGGAGTCGTAGTTGTCGATGACGAGAAGCATTGGCGAGGCGAAGGAGAGAGCTGGCAGGCGAACACGAACCGGCGGACGTCGACCCGGAAACGAGCGGCGTCAGCCTCGCGGATGATACTGCTTGTGGACCGAACGGAGAAATTCGCGATCGACGTGCGTGTAGATCTGCGTGGTCGCAATACTGGCATGTCCTAG
>JBDTJH010000128.1:0-5633 GCA_039935955.1 Gemmatimonadaceae bacterium
CCTCGCATGGAGAATGGCGTGAAGGTGTTCGACTTCGAGGCATCGGTCATCCAGTGGTACATCCTGCCCGACAAGCCCGTCACCGCGTACGCGATCAACGGCCAGGTGCCAGGCCCGCGACTCGACCTCACCCAGGGCGATCGCATCCGCATCAACTACACGAATCACCTGCCGGAATCGACCACGATGCACTGGCACGGCCTCATCGTACCGAACGCGATGGACGGACCCGCGAATATCACGCAGCGACCCATCAAGCCCGGAGAGACGTTCGTCTACGAATTCACGGTCGGGCAATCGGGAACGTACTTCTACCATTCGCACGATAAGCCCGACCGGCAGCAAGCCTTCGGGCTCTACGGCGCGCTGATCATTCGCCCGCGTGATAGCACCGCGGAGCCGCACGCCGACCTCGAGTACGTCGTTCAACTACAGGAGTGGCTCAACCGCGATGGCTTGACCTATCCCGCGATGCTCATGGAGGGTGGGCTTCCAAACTATTTCACGATCAACGGCAAGGCGTACCCGGCAACCGACACGCTTCACATGCACGTCGGACAGACGATGAAATTCCGCTTCATCGGCACGAACAACAACTTCATCCATCCGATGCACATGCACGGTGGACCATTCACGGTTGTCGCGCGCGACGGGGTCGTCCTCGCACCCGGCGCGCGCTTCGATGCCGATGTGATCAACGTCGGACCAGGGCAGCGCTACGATGTGATCTGGCGGGCGCGCGAGCCGGGGAAGTGGATCATGCACTGTCACATTCCACACCACACGCTCAACAACAACGTCGAGACGAATGGCGCCGGCGGGTTGACGCTGTTAGTTGAAGTCGAGCCGTGAGCGGCGAGGAGCGACCGCCGATACGACGTCGGAGTTGCGAACCGGTCCAACGGTGACCTGGTCAGCTGGTGTCGCTGTGGCAGTGAGTATGGCAGTAACGACTAGCACGATGGCACCGATGCATAACTCCGCGATCGCGGAGCGACGAATGCGGACGGCGCCTTGCGCGTCACCGAGCGATGGCCGAACGCGCAGCCAATTGTATGCGCCAGTGAGCACAACGAGTGAAAGCACGCCGAGCTTGATCAGCAGGATGCGTCCGTAATCGCTCTGCCAAAGAGCTCTTATGTGCTCGAGATGCAGCCACGCAGATACGAGCCCGGACGCTGCGACTAGCGCCGCGAACCCCAACGCGAGTGGCGAGAAGGCATTGATGAGAGTGGCCACCGCTGGCCCCCGGTCGTTGGTATCCAGCGTGAGCGCAACTGGAATGCCTGCGACAATGACCACCAGCAGACTTCCCAGCCACCCTCCTGCGCCCAACACGTGCAGGCCGTCGGCGAGAATCGTGATCGCAGCGAAGCGCGGCGTAGCAACCGCGTGTCCGCCGAAGGCGGGCGTAAACGCGAGCAGCACGGCTGCGATGAGTGAAATCGTCCAGCTCGTGCGCGACGCGCGCCGTGCCATCGCGAATCCTCCGAGAGCGATGATGACGAGCGACATCTGCGCGATCCAACCGGCCCCCCACACCGTGTGCAGGAGTATCGTACCGGCACTCGTTTCATGGGCCATCTCCGGCATGTCGTTCATCGCGAGTAACTGCGCATAGAGCCGGGCGAGGCTGGCGAGTCCCAGGAAGATTGCAGCTCCCATCCCGACGGATGCCGCGCGTCGGCTCGCGCGCTCCACGAACGCCGCGTGCGCTCCGCCCTGACGCCTGAGGGTGCCGAGGACGAGCCAATGAAAAGCGTTGACGCCGATCAGAGCGAGCAGCGTCGTAAAGGACAGCCATCGCACGACGACATAGGCGAGCGAGCCCGCATTGAAAGTGGAGTCGCTGACCGCATTCGCAGGAGTAGCGGGAAGTAGAGCGGTCGAGCGATCGGCCGCCGACGAAGCGCTCTGCGTCGCGCTATCATGTCGCGCGTGGGTTGCAGCCGTCGCACCAGGCAGAACGGTAAATGCTATTCGTCCGCCCGACGGATGCCCGTCCGCGGCGGCGGTACGCCACACGACGGTATACCGACCCGGTGCGAGGCGTTCCGGAATCGAAACCCTCACGGCCATCGAGCTTTGCGGATCCTTCGTGACACTGTCCAGTGGAATGTGCGCGCGGTCGGGAGCCAGCAGCATTACCTGCGTAAGTGCAAGCTCTGGGGCCTCCGAGAACCACAGACGAATTGCGGTCGGCGGGGTCGCGAGCTTTGCATTTGCCGACGGGTCGCTCTTGACGAGATGCGCGTGCGCCCACAGTAGCCCAGGAACCGCGAGGATCGCAGCACAAGCAGCGAAGCACGCCAGGCGATGCCGACGCGCGACTGTCATGGCGCAGGAGATTGTGATGCGGTTGGCGATGGCGACATCATGCCAAGCTTGCTTCTCATCGCCGTCCCCGCCGGAGCGGTCGCGTCCATCCCCGCCATGTGCATGCGGCTCGGGCGGAAACGAAGGAAGACGGTGAAGCCGCCGGGCGTGCGCGTGCCGTACGCTGCCTCGAGTGATCTCGGAATCACGTCGAGCGATCCGCGCGCACCGAGGCCGATCGAACCGCCGGTGAATTTACTGATCTCGCGAATGTAGCCGAGCACGAGCGAGCCCACGTCGTACGTGGTCGATGTCGGCACGCCGTCGATGGATAGATCACCTGCCGCTTTCTGCACGAACTCGGCGCGGCCAAAGATTGTGTTCGTGCCATCGAGATCCAGATTAGTTTCGGCGAGTACGCTGTTCGAAAGTCCGCTCACCCCCGAGTACTTGTTCGCGCCCCAAATAAGCGAGGTGGCGAAGTCACCGTTCTTTCGAAACGTGTGTTCGTTCAGCACAGAGGCAGACACCCGATGCTGGGACTCCTCGGGCTGTAGCGCCTCTGGACTGGCGAGATAGCCATAGGAGGCCGCCAGACTCCAGTGTGAATCCGGGTTCACGGTGAGGCGCCCCGAATACGAGTCGAGACTGCGGCCGGCATAGTCGAAGTTCGTTCGAATTGCGTCCGGCTCGCGCCCGTTGAAGATGGACCCCTCGAGCCTCCACATCCGGGAGTACACTCCGGCCGTGATCACCCCGAAGGAAATGTGTGTCGCATCCTGCCAGTGATGCCCCAACGGTGCAAGCGGATCGCCTGCCGCCGAGGGGCGGTGCGGAAATGCGACCGGCCCGATCGCGGGCTCGCCTACGGGCGCCAAGTACAGTGATAGTCCGAGATTCCTCGCCACGGGTCGCTCGAAGAGCGCCGCCAACTCCATGAAGAGATCATGCGGATGCTGGCGGTCGTGGAGCGGCCGCCCGCCAAAACTCTCCCCACTTTGGAGGAGGAGCGGATAGCCCTTGGCGGTGACGGTAAATGGCTCGAGACTCATCATGTCGCGCAGCGTGAGGAGACCACCGCCGAGCGAATGGCGAGCCATGAGCATACCCCAATTGACGCTGCCGAACTGTTCATCGCCACGCGTCGTGAACTGTTTGTCGAACTGGACGAACGCGACTCCGTGCAGCATGAGCTCCCACCCGCCGGCCTGGAAGTGCTGGGCGTGCATGGGGGAGGCATCGGGGACCCACGATGTTCCGGAGCCTGTACGGCTCATGGGAATTCCCAGCGGGCCGGTCATGGCCCCGCGCATGCTCATGGGTATCGTGTCTGCGCGCGCGCTCGAGTCGGGAGCGGGCGACATCTGATGCTGGTGCTGCGCGGCGATGGTGGCGGGCGCGAGCAGGGCCATGCATCCGAGTGCGAAGTTCGAGCGACGGGCGAGACGTAACATGGACTGGGAGACGGAGAGGGTTCGGCGACGATATTTTATGTAGAGTAAAATTTATGGATGCGGGCGCGGATCGACAAGGCCAACCGGGACGTGCCGGGCGACACGAGGACCGCGAGTTGCACACGCTCAGCTATTGTGCCCGTGCTCTCGCGAGATGGGACAGAGCAGGTGCATGACAACCGGTGCGCAGTGGCGCTCGCAGTGATCCTCCCCCTGCGCGAGGTTGGCGGCGGTCGGCATCGGGTGCAGCATCATGATGCCGGATATCCAGACGAGGACGAGTGCTGCCCCCGCATAGGTGAGTGACCGTCGCGTCAGGTGAGTCCCGATCGGCGCTTCCTCACCGGCGAGCCGACGTATGCGGCGATCGAGCAGGTCGAGATGCTGGAAGGCGACTGCGCTCGCGGGCATCTCTATTCGATCGGAGGACGCGCGCCAATTCGCCAGCGAGAGAATCGCGGCCGCGAGCACGAGCGGGTGCTGCTTGGCAGCCGCGTCATCCGCCCGGACTTCGGCTTCATCGGCCACGTCCTCGGCCAGTCGGCGAAGCGCGGGAATCCACCAAAGCACAAGCGCGAGTCCACGAAGCAGAGACTGTACCAGCGGATCGCGATGGCGCACATGGGCAGCCTCGTGCGCCAGAACTGCAACAAGCTCGTCGGGCGCGAGTAGCTGTTCCAACGATCGGGCGACATAAACACGTGGGCGAATCCAGCCAGCGGTGAACGCTGGAACCGGAAGTCCATCCACCACCACGACGTGAGTTGGTGAAAGCCCAGCCCGCAGCGCGGCGATCCAATATCCGTCGCCCTCATTGGGCGTCGCGCCTTCGACGAGCGAGAGCCAGCGGCGTGCATTCCTCCAGGCGCGCGCGCGGTCCCAGCACGCATAAACAACACCGCTCACGAGCAACGCATGGAAGAGCAGATGGACAGGCGAGAGAAGCTGGTGCAAAGCCACGAGACAGATCACCGAGAGATGATCTTTCCCGGCAAGCAGCGCGTCCGCTCGCCCCGCCAGGTGATGTCCGAATACCGGGCTGGTGCCGAAGATCAGCAATGTCGAAATGGCCAGCAGCAACACACGTCGATGCGACTGCTCGTGCTTGCGAACGGGAGAAGCGAGATAGGATCGTGGCTCGGTCGGCTTCATCGGCTATTTCTCCCCGACTTCTTTGAGCTTGCGCCGAATCAGGCGTTGAAGGTCTTCGAGCCGCTTTGGATCCTGCTCCGCCAACACATCTACGAAGGACGCGGCAACTGCATCGGGCTCAAATGAGAGTATCCCCTCGACCACGCGACGAGACACGACGGCTAGAAATGCCTCCTCGCTCAGCACTGCTCGGTAATGGAGAAGCTCATCCTGCTTCTCGCGCGCCAGGACTTTTTTCGCAACGAGCTTATTGAGCACGGTGATCACGGTGAGCGGTGACACCTTGTGCCGCTTTGCGACCCGCGCATGCACGACGCGAGCCGACACGGGTTTGCCCAGCGCCCATATAGTCTGAAGGACACGTGCCTCCAGGTCTCCAAGAACCTTGGCCATTCCCTTTGCGGAGAGACGCACGGTGCCCCGTAGCAGCGGCTCGTTGCTCGCCACTTGAGTCGACTTTCGAACCTTCGTCACGCGGTGGGCCCTTGAGTTGGGGATCTCCAAGATAGCAGGAGAATTTTACGGACGGTGAAGCGGTCGTGGGTCACCGCGCACACAGCGGACTCGACCAACCCGATCGAGCGCCGGTCCGCCATTGGCCTACTCTGTGCGCGCGTTGTTGATGGCAATCGAGTAATGCGGAATCATTGCCTCCATGAAGCGCGTGTCATCGATCAGGCACTGGAAGCGGTTGACCAGTAGGAGGAGGAC
>JBDTJH010000129.1:0-12404 GCA_039935955.1 Gemmatimonadaceae bacterium
GCAACCGGAAGGTACCCGGATTGAAATCCGCCACCGACGGACCCGTCGAGAAGCCGCCCGTCACGTTGACCGTATATGTCCCCGGCTGCAACGTCGCCGAGACATAGGAGCAACGTGAGCCCGGGAACGTCATCAGCCCGGTCGCGGATGAGGTGTTGTCGTTGGTGCCCACCACCGAGCTCGCAGAATTGAGCACCGTGATGAGTGTGTTCATCTCGAGCGCAAAGCCGCACGAGCCGATCGCCCCTGACGTCTCGAAGGTGTACACGCCAGCGGTGGGGATCGCCACCTGATACGAGATGACGTTGTTCTGTGTTGCGCTCTGCCCGTACACCCAGCCGTTGACGAACATTCGGCCAGTCACACCGATCTGCTCCAGTGGCAGTCCAATCGGAATCGACGCGTCGACGGAGCCGGTCGATGATACCGTAACAGGAGTCGGCACACCGCCGCCATTCGCCCATCCGTAGCGGCGTCCCGGAAAGCCGATGATGCCATCGCCATTCTCATCCTGTCCGGCGACGACGTAGTACGAGCCAGCGGAGAGGCCGTCGAGCTTGTAGGAAAGATCCGCATCGGCCTTCACCGTCTTCACGACTGCCCCTGTCGTCGCATCGATCGCCTCGACGTAGACATCCATCGTCGGTCCATGCGTGCCGGTGACCGCGTTGTACGCATCGACGCGCCCATAGCCGGTGCGGGTGTCGAAGCCCGGCGGGCCGATGTCGACCGCGGTGCTCGTGAGACGGTCGCGCAGCTGCGGGCCGGTCATCCCGGGATTCGCCGCCAGCACGAGCGCCGCGACACCCGAGACGTGCGGAGCCGCCATCGACGTGCCCGTGTAGTAGGCGTACGCGGGGCCCATCGCGTCGCCATTGCCCAAATCATCGAAGAAGTTCCAGACCGTCGACAGAATACCGCTCGACCCGTACGCAGCGGTTCTCGGCACATCGAAACGGAAATCGCCGCCGGGCGCGGAAAGCGAGACGAACGCATTCGTCGATGAGTAGCTCGTGAGCTGGCCATCGGGGCCGAGCGCGGCGACCGAGATCACACTCGGATACGATGCGGGGAAGTTCGGCTGAGCCGTCGCATCGTTGCCAGCCGAGGCAATGATCACGGAGCCGGCGTTGATCGCGGCTGCGACTGCAGCACCGAGCGTAGAGTCGCTGGGGCCGCCGAGGCTCATGTTGATGATGGGCGCGCGATTGGGCGCGACGACGGGATTGCCGCCGGCGCCTGCCGCCGGAAGCCCGGCCGCATAGAGAATCGCCTGCGCGATGTCGAAGTCGTAGCCGGAGCCGTCGATGCCGAGCGCGCGGATCATGCGGATGCGCACGTTCCAGTTCACGCCGGTGACGTAGTTGCCGGCGTTGTTCGTCGCGCCGATGGTGCCGGAGACATGGAGCCCATGATTCGCGATGTTCTCGGGCGCGTAGCAACCGTTCGCATTGTCGGCGACGACGGCGATCGGCATCGTCGGATCGGGATCGGGGCCCGGCGTGGCATCACCGTCGAAGCGATAGATATCCGGGCCGCCGTCGCAGCGCGGATACGGACCGCCCGCGGTCGCAGAATCATCCTCGACGAAGTCGTAGCCGCCCGCCATGTCGAGATTCGGAACGAGATCGGGGTGTTGATTGATCCCGTCATCGATGACGGCGACGGTGACCGCAGCAGCGCCGGTGTCGGGAATGGCCCATGTGCGCGGCGCGTCGATCATGTTGTAATGCCAATATTGAATCCGGCTCGCTCCCGCACCGGCGAAGCGCAATCCCTCGGCGCCCGGCGTCGCGGATGCGCGTGCGTCGCGGAGCTGATTCATCATCGCCTGCGTGAGCTTGACCTTCGACTCCGGTCCGCGACTCATCAGTTGATCGAGGCTCACCGACGCGATGGCGGGATCGGCGCGAAGGGCGCTCATGACCGCATCGCGCGTCGCTTCGTCACGCACGCGAAGGCGCGCGGCGCCGATCGTCGGCGAGACATCGGTGACCACGAACATGGATGCGGCCGGATGCGCGGCGAGCCGCGCGCGGATGGTCGTGCCGACTTCACGTGCATCGGCGATCGAGCGAACGGACATCGCGCTCACGCGTCCGCCGCTCAGTGCCTCGCTGCGAAAGACGACGTTGATGCGCGGATTCTTGTTACGGAACGTCGAGATGCTCGCGAGCGGGGCGCGAGTGCGCGCACCGACGAAGCTCTCAGCGGGGATGCGTGCCTCGCCCGGGTTGATCGTCACGTGTCCGGAGATGCTGCGCGACGAGCTCTGCGTGGAATCCGAACAGGCGGTGGCTGCGGTGAACGCGGCGGCGATGACGAATGCTCGCGCAAACGAACGAGAGAGGTCGGCCATGCAAGCCTCGGGACGACAGGAAGTGGACGAGCGCACAGGGCGGCTCGTCAGCCATTGGGCGGACGCTCAATTTGACGCCGGAACAATGCACTTGCGCCCGCGGGAGGGCAAGCAAGACCACACGAGTTCGCACGTGTGGCGTGCGCTTTGCTTCGGAGAGCGGGCATGCGTCCGGACTGCATGCACGATCACCCGTTACGAACGAGGACGTTCACTCATGGCAACGCGAAAGAAAAGCACGCGGAAGTATGGCACAGCGGCGAGCAAGCGCGTGGAGCGCGCGATGAAGAAGCGAGAAAAGGGGACGCTGCGCAGCGGCAAGGGTGGTAAGGGCGGCAAGGTGACGAGCCGAAAGCAGGCAATCGCGATCGGACTCTCCGAGGCGAGGGAGAAGGGTGCGCAGGTGCCGGCGAAGAAGACGGGCGCACGAAAGAAGACGGCGTCGAAGCGAAAGTAGCGAGCGCCGAGCCGAAGGGCCGCGACGGCTGAGTCGCGGCCCATAGTCGCAGAAGAGATTTTATTCGCGGAGCTCGGTACACGCGCTATGTTCGGGAATACTCCAGCGGACCGAGGGGATGAACTGGCACACGAAAATCGGGCGAGTGGCGACGATCGCGGTGATGGCAGGCGCGTCGCAAGTGGCGGCACAGGCGCCGATGGCGAAGTCTGCGTCGATCGGAATCATGGGCGGCGTGACGTTCCCGCGCGGCTCCGACTTCACGGTGGTGTCGAAGACCGGATGGAACGCGGGCGCACTCATTCGGCTCGGCGTGCCGAGCTTTCCGCTGAGCTTTCGCATCGACGGTCAGTGGCATCAGCTCGCGGGCAAGTCGCGAGTGATTCCCGATGTTGGGGGAGATCAGACGGATTTGCGCATCATCGATGGGACGGCCGACTTCGAGTGGGCCGTCGGCGGAGCTGCGGCGTCGAACTTTTATCTCATTGGCGGCGGCGGCGTCTACGGGCTCCGAGGCAAGACGCTGGTGACACCTGGAAACGCTCCAGGCGGAACCGAGTCGACCGTCACCGAAAGCGCGACGAAGTTCGGATGGAACGCGGGCGCGGGCTTCCGCTTCCGCATGGCGACCTATGGTCTGTTCATCGAGGCGCGGTACCACTCGGTGAGTGGCGGACACGCGGTCGACGGCACGTCGAGCACGAAGGCGCTGCACTTCATTCCGTTGGATATCGGGATCACGTTGTAACCGCGGTGTTGATCGTCGAGTCGGGGGCATGACTATGATTCGACGATGTCCATTACGGATGCGGAGCTCGCCCGAGTCATCGCGCTCGTTGCGCGTGACGTGGAACACACGGTTAGCGCGCGCGTGCGGGAGGTCGTTCCGAATACCGTCGACGAGCTGCGCGACTCCTACTGGTGGAATGAGCGAGATCTCGCGTCGCTGACGGAACAATACGTCGCGGATAGCTTGCGACGCTCGATAGTGGGAGCGGCGCAGCGCCCTCGGCGGCGAAGTTCGCAAGATCATCGTCGAACGCGTCGTCGCTCAACTCAGCAAGCTCTCGATCTGACGCGCACAGATGGCCGCTAGCTTGGCCGGCGACGCGCCCCTCGCGACGGGATCGCGGCGCACTTCCGCGACGCAAATAAGATTCGCCCCAATTGCCGCGCTGAACCGGTGTTGACTTGCAACGGCTTCGTCATCGCGTGCCGCGTAGGTTCAACTCGCACGATGCGTACATGATTCAGCATGCAGCGTCCGCTGCACAGTTCGCGAGCTCGCGAGGCGCTCCTGACACTGCTGACCGACTCCCTGCTCTGCGCTTGTTGCGGTCAAAAGCGTCGTGTTGTGGGCGGCGGCCGGAGAACCGTTTAGAACGCGACAGCGTACGAGGAGAAATGGCGAATCGCCGCCGAGACGCGCTGCGTCAGCAGATGGTCGCGCGAGGGCTCGACTTCGACGACGGTGTCCGCCTTGAGGTATGCGATCTGCACGCCGCCGAGAAGAGGCGCAACGCAGCTGGAGTAGCTGAGCGTGAGCGTCGCAGGCACCGCGAACTGCAGTCCCTCGGGCGAGAACTCAACTCGGACGCTTGTCGTCGGCATGACGTGCACGCCGATCTCCGTTGGCGCTGCGAGTGCGCCGGCAGGGATGATGAGCGAATTTCACCCTGCTCCAACGTCGCACCTTCGCTGCCCACCACGGCGGAGTGATAGCGCGCCTTCTGCTGCTTGCATTTCTCGACCTTCCCGTTCTTCACCCCGTCATTCTGCTTGGAGAGGTTGACGGCTGGCGGGAGCGACACGCTCGGCGCCGTCGTGGCACCATGCTCACCGCATGCCGAGGCGGCGACGATCAGTAGTGCATAGGGAGCAAAGAAGCGGAAAGCGGAACGCATTTGATCGCCGAAGACAGGCGAGGGCGGGTTGCTTCCACCGGTTAGGATGAAAAGCTAGATCACGCGTCTCGCCTCGCTGTCACGCGCCTGCGTTGATTCGTCATCGCGCGTGGAGGCAACATCATTGCGCCACCCAATTGCTCGGGACTCGCGAGCGGATGTCGCGTTAGACGTGTGCGTCGTGCTCGTGAGGAGAACGTGGCAGCTATTGAACTACTTCTACGACTGGTGCGTCAAAGCGTTCCGCAGGCTCACAACACTCCGTCCCACCAACCGCTGAGATGAAATCCGTCCGTTGCCGAAACTCAATTTCGAGATGTTTCACCGGATGCTCACGATCTGTCGCCTAGGAGGCGCTTCAACTCCTCGATTTCCGCTCGAATGTCCTTGACCCCCTGCTCCGCGCGACGGTTGATCGCAAGATCGGCTTCGGCGCGCTTATCGGCTGCGCGAGATTGAATATTCTGGCCGACCATGATGAGCGGCATCAAGAAGAGCTGAATCATGTTTGAGATAAAGAGCCAGAGCACGAACGCGGGATAAGGATCGAAGCGGGCTCCTTTAGGCGCGAACGTATTCCACAGGAGCCACACCAGCGTCCAAGCGAGCACAATTAGGAAGAATCCGATCGTACCAACAGCGTTCGTGATAAAGAGTGCAAAGCGTTCAACGCGGCTAGTCTTCTCGCGCCGCGAGTGCGCGGGCTCGTCGGCATGGGCCTCTGCATCTTCACCTCGAGGCGCTTGATTCGGATCAATCACTCAGGCGGTGCGTTCGGCGACGCCGTAGAACTCATCAATCGCGATCTTGACGAGGCGCGCTGGCAGCGTCTCCGACTTCTCGGAATGCAGTCGTGGCTTCGGCAGATTCACGCACGCGTTCTTGATCAGGATGATGAGCCGCTCGGGGCGAACGCCGAGCCGAACCGCCTCGCGGCAGAGTGGTCGCAGCCGGTCACGAAGCTCGTCGTCATCGTCGGTTCGCGGAGCCTTGCGATTGAAGTGCGCTGCATGGACGGTCTCTACAAGATCGCAAACTGCGATTTCGCGCGCCATCAGATCGGTCGCCACCAGTGCCTCGCCGGAGCATGAATCGGGATTCCAAAATTGGCAACGATGAGCTCAGAGCGCCACTTACAAAAACTTACACCCCGAGATCAATGCGCGGTGTAGCCGCTCGGTCGACGCAGGCGAAGGCGGCTCGCCGCTCGAGCACCGCCTACAGCGATCCGCCGGTAGCAGTACGACTGTGCGTGCGACGACCGAATCGCGCTGTGGATAGACGAGTTTATTTGCCGTGACCTTGGCAAGGCGGGCGGCAAAAAGTCGTGTCATGGCATCGCATGACCTGTCTCTGGCCCGGCTTCGCGATCGTGTGTGGTTCTCGCGATGGAGTCGTGGTCTGCCGCCGCATCCTGTTTCGGGGATGCGCAACGAGTCGGCGCGCCAGTGCTGAACACGTGGTTCAGCGCTAGCCGCGCCACCTCGCCGATCGCCATCTGGTTCCGTGCGGCTACCGATAGATGTTCTCTGCGCGATGGCTCTTCCACTCGCGTTCAAGATCCGTCGCGTCGTCGGAGGATTTTGGCGTCACACCCATGACAATTCCGCCGTTCTTGATGTCAGACTCGTAGATCTTAGCGCGATCTTCGGGAATCCCGTGTCCGACCAGCGCTCCAATCAAGCCACCTGCGGCGCCGCCGGCGCCTGCGCCAGCTAATGCCGCAGCGAGCGGGCCTGCGATAACCAACCCGAGTCCGGGTATAAGGAGGGTCGAACCGATCGCTGCGATGGCGGCAAGCGCCGCACCCGCTGTGCCACCGATTGCAGCGCCCGTACCGGCTCCCTTGAGTGCTTTGGTCTCAAGTTCCGTGTGCTCGGTTGCGTCTTTGGAAAAGTGCTTCTTCCGAGTGTCATCCGACATGAGGAGGTTGACTTCCTTATCGCTGTATCCTCGACCGGCTAACGAGCTGTACGCCCGTTCCGCACTCTCGCGGTCACGGAAGGTTCCGGTGAGCATTTTCGGCTGAGTCGTCGAGACGTCGTTCGTCGATTCCATACGAGCTCCCGCGTAGAAGATGGAAAGTGGTTGGGCGTGCTTGGCCGCCACCAGCGTGCAACGAGGTAGCAGCGACTACGCGCTCGTGCGTCAAGCCTTGCGCTCTCCCTTGCCGAACTGCTTCTCGATTTTCCCTGCTCCTTCTTCGACGCGACCCTTCACTTCCTCCTTTGTACTACCGGTGGCCTTGCCGGCCTCCACGCGACCTTTGCCTTCCATCTCCTTGGTCTTGCCCTTCATCTCGTCCTTGTCGCCACGCTTGTTGAGATCGCTCATCGTTCGCTCCGCGAAAGACCGTCCGTGATTGGACGGCATAGGTTCGTCGGGCAAATGTCGAGCCTACATATAAAGGGTGTGCTGCGTCGCGCCGCGCAGCTCGCTGAGAGAAAGAAGCTCTGAATTGGCGAGCAGCCGTTGCACACTTCGGGGCACGTTGCCACGATGTTGACTTCCGTATTTTCGATTCGGCATTTCACCGGCACGCCTATGCGGCCCCTGTAATCATCCAAGTCAGACCGACGTCAGCGGCGTGCGGCCCCGCGACCCCGGATCGGTATTCTTATCCGCCCACTCCGTAGAGCATTGAGCAAACCGTACGGCCCGCCACCGCACCTCGATATTCGTCCGTGGACGTCAGCGGATGCGGAGGCGTTCGGCGACGCCGTGCGCAAGAACGTAAAGCATCTGCTAGAACTCGCGTGGATGAACAGCGCGGAGCTGGTGCAAGGGCATATCGATCAGATCAGCGCAGGCACGCGTGACGCGGCGTAGGCGCTTGGCCTATTCGACGCGTCGGGCGCGATCGTCGGCGAAGTCGAAGCGTACCGTGAGCAGTCCGGCGCTTTTACGTTGATCTACTCGCTTGCGCCTGACGAGAGCGGCAAGGGCTACACGGCGCACGCGGTGCGACGCGGGACGGGTGCGCTGTTCGCGCTCACCCATACGCCGCGCGTGAGCGGGGACATCGCAGAGGACAACGAGTCGAGCCGACGCGTGCTGATTGCCAACGGCTTTGTCCGCGTGCCGCCTCGGCTCAGGGCGCATGAGGCCTACGCAATCGCCCGTGAAGCGTTTGGCACATTATAGGCACACATGGGACGAAAAACGCGCCGGCGAGTGGAGCGGCCAGCGCGTCTTAAGCTGTTCTATTGGTGCAGCGTACGTGAATGCGCCCAGTAGGAATCGAACCTACAACCTAATGATTAGGAGACTCAACTAAATGAATATAAGCATTCTTACATTCACTCGCATTCGAGCCTAACTGCATATGCTAAGGGAACTTCGATGAGTCATAATCGTTCAGCTTGTACGAAGCCTTATACGGACTCCCCCGATACTCTCCCGATACCGCACGAGCGTTAATCAGCGTGCTCAGGCTGACACTGAAGTCGTCAACGCGAAGTCGCGTCAGTTCCACTCGACGCAGGCCCTGATAGAGACAGCATACCTCCCCTCAATTTCCATCCCTCGCATTTTGGAGGTTGTCAATGAGTTTACTGGCAGACGGACTTGTGTCGAAGGCTCTTCCGAACGTGGCAGCGATCGTACTCGCTGCGAGCGGAATCGGCACTTTGTCCGCGGAGGCACAATCGACATGCGCCGCCGCAGACAGCACAGCTAGAAATCTTCGCGGCGAGCTTATACAGTATACGACGGCCACTACTAATCCATACAAGGCCGTTCGCGATTCCGTACGGTTGCCGGCGCTGACGACTGCGCAAGTCGCTACTCAGATCGTGCAGACCACAAGTGGCACTCTATGCTCGCAAGCAAGCATTGCCTTAAACAAACGCGCGATTCGCCGAGATCCCTCGGATAACGTGCCTACGCGCACAGTCTACCTTTTCAAGGTGGGCACCCGCTATGTGGTTGCGGGAGACTTCAAGGGCGCGCCTTCAGACGTAAGCGTATATGCATCGGATTTGACTACCCGGCTTGGGGGATATTTCGGACCAGATTGATTCCTAGGCTTATAGGTCTATCGAGTAGAATGAAAAGCCTGTATACGGGGAATGGATACAGGCTTTTCAGCTTGGACAAGCGACACCGATTGCCAGGGTCAATAGAACGGACTTAAAAGGAAAGTTCGGAGTCGAGTTTGAGATCAATCCGCTCGTTGATATTTGCATGAGCGCCAGAAATGAGACCCGGGCTGATTCAAGAAACTCGGACATGTCTTCGTCCAGCTAGGTTCGGGGGGGGAATGAAGTTTCGAGGGGAAATCTGAAAAAGGAACGACGCATCCTTTGCGGATAAACGCGAGATATTGGAGTCGAGAACCTGACTGCGGAAACGCGGACAGGTTTTCGTGTATCAATGGGTGAGGGGGGGTGAAGTTTGAGGGGGGATATCTCTTAACCCGGTCGTGACATCACGGGTTAGAGATATTCCCCCCGGAACTTCACCCCCTCAGCTCGAGCAGTTCTGAATAACGGTGACGATTCCCAGCTCCAGATTTCCGGGCGACTAGCAGTTCGGATCTACGCGCGAGATTGTGGCTCGGATCTCGGCGCTTCACCCCCAGGCCCGGATGCGCGAAAAAAAACCTGCCTTCATTTCGGCAGTCCAGTTCAAGTTTCGGATTTTTTGCGCTTCGCGCCGCCGCGCCTATTTCACCTTGATCTCGCGCTCCATGCCGAGCATGAAGTGCGGCTTGGCTCCGGCCGTATCGCGGAGACCGCAGTCGAGGACGTAGCGTCCGGGCCGCAGCGCGATGGAGATGAGGCTGACTTGGCCTGCACCCATCGCTGCTGCTCCACCTCCGACTCCTTCGATAGGAGTGGGCTTACTCTTGCCATCCCACTTGTCCAACTCTTCCATTGTACCGTTACCTACGAAGCGCGAGAGCGTAAGTTGATGAAAATTCTTGCCATGGTTCTCGACACGCACCATTTGCTGTCCCGAACGTAACGCTCCCGAGATGGTGATTCGGTAGTCGGTCAGCTTGATGGTCACCGGCGCTGCCGGCAGGGCAAGCTTTGTCGCCGATGCGCCAGCGGAGACCACGAGTTCACGAATCATCCCCTTCGATACGTGCGCATGTCCGTCTTCAGCGCTATACGCGCAGACGATCACGTAGCGCCCCGGTTCTAGTAGCACCGTCGTCTCGCTCGAATCCCCGGGGAGTGCCCGCTCGACTCCGCCCGCCCACTTAAAGCCTGCAACGTGATCCACATCAGCCACTAGCGATCGCATCACTCTCGGAAGCGACGAAGAGTCGTCCAAGCGAGCGAAGGTTACTTGGTGCTCCTCCTTCCCGCGATTCACGAGTCGTATTGTCACGATGCCGCTCGTGACACTGTCCGGCGCAATGAACGTGTATTCGTAAGCCGCCACGATCAGCACGTGGCGACCGGGCGCTCGCGCATCCGATGGTACAACGCTGGGCATCCCCAAAAGCACAAACGCGAGCACGGCCGTAACGCTCAGTCTCGCCACTTCGACCTCCTTCATTTGTTGGCGAGATTTCGACGCCCGTCGTTCAAACTACCATGCGAAATCCCGTCGGGCTGCGCTAGACAGAAGTGGCTCCGGTTCTCTGTACAGTTGCGAGGGGTCGGTTAACTGGATGGGTGATCTGGGTTATGCCGCGGCGGGAAGTGGCAGCGGGGTGAAATAGGCTTCATCAGGGGTACGGTCGGCAAGACTCGAGTGCGGTCGTGCGGTGTTGTATTGGGTGAAGTAGCGAGCGATGCCTGTTTTCGCTTCGGAGACCGAGGCATAGGCGTGCAGGTAGACCTCCTCGTATTTGATCGAGCGCCAGAGCCGCTCGACGAAGATATTGTCACGCCAGCATCCCTTCCCGTCCATGCTGAGCGCGATCCCATGCGCGTGGAGCAATCCGGTGAACGCGTCACTCGTCAACTGCGCGCCTTGATCGGTGTTGAAGATCTCCGGCCGGCCGTGGCGGGTGATCGCCTCCTCGACGGCTTCGACGCAGAAGTCGGCGGAGAGGGTGACCGACGTGCGCCATCTCAGCACACGGCGGCTGGCCCAATCCATCACCGCGGCGAGAAAGAGGAATCCCCTCGCCGTCGGGAAGTAGGTGATGTCCATCGCCCACACCTGGTTGGGCCGCGTGATGGCGCGCCCGCGTACGAGATAGGGAAACACGGGATGTGCGCGGTGCCGCCGACTCGTCCCTGGCTGCGGCGCGATGGCGGTGATCCCCATGCGGCGCATGAGCGTCGTGACGTGCCGTCGACCGATGTCCACGCCCGTGCGGCGGAGCAAGCGCCGCAGCATTCGCGCGCGGGCAAACGGGAAATCGAGATGGAGCGCGTCGAGTTGCTGTATGAGCGCCAAGTCCGCGTCGCGCACTAGGCGCGGCACGTAATAGATGCTCCCGCGGCTCAGCCCCAAGGCGACAGCTTGGCGTGTGAGCGAAAGCGCGTGGGTCCGGTCGATCACCGCTTGGCGCTCAACCACCCGGCCTTGGCGAGCGCGCGTTCTAAAAAATCATTTTCCAAGGTGATCTCGCCGATCTTCGCGTGAAGTGTTTTCACGTCCACGGCCGGCTCGACGGGCCGCCCTTCGGCGAACACCGCGGCGGCGCCACTCAACAACTGTTCGCGCCACTGACCGATCTGGTGCGGATGCACATCGAAGCGCTGGGCCAGCTCGGCGAGCGTGGCCTCGCCTTTCACGGCTGCCAGTGCAACCTTCGCTTTGAACGCGGGCGAGTGATTACGACGGGGACGACGGGACATGGACTGAGCTCCTGACTCGATGGACGAAAGATCGCCCGTGAAGCCCGCCTGTCCAGTTATCCGACCCGTTCAGAATTCCGGAGCCACTTCTTTATACACGCCCTCAAGGGTACTGATCTCTCGACTCCCCGCCGTACGGAAGTCTGCAACCCGTCGGCGAATCGGCGTCCATTTGCGATGCCACGCAGAGTCACGAGTAACTATCACCGGATCGTCTACATCGCTGAACTGGTCAACCGTGACGTCAATGATCAAGCCGGTCTGCTCAAGCCAGGCGTGCGATTGCCGCCGACTCGGGTCATCGGGGTTCTGGCGTTCTCCGCTGACGTATTCGAACTCTCCGAGTCCGCGTTCGCTTAGATAAATACCAAGTAGGTCCGTAGCGTCGCTACAGCTCCCGTGTGGAAAGTCCGCGAGGGAGACACCTCGTTCGGTGTGATATATCTTTTCAAGCGCGCCACGGAACGCAACTGCGCGCGAGCGGAGAGTAGCAATACTAGACGTCACGAGGGCACTCGGTGGCTGACTAACGCTGGACTTCAGTTGTGAGTCGGCAGATTTGGAGCTATGGATGCCGCTGCGACGATGCGCCGCCACGTCGGTTGCAACACCGTTAGGTAGACCGGCGCGATGCTCGCGCTCTAATCGAGGCCTTGCCGAACGAGCCCGCGGATTCGTCACGACCCAGCTCTCGATGATCGGAAATCGAAGACGAGGTCGCAGGAGAGGAGGTACAATCGGATTTATTGAATGTGCCCACGCCAAATCACGTGCTGGAGTAGGTCGCATTGGGCTCAGGATGACGCACGACGGATGATTGTTGCAGAGGTGTGCTCAATGCACCGGGTTCGTGAGGAGGACAGCGCAACTCTAGGGTGCCTTGGAGCCAGCTGATGGATCCCGAGGGAACTGTGAAA
>JBDTJH010000130.1:0-18150 GCA_039935955.1 Gemmatimonadaceae bacterium
CACACTAAAATAGGCAAGACCTTTCGACGTCGGAGGAAGCTCGCCACATGGCCACGCCCTTCTTGAGTTCCGAGGAGTACGACGAGCGGGCGCACGAGCTCTATAACGAGGGTCAGTACGATGCCGCGCTGGACGTGCTGCGGGAGGGATTGAATCTCTACCCGGAGTCCGTCGAGTTGCACATCGGCGCTGGATTCGCGCGTCTCGCGCGCGAGGAATACGCATGGGCGAGACGGAGCTTCGAAACCGCGTTGGTGCTCGACGCGCTGCACGAGGAGGCGCTCGCGGGACTCGGCGAGACGCTCCTCAAGTTCGGCATGCGCGACGAAGCCATGAAGTCCTTCCGGAAGATTCTCGATCTCGGCTACGACGATGATCTCGATCTCGTGCTGCAGGTCGGGCGCGCGCTCTTCCGCGAGGAGATGATGGATGAGGCGCGCGAGTTCTTCGAGGTCGCCTCGCGAGAGCAGAAAGATCTCCCCGAGGCGTCAGCGTGCCTCGGCTACGTCAATCATCGCCTGGGGAACGACGAGGCCGCGCTGATGCATTTGCGTCGCGCGCTCAAGCTCGACGAGGAGCACACCGAGGCGCGGATCTACCTCGCCAACATCCTCTACGATCGCGGCGAGTACGAGCCCGCGCTCAATCAGCTCGACCTCACGAATCCCGACGATCACTGGGACGAGCTCGGGATCTGGCGCTTCATCGAGCTCAAGAAGTCGATCTACAAGCTCAAGGATGGCGACGGCGAGCTTCGCCCGTGGGAAGCGCGCCTCGGGGAGCTCTCGGGCGAGCCTGACGACATCGACGAGATGCTCGCCGACATCGAGCAGCGCGTGCTCGAGCAGGAAGAAGCGCGCGACAAGGGGCAGCTCGAGCTCTTCGGGGCGCTGCTCACCGATCTCATCGAGAAGAGGAAGGAGGATGTTGTCGAGCACAGCATCCTCATGACCGATGGCGTCGAGTATATCGGGAGCTGGGAGCACATCGTGCGCGAGATGCGCGACGCGAGCCGGCACACGGCCGGGCGCACGCTTCAGGACTACATGTCGAATGAGGCTCGGCGAGGATACTCCCTCACGGGCGTAAAGATTCCGACGAGCGACGCCGAGAGCTTCATCCGTGGCAGCGCCAACGCGGGGCTGCTTCGAATCGTTCGTTGAGCTCAGCTGATTTGCGCGCGGCGCCGCCTTCAGGGGGCGCCGCGCGTGCATCCAGCCCTCTTCTCGATCCGGCCTCGGTGCGCCGCATCGTACTGGCAAACGGGCTCACGGTACTCCTGCGCCGCGACGACAGCGCGCCCGTCGTCGCCATCGTCACCTACGTCAGAGCAGGCTACTTCGACGAGAGCGAGGACGTCGTCGGCATCGCGCACGTTCTCGAGCACATGTTCTTCAAGGGCACCACGGCGCGCGCGGTGGGCGAGATCTCGAAGGAGACGAAGGCGGCGGGCGGCTATCTCAACGCCGCCACGATCTACGATCACACCAGCTATTACACGGTGCTCCCCTCGGCGAGCTTTGCGCGCGGCCTCGACATCCAGCGCGATGCGTACGCGGATTCCATCATCGATGCCGCGGAGCTCGCGAAGGAGCTCGAGGTCATCATCCAGGAGGCGAAGCGCAAGGCGGACAACCCGCAGGCCGTCGCATCCGAGACGCTCTTCGAGCTGCTCCACGATGTGCATCGCATACGCCGCTGGCGCATCGGCCGCGAGCCCGGGCTGCGCAAGCTCACGCGCGACGATCTCGTCGGCTTCTATCGGAACTTCTACCGGCCGCGACAGACGGTGCTCAGCGTGGTCGGCGCGATCGACCTCGATGATGCGCAGCGCGAGATCGAGAAGCAGTACGGCTCGCTGGCCGACGTCCCGGTGATCACGAACGTCGGACCGGTGGAACCCGAGCATCGCGAGCTGCGGTATCGCGAGCTCGAGGGCGACATCACTCAGACGCAGCTCTCCTTCGGCTGGCGCACGCCGGGCACGCTGCACCCGGACACGCCGCTGCTCGAGCTCGCGGGCACGATGCTCGGCAGCGGACGCGGCTCGCGGCTCTACCGCGCCGTGCGCGAGCGCAAGCTGGCGACGAGCGTCTCGGCGTACGACTACACGCCTACCGACATCGGCGTCTTCGTGATTCACGCCGAGGGTCCGCCGGAGAAGACGGTGGACGCGGCGCGGAATATCTGGGCGCAGCTCGCGGACGTGCGCGCGAATGGCTTCACCGACGACGAGCTCAATCGCGCGCGACAGCTCCTGGAGGCGCGCTTCGTCCGCCGCCTCGAGACGATGGAAGGGCAGGCGAACTTCCTCGCCGAATGGGAGGCACTCGGCGACTGGCAGATGGGAGAGCGAGAGCTCGATCGGTTGATGACGGCGACATCGGCTGAGGTGACCGACGCGGTGCGCAGACATCTCGGCGAGGATTCCGCGGGCGCGATCGTGTATCGGCCGCGCGGTGCGGATCCGATCGCGCGAGACGCTGCGGCCCTCCGCGCGATGCTCGGCGGCGCGGCCGCGGCGCCGCTGGCGGCGGTGCCGGCACCAAGGCCCGTCGCGCCCGCGCGCGCGGCGCGCGCGACCTTCGAGCGTGAGGAGGGGCGCGTGCGCGTCTATCGCACGGCGTCGCACGTGCCGATCCTCGTCATGCGACGTCCGAGGGCGCCGCTCGTGCAGCTCGGCATCCACATCGCCGGTGGCGCGACAGAGGAGCCGACGGCACACGCGGGACTCACTTCGATGCTGACGCGCACGTCGGTGAAGGGAACGCGCACGCGCTCCGCCGCGCAAATCGCCGAGGATGGCGAGTTGCTCGGCGGTTCGGTGAGCGGCGGTTCGAGCGCGGAGTCCTTCAGCTGGGGGATCTCCGTTCCCGCGCGACACACCGCCGCGGCACTCGAGCTGCTCGCGGATGTCGTCCAGCATCCGACGTTCGAGCCGGCGGCGCTCGAGACGGAGCGCGCGCTCGCGATCGCCGATCTCGCGATGCTGCGCGACGACATGTACCGGTATCCGCTTCGGCAGCTCACGGCGGCGGCATTCGCGGGGCATCCTTACGGCGTGCCTGCGTCGGGCACCGAGGAGTCGCTCGCGACCATCGGCGCGGGCGACGTGCGCGAGTGGCATAACGCGCGCGTGCTCGAAGGTGCGAGCGTCATCGCGATCGTCGGCGACGTCGACCCCGACGAGATCGCGGCGCTCGCCGCCGCGCGCTTCGATGAGCTTCGCTGGAGCGAGGTTGCGCCACTCGACGCGCCGGAGTGGCCATCCGCGCCGATCCTGCGCGTCGAGTCGCGCGACAAGGCGCAGAGCGCGCTCGCCCTCGCGTTTCCGTCGCCGTCCCGATCGGCCGATGCGCGCATCGTGGCCGAGCTGCTCGCGGGCGTGGCGAGCGGGCTCGGTGGACGCTTCTTCGATCAGCTGCGCGACCGTCAATCACTCGCGTACACCGTGAGCGCGTTCACGGCAGAGTGGCGGAACGCGGGGATGTTCATCTCGTACATCGCGACGGGTCCGGAGAAGGAGGACATCGCGCGCGCGGGGCTGCTCGCCGAATTCGCGAAGCTGCGCGAGGAGCCGGTGACGGAGCCCGAGCTAGCGCAGGCGCAGGAGTACGCGATCGGCGCGCACGCGATCCGATCGCAGAGCGGCGGCGCGCTGCTGGGCGAGATGATCGATGCGTGGCTCTTCGGCCGCGGTCTCGCCGAGATCGACGAGCACGATGCGCGTATCCGGCGAGTGACCGCGCGCGAGATGCAGTGGCTCGCGGGCGTGTATTTCGATGAGACGAAGCTCGTACAATCGGTGATTCGAGGCGCAGCTCGGAGCGTATAACCGGAGCTACGGCGCCGCATTCTCCGACAGCACCTTGATCGCCCGCGCGACCGTCGCGGCCGCGGGACGCACGCGTCCGCCCGGTGCGCGCAGTCCGATCGGTGTGCCGTAGTCGCTCGCCTCGAGGACGATCACTCCCTTCACCGCGCGCCGGCTCGTCGCCCACGCGAGCGTTCCCCAGATCGCGCTCGCCTGCGCCTCCTCTCCGTGCACCATCGGGAGCCCGCCCGCCTCGAGCACCCAGTGCTCCTTCGGCTCGGGATAGCTGTTGAGCCACCCGTCCGCGATGCGCATGCGTGCGTCGAGCGTCGCGGCGCCGCGGAGCCAAGGGAAGAGCGTAAAGCCGATCGCGTCGACGGGCGACGCAGGCGCCGCGGCCCAGGCGTAGAGCGCCGAATCGCGCGCGCCGAAACCGCCGATGTGTGCGAGCACACGCACCTTTGGGTTCGCCTGGTGCGCGATCAGCGCGGCGTGCCGGAAATACGAGATCCAGATCGCGATCGGAATCCGCCCGAGCGCGCGTGATGCCGCGCCGTTGGGATCGATCGCGGGGACTACGAAGTCGGGATGCAGTGCGCGCACGATGCGCGCGAGATCCGCCGCGCGCGCTTCGAAGTACGCGGCCTGCTGCGCGGGCGCGGGCTTGTGTTCGCCGGAGAGATCGAGAGCGACGAAGAGCTGGCGGTCGCCCCGCTGGTCGGCGAGCGAGTGCGCGAGGGAGTCGAGCGACGCGTTGCTCGTTCCCGCTGGCGAGATGTAGATCGAGAGCGCCTGCGCGCCAACGGTGTCCGCGAGATCGAGATCGCCGTCGAGCGCCAGCGGTGGCGGACCGCTGGAGAGCGTGGGGAAGATCTTGAGCCCGATCGCGAAGTCGCTGTCTGCGCGCTCGGTGAGCCGCTCGGTGTTGTACGCGGCGTAGCTGCGCACGGCGCTCGTCGCCGACGGCACATCGAGCACGATGAACGTCCCCCAGATCGCCGCGAGTACGGCGACTGCGGTGCGCAGCACGGTGCCGGCGCCGCGTCGCCCGGGCGTCGGCGGCGCGACGATCGGGATGTGGAGATAGTACGGAAGGAAGAGCGCCAGCGGGCTCGCGGTGTAGACGAGCGAGCTCGCGTCCGCGGCAGAGAGCATCAGAATCGGTGACGGCACGTCGTAGCCACGATAGACGGCGTAGCGCGCGATGGCGACGAGCGCGATGATGACATCGTACGCGACGATCGGCGCACCAATCGGCGGCGCAACCGCGCCGCGCGAGAGCGCGAACGCCGCCTGTACCGCGATGATGATCGTCGTCGCCGGCCACACCCACGCCAGCGTGTAAAGCGCGCGCCCGGTGAGCACCGACGTCGAGACGAGCAGCACGGTCAGCGCAGGGAGCAGGAGCAGTCCGCACAGCGCGCACAGAAAGGCCATCGTGCGCTGCGTCGACTGCAGCCGCGCGGCGCGACCGGAGATCGTGAGATTCCAGATGAGCACGAGCGCGGTGAGCACGAGGTGCGCCGTCGCGAGCTGCGCCGGCGCGAAGAGTGTGCTCATCCTCGGCTGCGCGCCTCGCTGCGAATCTCTTTCGGCGCGAGGCGACGCGCGAAGACGTCGAGCGCCTTCTGCAGGTCGCGCGTGGAAGGCGCGAGGATGTCGAGCAGCAGCAGCTCGCGATCGGGGAGCGTGCGCAGCGTGATATGACACGCGTCGAGGAAGAGCACCGCCGCAACGCCACCATCGGGAAGCTGGCGGACGACCGGCGCGCCGATGATCGAGAATCCTGCGGCGCTCGCGGCGGCGATGAGAAGTCCGGTGAGCGCCGACGTGTCGCGCAGCGCCGCCGCCGGCACTCCTGCGAGGTCGGCGATGACGTGCGTGAAGGCTCCGCTTCCGGCCGATGTCGCCACGCCCACTGCTAGAACATCGACAGCGCGAGGAACGATCGAAGCGAGTCGTTCGTCGAGCGCAGCCGTCCGCTCAGGATACGCACCACCGCCCACAGCACCTTGTACGCCAGATCGCGGTTGAACTCCAGCAGCATCTCGAACTCCGATCGCGAGATCGTGAGCACCGTGGTGCCGCCGTGCGAGATCGCGTCCGTCGAGCGCTCGCTCCTGTCGAACACCGCCATCTCACCGAACATTGAGCCGCCCTTCAATACCGCCAGCGCTTCCTCGCCCGCACCGGGGATCTCGCGGCTAATGCGCACGCCGCCCTCCACGATGATGAACAGCCGGTTCCCCGGCTCTCCCTCGCGGAAGATGTACTCCCCGGATTCGTAGCTCTTCGACGCGCACAGCTCCGCGATCTTCCCGAGCTCTTCCGCGGTGAGCGCGTTGAAGAGTGGCAGCGGTCGAAGGAGCTCCAGTGTGGCTGACATGTCTTATGGACGAGCGAGAAGGGGTGGATGGTTCTATGTACGTCGCGCGGGATGTGCTGGCAAGCAGTCGGCGTGCGGACTTACATTGGATGCGTGCGCCGCCCCCCGTTGCTGACCATCCCGAATCTGCTCTCGGCCTCGCGCTTCCCGCTCGCCGCCGCCTTCCTCGCGACGGACGCTACGCCCGCTCGCGTCGCACTCATCGGCGCGGCATCGCTCACCGATGTCCTCGACGGCTGGCTCGCCCGCCGGCAGCAGACGACCCGGCTCGGAGCCCTGCTGGATCCGATCGCCGACAAGACCTTCGTACTGGTCGCGATCTCCGCGTTTCTGATCGCGGGCGAGCTCTCGACGCTCGACTACTTCATCATCCTGCTCCGCGACTTCGCGACGGCCATCGGATTTCTCGTCGCGTACCTGCTCTCCGGACTCGACCCGAAGAACTTCAAGGCGCGGCTGTCGGGGAAGGTGGTGACGGTGCTGCAGCTCGCGACGGTGCTCACGCTGGTGCTGCACTCGTCGCTCCTGCGCCCTCTGATCTGGATGGTCGGCGCGGCATCAGTCTGGGCAATCCTCGACTACACGCTCCTGCTCAAGCGCCAGCGCGCGACGGCATGAGCGCGATGCGGCACGCGATCCGTGGGACTGTCGCGACACTGTTCGCTTTCGCTTCGTCGGCGCGCGCGCAGAGCCAATCCCGGCACGTCGAGCCCGAGGTACGCGTCGACGCCATCCTCTCGCATCTCAGCGCGCTCCAGGCGGCGCTGGGGGTGGATATTCCAATCTCGCCCGCGATGCACCTCGAGCTCGTGTTGGGCGCCGGACCGTCGCTCGTAGGGCACGAAGGGGGCGGCGTGCCTCTCAGCGCCCGCGGCGATGCCGTCGTGCACTTCCTGATAGACCCGCAGCACCGGCTGCGCTGGTCGCCGTACGCCGGAGGCGGCATTGGAACCCGCTACGACGGCAGCCACCGTTGGCGCGCGGTCGCGATCATCCTCGTCGGCGTGAATGCGCCGAAGTGGAAACACGCCGTCCCCTTTATCGAGGCAGGGCTGGGCGGCGGCATTCGGATTGGCGCGGGGCTCAGGCGCGCGCGATGACCGCGAAGTCGACCACGTAGCTCCCGGATGAACGAAGCCCCCACGCCTAAGCGGAGGGGCGGTGTTTCAAACTTCAGGCACTTCGGAGATCAGGCTGCGGTCGCGGCGTCGACAGGCTCGCTCTCGATTCGCGACTTCGGCGGCTGCGAGAAACGAAGGCCCAGTGTCCGGAGCTCGGTCAGCTCCTCCTTCGATAGCTCGTGATAGCGATCCCCAAGGTACGCCATCGTTTCGGTGAACCACTCTTCCTGGTGCTCTGGAGTCGACTGAGGCACTCCGCAACGAATCACCTGCTGGAACATCTCATCTCGTGCTTGTTCGAATGGCGTTGGAACGCTCACTTCTTTGCGTCGGGTTCTAATGTTGTTGGCCATGCATCCTGTTGGGTGTGGAAGTCCTACAAATATAACGGTTTTCGCTCGGTCTTTCCACCTGAATGAGCGCTTTCTCAGCTATATAAAGAGCCTCGAGCCGTCAAACGATCCAGACGCGGTCAGCTCACGCGTCGAACGAGCTCATCGATCAATTGTGTCAACGTCTCGGGTGACTCCTCCGGGACGAGCCGGGCGACACCGGGCAACTTGACCAGCACACTCCCGGGGATCGCCCCCTGCAGCCGCTCGCCCATGCCGCTGTCGAGCCACTGATCGGCCTCCCCCCAGACGATCGTCGTCGGAACCGTGATGGTCTTGAGCGCGAGATCCGCCACGTCCTCTGCCCGTAGCGCCCGCGCGACGGCCAGGAGGTGCGTAACCCCTTCGGAGCCCACGTACGGCGCCAGATAGCGAGCCACGAGCCTCGCAGGCATGCGCTCCCGGTCGGCCACGCTCCCCTCGAGCACGCGCCTGAGCAGTTGCGCGGCACCGAGCATCCCCTGCGTGAGCCGGAAGGCGAAGCGCGCCGTCTCGCGCTGCACGACCTTCACGTCGCGCGCGGGGCACTCGTCGAAGCCCACGCTGTTGATCAGCATCAGCGCGCTCACCCGCGTCGGCCGCGTCACCGCGAGTCGCTGTGCGACGCCACCGCCCGCGTCGATCCCGACCACTACCGCGCGCGGAAGTCTGAGCGCCGTCAGCACCCTGTCGATGTGCTCGGCCTGCGCCGCGATCGAATAATCGCCGTCGAGCGGGCGGTCGGACTCGCCGTAGCCGAGGAGGTCGATCGCGAGCGCCGTGTGTCCCGCTTCGGCGAGTCGCGGCGCGATCGCGCGCCAGAGAAAGCTCGATGTCGGGAAGCCGTGGATAAGCAGCACGGGCTGACCACCGTGTCCGAATCGCTCGACGTGGACGGCGCCGCCGCCGGCAGGAATTCGGAGGATGTCAGCTTGGATGAGTGGCTCCGAATACGTGGGTGAAAGAGGAAACTACAGCATCGGCAAGTTGCTTGCGCAACATCAGACTCCCGGTAGCTTTCGGGAATTCCAGAGCGACTTGGCGGAACGGCCGTGTGTGCGGGCCGTGCACCACCTGAGGCAGCAGTATGTCGGAATCAGAGGAAACGTACGACGACAAACGGGCGCGCAAGCTCGAGGCACTCTTGCGCGAGCTGGCCGCGCGCATCCGCGAGCTCGACGAGCGCGGAGAGCTGCTCGGCTACGCCGGCGAGCTGACGAAGCGCATCGGCGACATCCGCAGCGAGCTGTTTCATTACGAAGTGCGCGCCACATACGACACGCCCGATATTGCGGAAAACCGCCGCATCGTGGACGACGCCCAAAAGAGAAGCGAGAGCCAATGGCAGACAAAGGAGTGGACGGCGGACGAGGACGACGACCCAGCGTGGTGACCAAGTCGCGCGGTAACTCCGCGCAGCGCTTCTACGTCGTGCTCGCGCTCGTGGTCGTGGCAGGTGCGTTGCTCATCGTCCGCGCCGCGCGCGCGCCGCGTGCTCGCGCGAACGTCACGACCGCGCCGATCACTCCCGCGACGGCCGAGGGCTATCTGCTCGGCAATCCGAATGCGCCGGTACAGATCATGGAGTTCGCGGACTTCGAGTGTCCGGCGTGCGGAAACTTCTCCGTCATCACCGAGCCCGATGTCCGCGCGCGCATCGTGAATACCGGTCTCGCGAGCTATCGCTTCTTCGACTTTCCACTCCCGATGCACAAGAACACGATGATGGCATCGAACGCGGCTGCGTGCGCTGCGGATCAGGGGAAGTTCTGGGAGATGCACGACGCGCTGTTCCGGAATCAGCCGGAGTGGAACGGCGAGGCGACCGACAATCCGAAGAAGTTCTTCATGGGCTACGCGAAGGAGCTCAATCTCAACACGGACACCTTCGAAAAGTGCCTCGACGCGCAGACGCATCAGCCGCGCATCCTCGCCAACGAGGCCGAGGGCCAGCGTCGAAAGGTACAGTCGACGCCGACCTTCGTGATCGGCACGCGCATGATCCCCGGCGCGATGAGCTACGACGTATTCAAGGCATACGTCGACAGCGCGACGAAGGAAGCGCCGGCGGCAGCGGCCGCGCCCACGGCACCGAAGGCCGACACCGCAGCGAAGAAGACTACGAAGTGACGCGACGCCAGCTGTTGGTGCTGCTGGCGGTCGTTGGAGTCGGCATCGCGCTCTACCTGACGCTCTACAAGGTGGGCGTGATCGGAGTGCTGAGCTGCTCGATCGGCTCGTGCGAAACGGTGAACACGAGCAAGTGGTCGGTTCTCTTCGGCATTCCGATCGCCGCGTGGGGACTCGTGGCATACGTCGCGCTCCTTGCGCTCGCGATGGCGGGAAGCAGCGAGGCCCGTGAGGCGAGCGTCCCGATCGCGAAGATGATCGTCGGACTCGCGACGTGGAGCGTCCTCTTCTCCGCGTGGCTGACGTACCTCGAGCTCTTCGTCATCCACGCGATCTGCATCTGGTGCGTGACATCGGCCGTGCTGTGGGTGGTGATCCTCGCCGTTGCTCTGACAGATCTTCGCGCAGTGAGTCGGGGCTGAGGAGAACTGCTAACTGCAAGTGTCATCCGCCATTGACGACCCGCTCGTCCCCCACCGCTCTACCCACGCATCACGAACACGACCTTCTCCGAGCTCCCCGCGTCCACCGCGCGGTAGACCTCGGGCGCCTCGTCGAGCGACGCCTCCCGCGCCGGCGCGGGAGGCGGGATCTCGCCCAGATCGAACGCCTCCGCGATTGGCTCCAGCATCTCCGCGCACGCCTCTACGTCGTAGAGCAATGAGTTGACGCCCACGAGCACGCCGCCGGCGCGATAGAGATCGAGCAGCGGCAAATTCACGTGTCCGTCTTTCGGCGCGGCGATCGTGACGATGCGCCCAAAGTGCGAGATCGCGCCCACCGCTGCGTCCACCCAGTACCCCGTCGTGTCGAAGATCAGATCGGCGCCATCCGCGAAGTGCTCACGCACATCGGATGCAAACGTCTTCGCGTCGGTCAGCAGCACGAGCGGAGGGCCGCTCGCGCGCAGCGAGTCGGAGAGGTCGGCCTCGCGCACCGCGGCGAGGAGCTGCGACGTTCCGAGCACTCGCGCGAGCGAGATCGCCGCACTCCCCACCGCGCCCGCGCCGATGATGACGACGCGCCGACCCTCCACCACGAGCCCGCCGCGGCGCAGCGCGTTCCACGCCGTGGTGTAGGGCACTCCACAGCTCGCGGCCTGCGCCAACGTCAGCGACGCCGGCTTCAACGTCAGCCCGCTCACCGGCATCAGCATGTACTCCGCGTGCGCGCCGTCGTGAGTGAAGCCGAGCTCCGAGCCCGTGCCCCACACCTCGCGGCCGATCCATTCTTCGGGACCGATCTCCACGACGCCGGCGAAGTCGCGTCCAGGAGTGCGCGGCACCGTCGTTTCGTGGAAGCGTCCGAGCACGTTTTTCACGTCGCTCGGATTCATCCCGGCCGCGCGCACGCGCACGAGCGCCTCGCTCGCGCCGGGTATCGGCGTGTCGATCTCCGCGACGTGCAGCGCGTCGAGACTGCCCGTTCGCTCAAAGCGTAGAGCTCTCACAGCACCTGTATCGACAGAGTTGGACCGTAGAAGCGGCGAAATGAACAAAAAGTTGCAGTGCGGCGTTCGTATGCCGTACGACACTGCTCCGGCCGATCCGTCGTATGGACGTCGCAGGCACTGAATGATACAATTGGTGCCGGTTGGAGGGCTTCCGTCGTTTAATCAGTAGGTCGCCGCGGGTTGGTACGCACCATGCCTCCTGAGTTGGGCAGCCGTAGTCCGGCGAACCGAACGAACTTCAGAATTGGAGCACAGCATGTTTGGTCAGCTGTTCCCTGAGCGAATATTTTCCAGAAAGCTCAACCCGTCCGCCGACAAGCGGCTCCGCCTCGCGCAGGCGCGCGCGGAAGAGTCGATCGTGCAGGCGCACGTCGAAAATGCACTCATGTTCGTCGATAACCTGGCGGAGGATCTTCCGTTCGATCGCGCGATCGAGACGTACGTCCGCGTGATGGGAATTCCGGAGCCGCTCGCCAGCACCGTCGTGACGCGCACGCTCGTCGTGCTCGGCGAAGACCTCGTGCCGTATCACCGCCGCGGCGCCGAGAGCGCGCGTCCGGATGAGACGGGTCGTCCGCCGTTGCGACTGGACGACGCGTCCGACGCGCGAGTTCGCACGATTCGCCGCGCCTAAGGCCGGCGGACACGAATGTCCGGAATTCGAATCGAACCCCTGAGCGCCTCGCCGAACATCAGCGAGGCGCTCAGCACAATGTTGATCGACGTCGTCGCGAACAATGGCTCGGTGAGCTTCATGCACCCGGTGGAGCCGCAGCGTGCAGCGGCATTCTGGGCGGGATCGCTTGCTGCTGCGGCGCGCGGTGAGCGCATCGTGCTCGGAGCATTTGACGACGACGCGGGCGGCGCGCTCGTAGCGACGGTCACGCTGCTACTCGACACGCCGCCGAATCAGGCGCACCGCGGTGAGATCGCGAAGATGATGACGCGGCCGAGCCATCGGGGCCGCGGGATTGCGAGGCAGCTGATGCGCGAGGCCGAGCGACTCGCGGTAGAGCACGGGCGCACACTTCTCGTGCTCGACACTGCGACGCTCGACGGCGCGTCGCAGCTCTACGAGGCGCTCGGATTCACCTTCGCGGGCGAGATTCCGGACTACGCGCTGACGCCAATGGGCGAGATGACGGGGACGCGGTTGTACTGGAAGCGGATCGCGGCCGTGGCGTCTCGGTGATCACTTCTCCAAGGAGAACTCGCTTATTCTCCCTGATTTGCATCATCGGCGAGTTACGATGTGTGCTGCGGGGCCGCGGGCGCAGCCGCGGGCGCAGCCGCGGGCGCAGCCGCGGGCGCAGCCTCATTCGCGACGTCCACGGTGCAGCGCCACTGCCCATCGGCATCCTTTCGCCACAGCGAGTAGCCCTGCAGATGCAGCGTGAGGGGTTCCCCCTTCGGTCCGGGCACCGTCATCTCATCCGCGCCGCGCATGTACGCCATCTTCCCGTCCGGAGAAAACGTCGGCTTCTCGGATACCCAGTGAATCTTGAAGCCGGGCGTCTGCACGCTCGATGTGACGAACGCACGAATCGCCGCCTTGCCTTCGAGGGCGGGCTGCCCCGGCTCCATGACGACCGCATCATCCGTCCAGAACGAAACGATCTGGTCGACGTCCTTGCCGGCGGCCGCCAGACTTGCCCATTCCGCATCGCGGCGGAGGAGCAGGGCAGATTCGGCGTTCGCGTCGAATGTCGCGGACTTCGGCGCGCACGCGCCGATCGACAACGTCAGCGCGAGGCCGACGAATGCACGTGCGGATCGTAGCTCAAGCATCGTAGCTCCCTGTTCGAGGCACCCGCGCCAGCTGCGCACTATCCCTCCAACGACTCGTACTGATCCTTCAGCGACGCCACCACTGCCGGATCCGCCAGCGTCGTGGTATCCCCGAGCGCTCTCCCCTCCGCGATATCGCGCAACAGCCGACGCATGATCTTCCCCGAACGCGTCTTCGGAAGATCCGCGCTGAAGATGATGTCGTCCGGTTTCGCGATCGCGCCGATCTTGGTGCCCACATGATCGCGCAGCTCCGCCAATAGCTCCGGCGTGGCGCTTATTCCCTCGCGCAACGTCACGAACGCCGCGATCGCCTGGCCCTTCAGCTCGTGCACCTTTCCCACCACCGCCGCCTCGGCCACAGCGTGATGATCTACGAGCGCCGACTCGACCTCCATCGTCCCGATGCGATGCCCCGCGACGTTGAGCACGTCGTCGACGCGACCTAAAATCCAGAAGTTGCCGTCAGCATCGCGCTTGGCGCCGTCGCCCGGGAAATACAGATCGGGGCGGCCCGGCCACTTCGAGAAGTACGTGTTCACATAGCGCGCATCGTCGCCCCAGATCGTACGGAGCATCCCCGGCCACGGCTTCGTGATCGCGAGCAGGCCGCCGCCAACCTTGATCGGCTTCGCGCTGTCATCGAGCAGCTCGGCGAAAATTCCGGGGAACGCGACCGTCGCGCTGCCGGGCGTCGTCTCGGTGATGCCCGGCAGCGGCGAGATCATGATCGCGCCGGTCTCCGTCTGCCACCACGTGTCGACGATCGGGCACTTATCGTGGCCGATGTGCTCGCGATACCACATCCACGCCTCAGGGTTGATCGGCTCACCGACTGAGCCGAGCAGCCGCAGCTTCGAGAGGTCGTGCTTATCCGCGTGCTGCGCGCCCCACTTCATGAACGCGCGGATCGCCGTCGGCGCCGTGTAGAAGATCGTCACGCCGTACTTCTCGCACAGCTCCCAGAAGCGGTCCTTCGCGGGCCAGTCGGGGGTGCCCTCGAACATCATGCACGTTGCGCCATTCGCGAGCGGACCGTAGACGATATATGAGTGCCCCGTCACCCAGCCGACGTCGGCGGTGCACCAGTAGACGTCGCTCTCCTTTAAATCGAAGATCAGCCGCGTGGTCGCCGCGCATTGCGTGAGGTAACCACCGGTCGTGTGCACGATGCCCTTCGGCTTTCCCGTCGTCCCCGACGTGTACAGCGTGAACAGAATGTCTTCGGCGTTCATCGTGGTCGCCGGGCGATTAGGCGATGCCTTCGCCATCAGCTCGTGCCACCACTGGTCGCGTCCCTCCTTCATCGGCGCCGGCGCGCCGCCGATCGGATCTTCGGTGCGCCGCACGACCACCACGTGCTCGATCGTCGGCGTCTGCGCCATCGCATCGTCGGCATTCTTCTTCAGCGGCACCACCTGCCCGCGGCGGAATCCGCCGTCAGCGGTGATGAGCACCTTCGCCTGCGCATCCGTGATGCGATCGCGCAGCGACTCGGCTGAGAAGCCGCCGAACACCACCGAGTGTACAGCGCCGACGCGCGCGCACGCGAGCATCGCGATCGCTGCCTCGGGGATCATCGGCAGATAGATCGAGATGCGGTCGCCTTTCTTCACGCCGAGCGAATCGAGCACGGATGCGAAGCGCGAGACCTCGTCGAGGAGTTGCCCGTACGTCAGCGTGCGACTGTCGCCCGGCTCGCCCTCCCAGAGGAGCGCCGCCTTGTCGCGTCGCGCACTATTCGCGTGGCGGTCGACACAGTTCACCGATGCATTGAGCTCACCATCGGCGAACCACTTCGCGCGTGGCGGAGTCCACTCGAGCACCTGCGTGAATGGCTTGGACCACTCGAGCGCCCGCGCACACTCGGCCCAGAACGCCTCGTAGTCCTTCGCGGCTCGCGCATACAGCTCTGGCGACGCCGCATTCGCCGCACTCCGAAACGCCTCGGGCGGCTTGAACTTGCGGTGCTCCTCCAGCAGAACATCTATGTCTGTCATGCTTCATCCATGCGGTAGACGACGAGAATATCTTAGCGGGCGGCCGCACGGATGCCAGCCTTCCACGCGGATAGGCTCGTTGGCTCGGCCGCGGCGTGAGTGCTACACTTTCCCTCGTGATCGACGCCGACGATGCCCTTCCGGAACCCGAATTCCAGCCGGACTACGACCCCGTCCATCGCTTCTCCGCGTGGCTCGAGCGCGAGGGGAAGGCGGAGGCGACGGTAAACGCGTATCACGCCGATGTGGCCGACCTTGTCCGTGCCTTCACGCCGCGCCCCACGATGGAGTTGCTGCCATCTGAGCTGAGCGATTACCTACGGGCGCGCGCGACCTTCGAGGGCTGGTCTGTGCCTACGGTTCGGCGGCATCTGCAGGCGATCAAGTCGTTCTACAGGTATCTCGTGGTCGAGGAGGAGATCCGCGCACCGGGACCCGCTGAGCTGCTCGCCGAGCCGGTGCCGGAGCCGCGCGCACCGCACATCATCGACCCCTCGGATGTCGCCTCAATCTTCGGCTATCTCGAGTCGCGCACCGCGAAGGATCCGGCCGCGGCGATGGATCTCGCGCTCTACGGCATCGCGTATCACGGTGCGCTCCTCATCTCCGAAGCGATCGGACTCACGCTCAGCGCAGTGCGCGGAGGACCATCGGTGATCAAGCTCGATGTCATCGGCCGGCGTGGCGAGGAGAGTCAGATCACGCTCGAGGGCGACGCAGCGAAGTGGATGGGCGCGTGGCTCGCGATGCGTCCCGCGCCAACGCGTGCGAGCCACGAGCCATTCGTCTTCATCCATCCGCGCACGCGGCTGCACACATCTCGCCAGCGCGCATGGGACCGACTGAAGCGTCTCGCCAAAGCCGCGGGGCTCGACGAGGACGTCGCCGACCGCATCACGCCGCACACACTGCGTCACTCGTACGCCGCACATCTCGCGGCGCGCGCGCTCGACGTCGCGGCGCTCCGGGCCGCGCTGCGCCAACGTTCGCCGCGCCACGCCAGCAAGTACATCGCGCGGCGCGAGCCGAGTGCCGCGCCATGATCACCACGCGCGACCTCGGCCGCCGCTTCGGCGCGCGTATCGCCGTTCGCGACGTGACGCTCTCGCTCGACGCCGGCGACTGTCTCGCGCTCTTCGGACCGAACGGTGCCGGGAAGTCGACGCTCCTCCGCATGCTCGCCGGGCTCTTGCGCCCGACTGATGGAATCGGGACCGTCGCGGGAGTCGCGCTCCCCGGCGGCGCCGAGCTGCGCGCCGCGATCGGCTACATCTCGCACGCGAGCATGCTTTACGGCGCGCTCAGCGCGCGCGAGAACGTCGAGCTTGCGGCGAAGCTCTTCGGCGTTGGCGACCCGCGCGCGCAATCCCGCCTCGCGCTCGAGCGCATGGCGCTCTCCACGCGCGCCGATACTCCCGTGCGCCTCCTGAGCCGCGGCATGCAGCAGCGCGTCTCGATCGCGCGCGCGACCGTGCACGATCCGCGCGTCGTACTCCTCGACGAGCCCTTCACCGGTCTCGATGACTCCGGCAGCGCGGCGCTCGCGTCGCATCTCGCCGCACTGCGAGACTCCGGCCGGACGATGGTGCTCGTCACGCACCAGATCGCCGAGGGGCTCGCGCTCGCGACGCACGCGGCGATCATGCGCGACGGAGCGGTCGTGCGACTCGAGGCGGGAGAGACGATCGATCCGTCGACGTATCTCATGGTCTATCGCGAGCACGTGACGCATGGCGCCTAACGTGCTCTCCGCTGCGCTGCTCATCGCGCGAAAGGATCTCGCGATCGAGTACCGCACGCGTACCGCGTTTTTCTCCGCCGCGGTCTTCGCACTTCTCGGCATCGTCATCTTCTACTTCGCGTGGGACCCCACCGCGGTCTCGGCGATGGATCTCGCGCCAGGCGTCCTCTGGGCGATCTTCACCTTCTCCGGGCTCCTCGGGCTCCAGCGCTCGTTCGGCATCGAGCAGGCCGACCGCGCCATCGACGCCCTCCTCGGCGCGCCGATCGCCCGCGAATCGATCTATCTCGGCAAGGCGATCGCCAATCTTGTTTTCGTCGCCGCCGTGCAGGTCATTGCGATTCCTGCGGTGGAGCTCTTTTATGGAGTGCCGCTACTCGAGCATGCCGGCATGCTCGCCTTCATTGCGTTGCTCGCCGCCATCGGGCTAGTGGCGGTCGGCACGCTGTTCAGCGCCATGGCCGTCAATACAAAGCTGGCCGAAATGCTTCTTCCGGTACTCTCGCTGCCGTTTTTCGTCCCGATCGTGATCCCCGCGGCGCAGGCGACGGCACGGCTGCTCTCCGGCCGTCCCGAAAGTGAGATCGTGGGATGGCTTAAATTGCTGATCGCTTTCGATATTGTCTTCGTAGCCGCCTGCACGCTCGCGTTCCCATTCACGATCGAGGAATGACAAGTCCCTCTGCATCAACGGCGGCGAACGACGCGCCGACGAAGCGAGCCGGCATCGACTGGCTCTATCTCATCGCCGTGCTGGCGATCGCCGGCGCACTCGTGCGCGTGATCTACTTCACGCCGTTCGAGGCGGTGCAGGGCCCTGCGCAGAAGATCTTCTATCTGCATCTCCCCGCCGCGCTCGACGCCTTCATGGCGTTCGGCGTCGTTGCGTTCGCGGGGGCGGGCTACCTCTGGCTCGGAGACATGCGCCTCGATCGCGCGGCCGAGAGCTCGGCGGAGGTCGGCGTGATCTTCACCACCGTCGTCCTGATCACCGGCCCGCTGTGGGCGCGCCCCGTGTGGGGAACCTGGTGGACGTGGGACGCCCGTCTCACGCTCACCCTTTTCCTCTGGTTCATCTACGTGGGCTATCTCGTGCTGCGCGGTGCGATCGACGATCGCGCCCTCCGCGCTCGCTACGCGGCGGTACTCGGCATCCTCGGCTCGCTGCTGATCCCGTTCATTCATCTCAGCGTCTATCTCTTTCGCACACTCCATCCGCGACCGATCGTGATCAAGCCCAGCGCGCCGTCGCTACCGCCGGAAATGCTGACGACGCTCGTCATCTCGTTCGTCGCCTTCACGCTCTTCTACCTCGCGCTCGTGCGTCAGCGCTATCGCCTGGCCAC
>JBDTJH010000131.1:0-32931 GCA_039935955.1 Gemmatimonadaceae bacterium
CGGCGCCCTCGGACTTGAAGCCGATGTCGAGGATGACCATGTTGTCCCGGATTTCCAGGACCTTTGACTTGACGATCTCTCCTTCATCGATCGACGCGAGCGTGCCCGCGTACAGCTCGATCATCTCTGCTTCCTGCTCGGGCGTATACTCGTCTTCGTCCCATCGGTTGTCGCCGTGGGCGAGAAGGCGCAGCTGTCCCTTCTGCTGGTCGCGCTGTGAGAGTGTCGCCGTTGGGGTGGTCTCTTCTTCTAAGTCAGGCATACGGTTGCGATTCTCCTAAACCGCGGAGTCTTTAGGCTCGCCGCGACGAGTCAGAATTGTGGATGAGAAATACCGACGACGAATGCGCGCAACGCCGAACGCGAAGCGCGAACGTGGCCGGGCTCGAATCTTTGTATTCGAATCGGTAAAGCTATCAGCGACGGGCGTTTATGGCAACTGACCGGCCGTGGCTTCTCAACCTCGTGCCGCGGACTCGTCCGCTCTGCCGCCGCCGCGGAATATTTCCGCCAGCGACACGATCCGCTCGACCTGCTCGGCCTGCGTCAGATACGTGGTGTCGATGAGGATCGCGTCCTTCGCCTGGACGGTCTGCGTCGCATCGCGAGCGTCGCGATGCACGAGTCGCTCCGTCTCGTCGGCGATCTCGGCATCGGTCGGCCCGCGCCCGTGCCGCTGGGTGAGGCGACGGCGGGCCCTTTCCCACGGGTCGGCGATGAGAAACACCTTCAAGTCCGCATCCGGAAAGACGACCGTCCCGATATCACGCCCATCGACGACCACATCGCGCCCCTCGGCGGCCATCCTCACGTGCGCATTCACCCACTCGCGCACGCCGTTCATCTGCGCCACGCGCGACACGTGGCGTGTGACCTCGGGCGCGCGAATGAGCTCTTCCATCTCGCCGCTCCGCCACACCGGGGTGAACGAATGCTCGGCGGGTCGCAGCGAGATCTCCCCGAGACCGCCGAGCACCGTCGCCTCGTCGAACTCCTCGTTGGCGCGCGCGATGGCGACGGCCGTCGCCGCGCGGTACAGTGCGCCGGAGTCGACGTGGCGAAAGCCGAGTCGCTGCGCCACCCACTGCGCGGTCGACGATTTTCCGGATGCCGCCGGCCCATCGATCGCGACGACGAGCGACCCGCGCCCCCTCCGAATGCGCGGGGAGGATGGTGGTGTCGGTGCGGTCATCGCTTCGTCACCCGCGCGAGGTCATCCCAAAAGCCCGGATAGGACACGGCCACGCAACCCGGATCGTCGATCTCGATGTCATTCCCGGGGAGCGCGCCGAGGATGCCGAAGGCCATCGCGATGCGATGATCGCCGTGCGTAATGACGCGACCGCGCAACGGCAGATCGCCTCCCTCGACGATGAGACCGTCGGGCCGCTCCTCGGCCGTCGCGCCGATGGCGCTCAAATTCGAGACGACGGTCGCGATGCGATCGCTCTCCTTCACGCGCAGCTCCTCCGCGCCGCTGATCACGGTCGTCCCGCGCGCGCGCGCGCCGACGCACGCGAGCAACGGAAGCTCGTCGATCATCGATGGTACCTGGTCTCCACCGACAGAGACGCCGCGGAGCAAGGCGTGCGATCCGCGAATGCTTCCCGTGCGCTCGCCACCCTGCTCCGCTCCCTCGTCGATATGCACATCGCCGCCCATCGCGCGCAGCGTATCGAAGAATCCGGTGCGCGTTGGATTGAGGCAGACGTTCGGCACGGTGATCGGAGTCGCCTCCAGCAGAATCGCAAGGGCAACGATAAATGCGGCCGACGACGGGTCTGCAGGCACCACGAGGTCGAGCGGGGCCAGCTCGCGCACCGGCGCGACGCGGACGCGCGTGCCCGCGGCGACGATGTCGACGTCCACGACGGCGCCGAGCGCGCGCAGCATGCGCTCGGTGTGATCGCGCGAGCGGGACGGCTCGGTCACCTCGACCTCGACTCCGCCGACGACACCCGCGAGCAGTATCGCACTCTTGATCTGCGCGCTCGCCGTCTCCGACGTCCACTCGATCGACTGCAGCGTGCCGCCGTGAATCACCATCGGCAGCCCATCCCCCGACTCGAGCTCCACGCGCGCGCCCATCGCGGTGAGCGGGCGCGCGACGCGCCACATCGGGCGGCGGCTCAAGCTCGCATCGCCGATGAAGCGCGTCCGGAAATCGCACCCCGCCGCGACCCCCGCCATCAGCCGCGTCGTCGTGCCACTGTTGCCGCAATCGAGATCGATGCTCGGCGCCAGCAGCGCACGCGCGCCGCGCGAATCGATCGCGAAGTCGTCGCCGAGCGGTGGCACCGGAACGCCGAGCGCGCGGAGGACGCCCGCGGTGCTTTGGACGTCGGCCGAGCGAAGGATGTCGCGGATGTGTGACCGGCCGCTGGCGAGCGCGGCGAAGATCAGCGCGCGATGCGAAAGCGACTTGTCGCCCGGCACGCGGACCTCGAGCGGAGCGCGGCTCACGCCACCGGCCCCGCGCGACGGCGCCAATCGCGTGCGGCATCCCAGATCTTTCTGAGCGCACGCTGGTCGCCATGCGTGAGCGCCTCGCGCAGCGCGCCCACGCTGCTCTCGAGCTTCGCGAGCGCGGCATCGAGTACCGCTGGCTGCGCCTGCACGAGTGCTGACCACTGCTCGAACGCGCTCGCAGCGAGCCGCGTGATGTCTCGCGCGCCGGGGCCAACGCTCTCGGGTTCGATGTGTTCCGCCGCGAAGGTCGCCGCGAGCGCGGTCGACGCCAGCTGTGGCAGATGACTGATCCACGCCATCATCGCATCGTGCTCTTCGGCCGAGCGATAGTCGAGCCGCGCGGCTCGTACGTGCTCCCACAGCCAGGAGAGCCACCGCTGCTGCTCGTCGGTGCGACGCGACTCGATGCTCACGGTACAGCCGGCGAAGAGATCGGCGCGCGCGGCGACGAAGCCGGAGTCGTGCGACCCGGCGAGTGGATGCGCGCCGATGATGCGCGCGTATGTGTCTTCCTCGAGATGCAGGGACGCGCGCGACTGTACGCCACCGCAATGCATCACCGTCGCGTCCGAGGGCGCGCCGCGCAGCACTGCTGACGCAACGTCGGCGATCGCCTGCACCGGCACGGCGATGACGACGAGCCGCGCATCCGCGACGCACTGCTCGATCGTGACATCGGGAACTTCGATGCCGAGCGCACGCGCCATCGCGCGGTCGTCCGCGGAGGTGCTCGATCCGCGGACGCATTCGCCACTCGCCGTGAGCGACCGCGCGAACGATCCGCCGATGCATCCGAGCCCGACCACAGTCACATGGGGCGGTTTCATCGAAGTCCCGGCTCGAGCGCGATCGCCGCATCGGTGTTCTCGTCGCGGTACTTCACGATGATCGGCGTCTGCAGCGCGAGATGCTGGTCCGCACCCCACCTGGAGGTAATTGGCCGCGTGCCCGGCACGACGACCGCGCCCTCGGGGATCTCCAGCGGCGCGCCATTCTCCGCGCGATGGACCGTCTTGCGCACGAGATCGTACACCGGCGTCCCGCGCGTGAGGATCACTCCGGTCGCGATCACTGCTCGCCGCCGGACCACCGTGCCCTCGTAAATGCCACAGTTGCCGCCGATGAATACGTCGTCCTCGATCACCACGGGCGCCGCGTTCGCGGGCTCGAGCACCCCGCCGAGCTGCGCGGCCGCGCTAACGTGCACTCGTTCGCCCACCTGTGCGCACGAGCCGACCAGCGCGTGCGAGTCGATCGTCGTCCCGGTACCCACGTGCGAGCCGATGTTGATGAGCATCGGCGGCATGCAGATCACTCCGGGCGCAACGCATGCGCCGCGGCGGATGATCGATCCGCCGGGCACGATCCGCACGTTGTCGGCGACGGTGAACTCTCGATGCACGAAGAGGTCTCGGTCGAAGAAGCGAAACGAGCTCTCCTCGACGCGACCCATCTCGGTCAGATCGCTCACCCGATACGCGAGCATGATCCCGGCCTTCACCCACGTCACGGCGTTCCACCGACCGTCTGTGTCGCGCACCGCCGAGCGTACGTCGCCGCGCTCGAGCGCGTCCAGGAGATCGATGACGGCGGCCTTCGCCTCCGCGCGGTCGTACGCGGCGCCCACAGCCGATGCCGCGGACGCGCGCTCGATGCGCGCGCGGAGATCGTCGAGCGATACGACGCCGCTCGTCATCACGCCTTGATGAAGCCGCGTGCGAACATGAGCTCCGCATTAAGCACCGATGCACCGGCGGCGCCGCGGATGGTGTTGTGTCCCATCGCGACGAGTCGGAGGTCGAGCATCGGATCGGTGCGCACGCGGCCGACGACGACGGACATGCCGTTCCCCGCGTTCACGTCGCGGCGCGGCTGGGGGCGATCGGGCTCCATCGTCACGATCACAGGATCAACCGGCGCGCTTGGGAGCCTCATCTCCGCGATCGCGCCCTTCCAGGAGCGAAAAGCATCGATGGCAGCCTCGGGAGTCGCGCGCGAACCCAGCTTCACGGACATGCACGCGGTGTGTCCGTGCTCCACGGCGACGCGATTCACCTGCGCGCTCACGTGCATGCGCGCGGGGGTGATCGCATTCTGCTCGAAGGTGCCGAGGATCTTGAGCGGCTCCGACTCGATCTTTTCTTCCTCGCCGCCGCCGATGAACGGGATGGTGTTGCCGAGAATGTCGAGCGACGGAACGCCGGGGTAGCCGGCGCCGGAAAGCGCCTGCAGCGTGGTGACGAAGAGCTCCGTCACGCCGAAGGCTTGATGCAGCGGCGCGAGCGCCAACGCGATCACCATCGTCGAGCAATTCGAGTTCGTGACGATCGCACCCGTCCATCCGCGCGCCGCGCGCTGAATCGGGATGAGCCCGAGGTGATCAGGATTCACCTCGGGGATGAGCAGCGGCACGTCCGCATCCATGCGGTAGTGGCGCGCATTGCTCAGCACGAGCCGCCCCGCGCGTGCGAAGGAGGCCTCGACCTCGCCCGCGACATCCGAGTCGAGGGCCGAGAAGACGATTGGCGCATCGACCGCCGACGGATCGCAGGCGGTGACCGTCAAATTTGCGACGCTCTCGGGCATCTCTCCGCCGAGCCAGTGCGCGGCATCGCGGTACTTCTTCCCCGCGGACCGCTCCGACGCAGCGACTGCCGCCACCACGAACCACGGATGGTTCGCGAGCAGGCGGATGAACGTCTGCCCCACGGCACCGGTGGCGCCGAGCACGCCGACGGGAATCCTGCGAGCGGGAGCGATGGTGTGAGCGGCTGTCATGAGGCGAGTAATGTACGCACGAGACGCATGTAGCTGTCGACCGCCGCGCGTAGCTCGTCGATGTCGATGAACTCGTCCGGCGTGTGCGCGACGTGTATGGAGCCCGGCCCAAAGAGGAGCGGCGTGCCCCAGCAATCGAGAAGCGGAATGTCGCTCGTGTACGACACGGGGCCGGTCTCGAATGCCGGGAGCGTGTGAAAGTGCTGAGCGGGAATGTGCGGCGCGAACTCCAGCTCGGCGCGGCCGAGCGCCCAGCGATCCAGGATGTCGCGTACGATTGCGACGTCGCCCACCAGGCGCACCATGAGCTGCGCGACCGCCGCATCGGGGACGATGTTCGCTTCGCGGCCGGCGACGAGTGTGCCGACGTTTATCGTGGTGTGCCCGAGGCGCAAGTCGTCGGGGAGCTCGAGGTCGTCGAGGGTGGCGAGGAGCGTGAGCAGAGGCGTGAGCGCGGAGCGACCGAGCTCCGGATACGCGGAATGCGCTGCATGACCGCTCGTCCGCACGGTGACGAGCATCGAACCCTTAGCGCCCGAGGCGAGCCGTCCTTCGGTGGGCTCGCCGTTGATCAGGTAGCGGCTGGTCGCCGGGAGCAGATTCGCCGCGCGCGCGCCGTCGGAGCTCTTCTCTTCGCCCACTACCAGGAGCAGATCGACTCGCTTCTCTCCCTCCTCCGCCAGCGATTGCGCCGCGACCATCATGGCGGCGGCTATCCCCTTCGCGTCGCAGGCACCGCGTCCGGTGAGGCGACTACGAGTTCGCGCCGGAGGGATGAACGGCGGAACCGTATCCAGATGCGTTGAAAGGGTGACGGATCCGAGGCCGTGTGATGCCCAGATGTTGGCGCGTGTGGGCGAGAGATGTTGCAGTGTCACCTTCCAGCCGCGCTCGCGGAGCCAGGTAGCGGCGAACTCGACGGCGGGCGCCTCGTTGCCGGTGAGCGAGGGCTGCGCGATCAGGGCTTCGGCGAGGGACACGACGTCGTACATCGAGACAACGTACAAGCGACCGAGACTCAGGGACAACGTGCCGGACGATTCTGGCGCGGGAGGACGACGACGAGCGATCACGCCAGTGCTCGACGCGAACCATTGACGATGCGCTCGAATCTCCGTATTGTGCGTGTACCGAACGAACCCCGAAACACCACAACGTCTGCTCGGGTGACCACTTTTTGTTCAGCGTTTTTTAACCCATACACTGCAAGAGCTTCCAATGCCACACCTCAACCGCTTTCGAGCCATGATTCGAGGCTCAGTGCGAGAGCCCGGTGCCCGTCGCGAGCCCGCTGAGCTTTTGCGCGTGAGAAGTCTCGACCCGCGCAGCCGGTGCGGCGAAAGCACCACCGTCATGCAGCTCTTCCGCGTCGACGATCTGCCGGAAGACGCGCCGCGCGTGCACATGGTCTTTCACGACCGGCACGGATGGTATTGCGAGCATGGCCGCGAATGCCCGGCGGTCGCTGCGGTGCGCCGTCACCAGCGTGTGGATCCCTCGGAGCGCTGAGCCGCGTCGCGTGCAGCTCCGCGCGCGCTACCCTCCGGGGCCGCTACCTGCCTCGTAGGCCGCAAAGGCATCCGGCGTCAGTGAGTAGTATGCGCAATCGGTCGCATATCGAAATTTGAGCCCCTCGAAAGTCATCCCGAGCTTGTCCATCACGCGGCGGGAAGCCGAGTTCTCCGGCGAGGCCACCGCAACGATCCGCGCGAGCTTGCGATCGCCAAATCCCCAGGCGACGACTGCACGCGCGGCTTCAGTGGCGAGGCCCAGCCCCCAGGACTTCTTCCCGAACGCATAGCCGACCTCGATCTCGCCGGTGCTCTCGAGCGGCTGCAACCCTCCCCATCCGACCGGCTCGTCATTCATGCGAATGCCGAACATCCCGAGTCCGTTCTCGGTCCAGCAGCGAAGATATTTCTCGAGCTTCTCGACTGATTGCGCGGGCGTGAGGGGCCCCTGCGTGCCGATGTAGCGCATCACGTCGGGATCGCCCCGGAGCACGGTGAACCATTCGAGATCGTCGTTCGCGAGCGGCCGCAGCACGAGTCGTTCGGTGGTCAATGTGATCATTCCACAGCCTATCGCGCGCGGCTCCTGTGGGCAAGATGAAGTCCGACCTTTCCGGAGCGCTCGCGCATCTTCGATTTCCATGCAACATTGTGCGATCGCCTTTCCCAACTTCCCGCACTGCCGGCCTCACGCATGATGCTGATTCGCCTCGCGCTCTCGACGCTGCTCGTCTGCGCCTCTCTCCTGCCCGCCGACGCGATCGCGCAGGCTGCCGACTCCAACCTCGCGCGCGCGAAGCGCATCCTGCGCTCGACGCCGCTCGTCGACGGTCACAACGATCTGCCATGGCGCATCCGCGAGGACAAGAACACGCCGCGCGATGTCGAGGCCTATGATCTCCGGCAGACGACGCCGGGGCACACCGATCTCGCGCGCATGAAGGAGGGGATGATCGGCGCGCAATTCTGGTCCGTCTACATCCCCGGCGAGATCCCGGACTCCGGTTACGCGCGTGTGCAGCTCGAGCAGATCGACATCGCTCGGCGCATGATCGCGAAATATCCCGAGCGCCTCGCCTTCGCCACCCGCGCGTCGGACATTCGCTACGATTTCGCGCAGGGAAAAGTCGCCGCCTTCCTCGGCATGGAAGGCGGCCACGCCATCGAGAACTCGCTCGGCGCCCTCCGCTCGTACTACGCACTCGGCGTCCGCTACATGACACTCACGCACAACGTGACGCTCGACTGGGCCGACGCCGCGCTCGACACGGCGAAGCACGGCGGGCTCACCCCCTTCGGAAAGGAGGTCGTGCGCGAGATGAACAGGCTCGGGATGCTCGTGGATCTCGCGCACGTGTCCCCGGGAACCATGAGCGCCGCGCTCGATGTGAGTGTGGCGCCCGTGATCTTCTCGCACTCCGGCGCGCGCGAGCTCGTCGATCATCCGCGCAACGTCCCCGACTCGATCCTCGCGCGCCTGCCGAAGAATGGCGGCATCGTGATGGTTCCGTTCGTGAACGTGTTCGTGTCGCCGAAAGCGCGGGTGCAGGATGTGGCGGAGCAGAAGGCGCGGGCCGATGCGAAAGCCAAGTTTCCGTCGGACAATGGCGCGGTGGAGCGCGCGATGGCGGCATGGCATTCCGCGAACCCTCTCGTCCCCGCCACCATCTCCGACGTAGCAGACCACATCGAGCACGTACGCAATGTGGCTGGTATCGATCACGTCGGGATCGGCAGCGACTTCGACGGCATTACGGATGTCGTCGTGGGGCTCGAGAACGTCTCGAAGTTTCCCTCTCTGCTGGCGGAGCTCGCCCGGCGCGGATGGTCGGATGCCGACCTGCGCAAAGTGACGGGAGAGAACTTCATCCGCGTCTTCAGTCAGGCGGAGATGGTGGCCGCACGGCTGCAGAAGGAGCGGAAGCCGTCGACCGCAACGATCTCGGAGCTCGACGGCAAGGTGCATCCCTAAGAGGCGCTAGCGGGGATGCTCCATGACTTCGAGAAGTAACGAGTCCTCGAGGTCGACCCACTGTTCAGGATAGTGCCACACACGCCGGCATACGTGCCCGGCGTCGAAGATCAGGCAGGATGGCCCCATTGCGCCAGGCACCTCGTGCGCGCGCGCCTCTCGAACCCGCCACCTCCTGCCATCCTCGGCGTGGATCGTTCGCTGCGCCAGCGTCTCGAGCTTCGGTTGACCCATCTGTTTCCGCGACAACGATCGCCGGCTTGCCTGGATCCGAACTGCGCACGACTGCGTCGCGCCACTGCGTCCGCAATCGTACTCACGCAAGAATGAGGCGCGTACGAAGCGGCCGCGTCGGGCTGACGCTGCGCCCGTTAGCTGCCGAGTAGCCTCTCGTAGCTTTTTCTCGTGATGTCGTAGCACGCGCAGGACGCAGCCTCGAGGCCGGAGCGGTCGACGACCGTGACCTTACCGCGCGTGTAGCGGATGAGCCCCGCGCGCTGCAGCACTCCGGCAGCGAGCGTCACCGCGGGGCGATGCACGCCGAGCATGTACGAGAGGAACTCGTGCGTCAGCGTGAACGACTCCATGCGCATGCGATCGTGGGTCATGAGGAGCCATCGCGCGCAGCGGGCCTCGAGCGTGTGCAGGCGGTTGCACGCCACCGACTGCGCGGCCTGGTTGAACAACGCGAGTGAATGACGGTTGAGCACCCTCGCGAAGAATTCATTCGTCTCGACGGCCTTTGCAAAATTCGCGGAAGACATGCGGTACGAGTCGCCGGCGAGTTGTACGAACGCGCGCGTAGGCATTTGATCGTCGCCGAGGAGAAGTGGAAGCCCCGCCCAACCTTCGTAGCCGATGGTGCTGACTTCGACGGCGCCTTCGGGCATCGCGTTCACCATCGAGACGCAGCCGCTTGTAGGGAAATAGACGTGCGTGATCTTCGCGTTTGCCTCGTACAGTACGGTGTCGACGGGCAGCGGGAACGGCTCGAGATCAGCGACGATGCGGTCGTATTCAGCGGACGGAAGCGCAGCGAGAATGCGATTTCGCGAAGGCGCGTCGTCGGACATCTCCGTCACACTCAGGTTGCGAACTGCCATCTCGAGTGAACTCCGCTGAACAGGCCGCGTCGCATTCGGTACTCGTGCATTCCGACTGATGGCCGTCGGTACCCGCAAACGAGTCGTGAATGGGTGGCGAATGCCACCGCGAACTAAAGCGGAAAAACGCCCCGCTCCATGTCGGGACAATAATAGCGAACGCGAGCTAAAATACAGCCCGCGTTGGGGTTACGACGTTTCGAGCGTATACAGCTATACATAACTACGGAGCAGATACCCGGGGCCGGACTCGAACCGGCACGACCTTGCGGTCAAGGGATTTTAAGTCCCACGCGTCTACCATTTCGCCACCCGGGTGCGACGCTGCGTCGCGCGCGCGTCGCTCTCTCGCTACCCCATCACTCGCGCGTGCGCCACGCCCGAAAGCGTTTGGAGAGTCGCGTTACCGCGCTGCCGATTCCGCCGCGCACTTCGCTGGATGCAGTGTGCAACGCCTCGGCGAATTCCGACACGCTCGCGAAGCGGTCCTGCCGCGAGCGCGAGAGCGCGCGCTTCATGGCGTCGTCGATGGCGACGGGAACGTCGGGGCGCACGACGCGCACCGAGGGCGGGCCGCTCGCAAACATCTTCGACACCACTGCCTGCGCCTTGCGTCCATCGAACGGCGGCTCGCCCGCGAGCATCTCGGAGAGCACGATGCCGAGGCTGTACTGGTCGGTTCTTCCATCGAGCGTTGGATCACCGCCGACCTGCTCGGGGCTCATGTATTGCGGCGAGCCAATGACGAATCCCGTGGTCGTCGTCGCGACCTCGACGTCCACGAGCCCCGCGCGCTCCCGTCCGCTCTCGTCGCGCATCGGCCGCGCGATGCCGAAGTCCGCGAGGAGCGTCTCTCGACCTTCGCGCACCATGATGTTATCGGGCTTCACGTCGCGATGCATGTAGCCGGACGCGTGCGCGTAGTCCAGCGCGCTTGCTACCTCGCGCGTGATGCGTAGTGCGTCGTCGGGCGGGAGCTGCGACTCGCGCGTCATCCGCTCGCGCAGCGTCTCACCCTCGAGATACGGCATCGAGTACCAGAGCAGATCGCCTCCGGCCTCGCCGTGATCGTGAACCGGGAGGATGTTCGGATGCACGAGACGCGAAGCGACGGCGATCTCGTGGCGGAAGCGCTGCGAGCCAAGCGACGCGGCGACCTCGGGGCGAAGCACCTTGAGCGCAACCTCGCGATCGCTGCGCGTGTCGCGCGCACGAAAGACGCGCGCCATTCCACCAGTGGCAAGCTCGCCTCGGACGACGTACGCATCGCCCAACGCCGCCTGCAGTCGCGCTCCGAGCTCGGTGCCTTCCAGCATGGTTCCCTCGACACGTAGACCGCGCCGACTTTGCGAACGGGGATGCGAATGGATCGAAGCGGGAAACGGGACTCGAACCCGCGACCCCAACCTTGGCAAGGTTGTGCTCTACCAACTGAGCTATTCCCGCAGTAGCGACGAAGTTATGGCGACGTCCGCGCGCGGACAAGGCGGCGCCGTCGCCCATGACGGGCGTCAGCGCTCCACTCGCGCGGCGAAGCGGAGCCGCACGTAGTCCGCCGTCCAGCTCCCATCCCTGGCCCGCAGGCTCGGCGCGAGCAGTGACGTCATCTCCTCGAGCATCGCCTCCCGCTGCGCGGCGACCACGCCATCGAGAAATGGATTCGCGAAGGTGTCGAGCCAGCCGCGCATCCCGGTGGGCAGCGGCGTCGGGCGCGGGATCAGCTCCATCCGCGTCACCACGAAGCCCTGCGACTGAAGCCGCTCGGCGTATTCGGCCGGTGACGGAAAGTACCACGGCCACCGTGCCTCGCCGTCGATGCCGTGGGCGCACAGCACGGCAAGAATCGCGGTACAGATCGCTGCGACGTTCCCGTGTGCACCCATCTCGCCAACCAGGCGCCCTCGCGGAACGAGCGCGCGCTGAATCCCGGCGAGCACGCGATCGGGCTCGCGCATCCAGTGCAGCGCCGCATTCGAGAATGCCGCGTCGAACTCTTCGTGAAACGGCAACGCATACGCATCGATGAGCTGCGCGCCGATGCCGCGCGCCTTCGCCGCATCGATGAGCGACGGCGACGCGTCTATCCCGACGACGTCGGCGCCGCGCGTGATGATCGACGCCGTGAGCGCGCCGTCGCCGCAGCCGACGTCGAGCACGCGTTCGCCCGGCTTCGGATCGAGCCAGTCGACGACGGGCTCGCCCAGCTCCGCCACGAAACGCGCGTTACGCGCGTAGCCCTCGGCGCTCCACTCCTGCGCCGACGATGCTCCGTCCGCTGATTCCGTCATACGGGAAACTCTACTCGCGATGAAAAACGGAGCGCCGAGCAAAATGCGCAGCGCTCCGTCTTGCGATTCATGAAGCCGAGCTCAGGGAGCGGGCGCGTGCGCAATGCTCGTCCCGTACTTCGCGTTCACTGCATCGATGATGCCATTGACGATCACGACGTGTGCGGCGGCGGACGGATGTACGCCATCAAGCGAGAAGTAGACGCCGAACGCCGCCGTCGGATTCGTAAGATCCGGGAAGACCGGGATGTCTCCCGTCAGCTTGAGCGCGACCAGCGGCGGATTCGGATCGAAGTAGGCATAGCCGAGTGAATCGGCTTCGGCGGAGATCAGTGCGTTGTAAGCGTTGACGGTATCCGACACCGCCATCTGCTCGCCGGCATCGAGCACGTAGACATTCCCAACGGGCGCGTACGGCGAAGGAAGCGCTTCGCACGCGATGAGGGGTGGGTGCGCGCCAGCGCGGATCGCGCCGGCGAGCTGGAAGTTGATCAGCGACCTCGTCGTTGATGGACACGTGGTCGGATCGAGCGCTGTCGTCGTGCCCGCAACTGCATCGAACCCCGCCTTCACTGCGGGGTTGTAAAGCGCCGCAGCCGGAAAGAGCAGCGGCACGTTCGCCGTGTTGACGACACCGATGAGCACTCCGCCCTTGATCGACGGAATTCCCTTTAACCCTTTCGCGAGCTTCGTGTAGTTCGCGGTGAACGCGTCGATCGACGTGACGCCACTTGAAATCCCCGGCGTCGCGGGAAGCACTCCCGAGAGCGAGGCGTTGAGTACGTCGTTGTTGCCGATCCACGCGCTCACGAACGTCGGCTGCGCTTCGGCTGCGCGCTGCAGCTGCGTCTCGCCGCCGAGGATCAACGTCGTGAGCACGTTCTCGACTGCCGAATCGGGGCCAGTTACGGCACCCGTGGGCGAAAGCGACGTAGCGCCAGGAACCGCGACATTGTTGAAGGGCCCCGGCGTCGCGGCAGGCTCGCGGAACGCACACGTGGTGGCCGAGCCTCCCCCCACGCGCGTCTGCGTGAGGAGATTCTCGACCGGTGGCGGGCACCCCGGCATGGCGAGCAGCGGGATGCGGAAGTCCGTGTGCACCTGCTTCGCAAACAGTACCGCGTAGTCCTGGTGCTGCGTCGAATCATTGATGCCGCCGGACTGAAAGCCGGCGGTGATGCTATTGCCGATCGAGACGTAGGTCTTGAAGAGCGAGTCGACGGGCTTCACCTGTATGGCGCCGTTGTCACCGCTGCACGCGACCACCGTTACCGCGAGCGCGATCGCGGCTACTCCGCCGGCGAGATATCTGTTACAGAACATCTGAGATCTCCCTGTGGAGTTAGAAATTGACTTTCAGACTGAGCGAAAAGACGTTCGCGTTCAGGGTGTAGAAGCCGCTGTTGATTTCGGCGGCCGTCTCCTCCGCCTGCGGAGTGCCCACCGATCGTCCGATGATTCGCCCGCGGCGTCCGCTGGTGTCGACGTGGAGGTAGCCCGCGTCGAGCGTGTACGAAGCGCCGAGTGGGAGGCCGATACCGATCGTGTAGTTCCGGCGATTCATGTCGGGGAGCAGCGGCGTCACGGTCTCGTCCGGAGCCGGGGAGCCTATCCAGTCGAAGCCCGCGCGCCCGCGGAAGCCGGCCGCGAATGCGTGCTCGACGCCGAAGCGCACGGAATTCGAACTCTTGTAGTTCTCGAGCAACGTGTGGCTCAGCCCCGCATCATTGGCGGGTCCGACGAAGTTGACGTCGAGCGTCTTGAAGGACTTGTAGTCGATCCACGCGTAGTCGACGGTGAGCGTCGTATTCGTGAAGCCGGTGTAGCCGATACCGCCCTGAAACTGCTGCGGATGATCGATCTCCGTGTTCGCGTGCTGTCCCTGGCTGAGGGCCGCGCCGGGTGCGAATTGCGGTGTGAGCAGCGCATCGATCGGAGTTCCCGCTGGAAACATTCCTGGAAACGCCGTGTTGAGCGGGTTGTTCGCCGCCAGCACGAGGTTCGTCTGCTGCTGCGTGAACTGGACGTTCGCGTTCTTGTATTTGAACTTGAGCTCGGAGAGATAGCGCGCGCCGATCTGCCAGTCGGCGCCGATCTTCCCGTGAATGCCGACGTTGAATCCCCACGCCGTTGCGTCGCCCTTGAGCGAAGCGGAGGCGAACTGCGTGCCTGTGGGAATGCCAAGCAGCTGTGCGAAGGTGAGGCCACCGGCACCCGGAACCGGGAGTGGTGCCAGATCGATCCCCTGCCTGAGCTCGACGTGCGACACGCCGAACACCGGTCCGCCACCGATCGACCAGCCTGGCGCGAAGCGATACGCGAAGTTCGGCTGGATGTAGTCGCTCGAGAGCGATGCACGCTGCGATTCGAAGCGCCCGGGGAAATCCGGCGTCCACTGCGAGACCAGACCGTACGGCACGTAGGAACCAATGCCGACCGCCCACTTGGCGCCGCGCGGCGCGTAGTTCAGGAAGATGTGCGGCGGAAATTTCACCGGCACGTCGCCGGGATAGCTGCGCCCCGAGCTGTCCGCGTTGAAGCCGCCGTTCACCTGCACGGCCGCGGCGCCGACGTAGAGCCCCCAGCCCTGCAACCCCGTGGTCGCCGCGGGATTCCAGTAGATCTCCGAGGGATCGTTGCACGGAACGCTCGTCACCGCGAAGCCGCGGGAGACGGCGCACGATCCGATTTCGTTGAGACCGAATCCTTGCGCTTCCACTGCTGCCGGCGCCACGAGGGCGGCGAACAGCAGACATCGCGAGAGACGATCGAGCTTCATCAGGCTTCTCCTTCGTGTGACAAGCGACATGCTCGCGGCCACCGCGGGGCGCGAGGCGGATCGAAGACGAGCCAGGGGTGCGACTCGGCGACCCCTCATGCGGAGTAAGAATATTACCGACCCGCCCCATATGACAGCCTTGCGCCCCACCAAACGTTCAGGTAGCCGGAGAACAGGACTGCGCAGGAGCGGCGGTCGAGGTGCGGGACGTACTTACGGACGCGCTCCGAGTGCGTGTACGGCATACCACGCGCACCAGGCGAGCAGCCCCGCGAGCGACGCATCGCCACCATTCACCAGCGCGCGCCCCTCCGCATCCACGACCTCAGCTGCGAGTCCATTGTCGAGCGGGGCGCGGCGCAGCCACTGCAGGAGCCCTCCGGCGTCGGGACCCATCAACCGCGCGCACTGCTGCGCGAGCAGATGCGGCTCCGCGCCGACGCCCTTCACTGTGCGACGATACACCGAATCCTGCCGCTCGATCGCATCGTACATCGGAAGCCAGTACGCGGAGGCATACGGATCGTCCGCGGTCGACTGATGGCCGGCAAGATCGATCGCGGATGCCAACGACGCCTTCGCACCGCTTCCCACGGCGAAATGCCGCTTGAGCGCGGCGCGCACCGCCTCGGGGTCTTCCACCTTCCGAGCGGTCTCCTCGTCGAGCGTGCGACGAAAGATGTCGAGCGCCTGCGCGACGACCGCGTTGCCGTGCAGCGTGAACGGATGCGCCGCAGGCTCCCCCGAAAGCGTCACCTCGGTTTTGTAGAGCGGCACGTGCAGATCGCGTCGCTCGGCCAGGTCATCCCACGATGCGTAGAGCGTTTCGGCGATCACCGGCTCGTCGACGATCTGGTCGTCGGCGGTCTCGCGGATGTAGCGGTCGGTCGCCAGCGCGAAGGATGCGAGCCCCTCGAGCGAGAAGCCGGGCTCGAAGAGCGTGCCGTCGAGATAGTGGACGCCGAGCCCCGGTGCGTAGCCATGCAGCTCGCTGGCGCGCAGCAGCAACTCGCGCGCGAGCGACGGATCCGCCAGCTGGATCGCAGGAAGCGTCCAGGACAACGCCTCCCAATCGCGCACTGTGATCCCGAAGCCGTTCCACGGCGCGCGACTCCGCACCAGGTAGAAGTGCGCGTCGTCGAGCGCCCGGCCAGCAGCATAGAAGTACGCGAAGAGAAGATTGCGATTGATCAGACGATCGATCCCATCGTGACCGACGGTCTGCTCCATGTGCTGTAGCGCGTCGCGCGTGACGGTGAGCAAGTCGCTCCAGCCGCGCCGTCGCATCGCCGCCACCGTCGCCTCGGCGCCGTCGCGCTCGGGGCCGGCGGCGATGAAGAAGGCGACGCTACCCTTCGCGCCGCCCGCGATCTCGATCTCGCGCCGCAGGGCAAATCGTGGCGCATCGCCGGCGTGCGTCTCGACGCGCGCCTCGCCATCCGTGGCGATGGCCAGCGCGGCGAAGCCCGGCTGCGCGGTGCCCTCGAGAACGATGACCTGCTGCTCGCCTTCGATGACGCGGTGCGCATCATCGGCCGCGCGCGGCGAACGCACGCGTAGCTGGCGATGCCCGAGCACGCCCTCGAGCGCGATCGCGACCGTTGCGGCGGACGCACCACGATTCTCGATCGCGATCGCGTACACCGCGCCGGCGAGATCCGCATCGCGGCCGTGCGGGGCGAACAGCGTGCCGCGCACCACGAGCCCGTCCACTGTGCACGTGAAGGTCGGAATCCAGGCGAGCGCTCGCTCCCAGGCCAGCTCGAGCGATGCGAGCTCGCGCGGCGTCCCATTTATCATGATCGTGGGGCGGAGGAGCGGAGCGCCACGAGCTTCGAGGAAATCGGCGGAGCCGGCGAACTCCAACGCGGCGCGCGCGCCTCGGTGCAGAACGCCGAGTGCGTAGAGCGATCCGTCCGCCGGATGGATGCACGGAAGGGAGAGCCAGTGATTGCCGGTCACCTGCCAGGGCATCGCGGGGATCGGTATCTGTTTCACGTCGACCGTCGAAGTGGGGAAGCGAGCGCCGGCGATTGGCCGGTGGCGCCCTCAAACATCATCGCGCCGCTCCCTACTGGCAATGCGCGCGATCCCGCATCGTTCAGGGGCGCGCGATTCGGTTGACATTCGGATCGCGCGCGATGACAGTCTGCAGCGGCCCGCGCGCAGTGCGCGACCGCATCATCCCGCGCCCCTTCTCCCTTCCCGCGTGCTGGTTTCCATTAAGCGCTTACATCTACGGCTGGAGATGGTCGTCGTGGCTGCGATCGTCGCGACGGCACTCCTCCCTGCTGCCGCCCGCGCACAGACGGTGCTCGGCTACGGTGAGGATGCGACGGCGGCGCCCGTAGGCGCCATTCGCATCCGCCTCTCGAACGATTGGGATCGCTCGCGAGCGATCAATAGCCTGAAAGCGATGAGTGGTGAGATCGATACCAGCTACGATACGGATCGGCAGTCGCGCGCATCGACTATTGGGCTCGAGGTCGGCGTGCTGAAACGGTTCTCGGTGGGCGTCACGGTGCCATGGGTGACGACGAAGGCGCTGACGTTCCTGTCGTCTCGACACGTGCACGACACCACCACCGGACTCTTTCTCGACACGCTCCTCGAGACCAGCCACAACGGCTGGGGCAACGTCGAGATGCTCGGACGCATCGTCTGGCTCGGCGAGCCCGGACAGCAGGCGCGCCTCGCGCCGCGCGATGGCATTCACGTGCGCAGCACCATCGTCGGCGGCGCATTTCTCGGCACGGGAATCAAGGTCGATCCGACGGATCCATTCGCCATCGGGACGAGCGACCGGGCGCGCTCCCTCGTCGGGGAGTCGGCGACGGACCTCACCGTTGGCACGCACTTCTTCGGATCCTTCGTTGGGCGATACGAGAAACCAATGTCCGACAACGTGGTCGTCGCACTGCATCCGTCGGGTAATCCGTTTGCGAACGATGGTGTGCCGCTGACGGCCGCGCGTGAGCTCGGCACGAAATACGAGATCGAGATCACTCCCCGCTATCAGTTCGGCAGATACTTCGCGGTGGGGATGCAGTACCGTTACCATCACGGCGCGCAGGATCACTACACGGGACAGACGACCGGCACCGACAACGATGGCAACGAGGTTGCGCTGGATGCGTCGACGCTCGATGCGGGGACGGAGTTGACGGAGCAGCGGGTGGGGTTCGGCGTCGTGTACTCCGGAGTCGACGCCTACACGCACAATCGTTCGCGCATTCCCGTCGAGGTGACCTTTCAATACTCACGGGTCGTGTCGATCTCGAACGATCTGCCGAAGATATCGCAGGTGACGTTCGCCGTGCGACTCTTCCATCGAATGTGGGGCAAGGAATTCGCACCGCCGAAGATCGTCAAGACCGCGCCGGCACTGGAGCCCGAGCCGGCGCCCGCGCCCAAGCATGCTACGCCGCCCACGCCGGCGCCGCCCAAGCCGTAGCGCGGCGGAGAAAAGCAGTTCGCACTTCTCCAGCGGAAACAAGCACGGAGACAAACGGATACGGCGACTGCCTCATCGCTTCTTCGCCAGCTTCCTCGCGCTACGTGGCGTCGGTGCCGGTGCCTCGTGGTCGTGCGCGGCGGCCGTAAGCAGCTCGCGCGCGTGCGCGAGGCTGACGTCGCTCTCGGGGTCGCCGCCGAGCAGACGGGCGACCTCGACGACGCGTGCGTCGCCATCGACGACGCGGGTGTCCGCCGTCGTAATGCCGCCGCGCGCACCCTTCTCCACCACAATGTGATGGTGCGCGCGCGCGGCGATCTGGGGGAGATGCGTGATCGCGAGCACCTGATGATGCTTCGCGACCCCGCGCATCGTGTCGCCCACCTGGAGCCCGACCTTCCCTCCGATCCCCGCGTCGACCTCATCGAAGACGAGCGTCGGCACGCGGTCGAGACGCGCGAGGATAGTCTTGAGCGCGAGCATCACGCGCGAGAGCTCACCACCCGAGGCGACGCGCGCGAGCGGACGGGACTCGTGGCCGCGATTGAGCGCGATGCGCAGCTCGACGTCCTCCGCGCCCATGGCGCCCACATCCGCGCGTGTGCGCAGATGCACGTCGAGATGACCATCCGGCATCCCGAGTTCCGGCAGCACCGCATCCACCTCGGCGGCAAGACGCGCCGCGGCATCGCGCCGTAGCGCTGTGAGCTCGGCGGCCGCCGATGTGAGCGAGAGCTGCGCGTCGCGATGGCGCTTCTCGAGCTGTCTGACATCGAGCGACCCACTGTCGACGAGCTCGAGCTCCGACCGCGCGACACGCGCCGTTTCGGCCACCGCCTCGAGCGACGGACCGTACTTCTTGGTGAGACGAAAGATCAGATCGCGCCGCCGCTGCACCTCGGCGAGGCGCGCTGGATCGAGATCGACCGCTTGCTCGTACTCGTCGAGCTCGCGCGCGAGCTCCTGCAGCGAATAGAACGCGCCGTCGTAGAGCTCCTGCAGTCGCATCAGCGACGCATCGATGCGCTGGATCGCGGCGAGCGAGCGCTGCATGTGGCCGAGGCTCTCGAGCACGGCCCCTTCCTGCCCCTCGAGAATCCCCGCGAGCGCGGATGCGAGCGACTTGAGCTCCTCCGCATGCTCGAGCCGCCGCGACTCCTCCTCGAGCGAAACATCCTCGCCCGTCTTGAGCTGCGCCTCGTCGATCTCCGCGACGAGATGGCGCAGATAATCTGCGCGGCGTTCCGCATCCGCCTTACGCGTAATGAGCGACTGCATTTCGCGCGCAATCGCAAGCACCTCCTCGTGAATCACGCGCACCCGCGCAGCCGTCGCCGTCGCGGAGCCGAAGGCGTCCAGAATCGCGCGCTGCGACTCCTCATCGAGCAGCGTCTGCGCCTCGTGCTGCCCATGCAGGCTTACGAGTGCGCGCCCAACCTCTGCGAGCACCGCGGCCGTCGTCGTCGCGCTGTTGATCCAGGCGCGCGTGCGGCCGCTTGACACGATCTCGCGGCGAAGCACGATGGTGGTCGGATCGTCGACGTCGACGCCACGTGCGTCGAGCAGCACGATCAGCTCCTTGTCGCCCGACGCATCGAAGATTCCCTCGACCGACGCCTTCTCGGCGCCGGTACGAATCAGATCCGCGGTGCCGCGCTCGCCCAGCAGAAATCCAAGCGCACCGACGATGATCGACTTGCCGGCGCCCGTCTCGCCCGTGAGCACGTTGAAGCCCGGCGCGAGCGGAAGCGTGAGCGCATCGATGATCGCGAAGTTCCTGATGCGCAGCTCAGTCAGCATCCGCCTCCTTGTCGCGCTCGCGGAGTCCCCCCCATCCCAGCTTGCGCCGCATGCGGGAGAAGAACGTGCCGTCGCGGAAGGTGACGACCAGCACCGGCTTGTCCGCGCGTCGCACGGTGAGCGTGTCGCCCGGGGCGAAGGTCGCGCCGACCTGGCCATCGATCGTCACCAAAAGCTCGTCCGGGCCATCTTCCACCTGCACCGTCACCTCCGCGTGCGGCGGCAACACGACGGGTCGAATCGCGAGCGTGTGTGGTGAGATCGGCGTGAGGATCAGCGATTCGACGGTGGGAACGACGATCGGTCCGCCGGCCGAGAGGTTGTACCCCGTCGAGCCCGTGGGCGATGAGATGATGATCCCATCCGCGGCGTACGCGCTCATGAGCTCACCGTTGACCGACGCGCGCATCGTGAACACTCGAGCGAAGCCACCCTTGTGCAGCACGACGTCATTGAGCGCGCGCCACCGCGGCTCGGAGTGACGCGTCGTCCAGGCCTCGAGCGTCATGCGCTTCTGCACGAGATAGTCGCCCGCCGCGAGCCGTTCGAGCGCGAGCTCCATGTCCTCGCGTGCGCACGCGGTGAGAAAGCCGAGCCGGCCGAGATTCACGCCGAGCACGGGGATCTGCCGCCCGGCGACGAGGCGCGCGCCTCGCAACATCGTCCCGTCGCCGCCGAGCGTCAGCAGCGCATCGATGTGCGAGGGATCGCTCAGCATCTCGGCCTTACTCACAACGCCGTGCAGCTCCTCCTCGAACACCGGCGTGATCTGCAGCGTCGGAGCGAGAGCAATCAGCTGCTCGAGAACCGCAGGGAGACCATCGTAGCTCAGGTTGCCGATGACACCGAGACGAATCACCCGGCGACCGCTTCCGTCTCGAGCAGGGCGCGCACACGGCGCGCAATGCCAGGCGCATCGAGCCCGGTGAGCGTGAGCTGCACCTTTCGCGGCGCCTGCTCGATGTAGCGATCGGGCACGCCGTGCACGCCTACGCGGACCGCCGGATCGATCTGGCCGATCACCGTCGCCATGTAAGCGCCGAAGCCGTTGACCATCGTCCCCTCTTCGACGACGAGGACGTGCGCATGCTGGCCGACGACCGCCGTCAGCGTGATCTCGTCGAACGGCTTCATGAAGCGGCAGTTCACGACGGTGAGATCGATGCCATCCGCCGCGAGCTCCTCGGCCGCCGCAAGCGCGGGCAGCACCATCGTACCTACCGCGAGAATTGCAACGTCGCGTCCCTGGCGCAGCACCTCCCAGGTGCCGAAGGGAACGGCGGGAATCTCGGACGCAGCGATGGGAACATCGGGCGACGCGTCGCGCGGATAGCGGAGGCACAGCGGTCCGCCCACGTGCGCGAGTCCCGAGCGCACGAGCGCGAGCATCTCGGTGCCGTCCTTCGGCGCAGTGACGACCATGCCGGGAACCGCAAGCATGTACGCGATGTCGTAGAGTCCCATGTGCGTCGGGCCGTCCTCGCCCACGAGTCCCGCGCGATCCATGCAGAACACGACCGACAGCTGCTGGAGCGCGACATCGTGAATGACGTTGTCGTATGCGCGCTGCAGGAAGGTCGAGTAGATGGCGACGACGGGCTTGATGCCCTGCGTCGCCAGACCGGCGGCGAACGTCACCGCATGTCCCTCGGCGATACCGACGTCGAAGAAGCGATCGGGGATCGCCGCAGCAAAGACGCTCGTGCCGGTGCCCGCTGGCATTGCAGCGGTGATCGCGACGACCGACGTGTCCTGCATCGCGAGCTCGGTGAGTCCCTTGCCGAACACCGCGGTGTAGGCGGGGTTCGCCGCTGCCGCCGCCTTCTTCTGCTTGCCGGTGCTCGGATCGTGGCCGGCGGGGAGCGCGTGCCACTTCTCGTGGTGCTCGCCGGCGGGAAAGCCTTTCCCCTTCTTCGTGATCACGTGTACGAGGCGCGGCGTGCGCATCCCCTTCACGGCGGTGAAGGTGTCGACGAGCATGTCGATGTCGTGTCCGTCGATCGGTCCGAAATAGCGGAAGCCGAGCTCCTCGAACAGCACGCCCGGGGTGAGGAACGTCTTCACGCTCTCTTCCCACTTCCGCATGACCTGGCCGAGCACCGAGAGCGGGCCGGGAAGCTCGTCGACGACATTGCCGATCTTGCTGCGGAGCCGATTGTAGATCGGATTGCGCTGCACCTGCCCGAGATAGCGCGAGATCGCGCCGACATTCGGCGCGATCGACATCTCGTTGTCGTTGAGCACGACGATGATGTCGCGGTCGGACGCACCCGCGTTGTTGAGCCCTTCGTACGACAGTCCGGATGTCAGGGCGCCGTCGCCGAGCACGGCGAGCACGCGAAAATCCTCGTGCTTGAGATCGCGCGCGGTAGCAACGCCGAGGGCGGCCGAGATCGCGGTAGCCGCGTGTCCCGCGCCGAACACATCGTAGTCGCTCTCGTCGCGCTTGAGGAATCCGGAGAGCCCATGCTCCTGTCGCAACGTTTCGAATCGATCGCGGCGGCCGGTGAGCATCTTGTGCGGATACGCCTGATGCCCGACGTCCCACACCAGCTGATCGCGCGGCGTGTCGAAGACATAGTGGAGCGCGACGGAGAGCTCGACGACGCCGAGCCCTGCTCCGATGTGCCCGCCCGTGCGCGAGCAGGAGTCGATGAGCGCCGCGCGGACGTCGTCGCTGACGGCGCGGAGCTCGTCACGCGTCAGGGACTTCAGGTCGGCGGGGAAGTTCACACGCGGAGCAGACATCAGCAGGGGTTCAGGAGTGAATCGTTCGAATCGACAACTCGGAATCGAGAGCGCGTTCAGCTCGTCCGTGCGATCGCGTATCGGGCGAGCATTTCAAGGATCGGCGTTCTGAGCTTCGCGCGCTCGAGCGCATCACACGCTTCTTCCACCAGCGATGCCGCGCGCTCGATCGCGCTGTCGACACCAAGCACCATCGGATAGGTGCTCTTCCGAAGCGCGACGTCGCGGCCGGCGGTCTTGCCGAGTGCGGCCGTCGTCGATGTCGCGTCCAACACGTCGTCCGCGATCTGGAAGGCGAGCCCGATCGCATCGCCGTACGCGGTGAGCGCGTCGAGTCCGGCCGCGTTCGCGCCCGCCGCGATCCCGCCGATGCGAGCGGACGCGCTGATCAACGCACCCGTTTTCGCGCTGTGAATGCGCTCCAGCTGATCGATCGACAGCGAGCTTCCCTCCCCTTCGAGATCGAGCAGCTGACCGCCCACCATTCCTCCGCCACCCGACGCGCGCATCAACTCTCGTACAATGGCGGCTTGGGAAGCGTTGGGCAACCCGAGCGCGGCACCGGCGTCGCAGGCCGCGCGAACCGCGAGCGGAACCATGACGACGCCCGCTGCCGTTGCGATCGCGACGCCGTGCACCCGATGCGTGGTCGCCCTGCCGCGTCGCATGTCATCGTCGTCCATGCACGGGAGATCGTCGTGTACAAGAGAGTACGCGTGGACGACCTCCATGCATGCGGCCAGCGCGCTTGCGTCGTCCTCGCCGCCGCAGGCACGGTACGCTGCGAGCATGAGGATGGGCCGAAGGCGCTTGCCCTGCCCAAGGATGCTGTAGCGAATGGCCTCGGCGATCGGCGTCGGGAGCGCCGCGAGCGCAGGGCCAGAGCAGAGGCGCTCGAGCTGACGGTCGACGCTCGCGCGATCCGCGGCGAGGTCGATGGTCATCGGCACGGACGATCCCGACGCCGGACTTTCCGACGCGCGCACGTCAGCTCTCGAAGTCGGCTAGGGTGAAGCCGCCATCGGTATCCTCGATGAGCTTGCGTACGCGCGCCTCCGCCTGCATGAGCGCTGCGGACGCGGTGCGCAGCCGCTCGATCCCCTCTTCGAAAAGCCGCAGCGCGTCGTCGAGCGGAATCTCGGAGCGCTCGAGCTCACCGACGATGTTCTCGATGCGCGCGAGGTCGGTCTCGTAGCTCATCGGGGGTCCTCGGCCGCGCGAGGCGCGGGATTTACGGAGCGGGCGGTTGCGTGCACTGTGCCGTCGCGCAGGAGGAGATCGAATTCCATCGCGGCGCTGAATTCGGTAGCACTGCCGAGTGTGGCGCCGGAGGCATCTCGCGCAACGGAGTAACCTCGAGAGAGGACCGCGAGTGGGCTCAGCGCATGGAGGCGTCCGGCGACGGCGCTCACGCGCGCGCTGCGTCGCTCGGCACCGCGCGATACGCCGATGCGGAGGTCGCGCGCCGCGCGCTCGACGCGATCGCGGCGCTTCTGCACCTGGCGCACGAGCGCCTCTCGCAGCGCGATGAGCATCTCCGCCGCCTCGGCGCGCGCGTCGGCGAGCACCGGCACCGCGGCCTCGGCGGCGGCGGATGGAGTCGGGGCGCGATGGTCGGCGACGAGATCACACAGCGTGATGTCGACCTCGTGGCCGACGGCGGAGATCGTGGGAATCGTGCATGCCGCGAGCGCCCGCGCGACGATCTCGGAGTTGAAAGCCCAGAGATCTTCGCGCCCGCCGCCGCCGCGCCCGATGATCACCGTGTCGACGTCGCCCCACTTCACGACGCATGCGATGGCGCGTGCGAGATCGGCGGGTGCGCCCTCGCCCTGCACTTTCGCAGGCACGAGCACGATCTCGACGGTCGGGCAGCGGCGGCGCATCACCGCGATGATGTCGCGGAGCGCGGCGCCGTCGGGGCTCGTGATCACCGCGACGCGGCGAGGGAGACGCGGGAGCGCGCGTTTGCGGGAGGGCTCGAGAAGTCCGTCGGCGCGGAGCCGCTCGGTGGCTTGGTCGAGCGCTTTGCGCCAGAGGCCGTCGCCTACGGCATCGAGCGCGGTGATGGTGCACTGCAGGTCGCCGCGTGCGGGATACACCGTGAGCTGTGCGAGCGCGACCACCTGCATCCCGTCTTCCGGCATTGCGGGAATGCCGCGCTGGTCGCGCGCCCAGAGCACGCACTTGATCTGCGCCGCGGCGCCGCGCAGGCAGAAATACCAGTGGCCGTTGCGATGCGACTTGAAGTCGCTGATCTCGCCACGGATCCAGAGACGCGGGAACGCGCCCTCGACGACCATCTTCGCCTGCTGCGTCAGCATCTCGATGGAGACGGCGCTTTCGGGCGACGTGCCCGGAATCGCGGGCAGCGAAACCGCGATGGTTGCAACCGCGGCGACTGCGACGGCGCGCTGCTGGTACGGCCGCTGCGGCTCACTCACCGGGAAGAGCTGCGGCTCGAGCAGCTCCGCCTGCGGAGCCGGCCGACGCGACCCACGCTTCATTTCGCGGCGCTCATCTTGCCGGCGCTCTGCTCGGCCGCGCGAACGGTGTTCTTGAGGAGCATCGCGATGGTCATCGGCCCGACGCCGCCCGGCACGGGGGAGATCTTCGACGCGCGCTCGCGCGCGCTCTCGAAGTCCACGTCGCCGACGAGACGGAAGCCGCTCTTCGTCGACGCATCTTCAATGCGATTGATGCCGACGTCGATCACCACCGCGCCCTCTTTCACCATGTCGCCCGTCACCATCTTCGCCTTGCCGGCGGCGACGATCAGGATATCCGCGCGGAGCGTGTGCTCCTTGAGATTTTGCGTGGCGCTGTGGCACACCGTGACCGTCGCGTTCGCGTTGGGAGCGCTCTGCACCATCAGCGCCATCATCGGTTTCCCCACGATGTTGCTGCGGCCGATGATCACGCACTCCTTCCCTTTCGTGACGGTGCCGGAGCGCGCGAGCATCTCCTGCACGCCGGCCGGTGTGCACGGCACGAAGCCATCCCTGTCGCCGATCAGATTCTTGCCGACGTTCACGGGATGAAAGCCGTCGACGTCCTTCTCGGGGACGATCGTGCGGATGACGACGTCGGGATCGAGATGCTTGGGCAGCGGCATCTGCACCAGGATTCCGTGAATCGCCGTGTCCTCGTTGAGGCGCTCGACCTGCGCGATCAGCTCCGCCTGCGTCGTCGTGACGGGCATGTTGATCGTGACGCTGTGCATCCCCGCTTCCTCGGAGAAGCGTCCCTTGTTGCGGACGTAGACCTCGCTCGCGGGATCCTCGCCGACGAGCACCACCGCGAGGCCGGGCTTGATGCCGCGCGCGAGGAGCTTCTTCACGTCGGCGGTCACCTCTTCGCGAATGCTCTTCGCGATGGCGTTTCCGTCGATCAGCTCAGCGGACAAAGTCCACCGCCCGCTGCTCGCGTATGACCACGATCTTGATCTGCCCCGGGTACTGCAACTCGGTTTCGATACGGCGCGCAATCTCCTCGGAGAGCGCGGCCATGCGGAAGTCATCTACATCGTCCGGATTGACGATCACCCTGATCTCTCTCCCCGCCTGAATGGCGAATACCTTGTCGACTCCCGTGTAGCTCGCGGCGATGCGCTCGAGTCCTTCCAGCCGCTTCACGTACGTCTCGAACGCCTCGCGTCGCGCGCCTGGGCGCGAGCCCGAGATCGCATCCGCTGCCTGCACCAGCACCGATACCTCGCTCTCGTGCGGCACATCGTCGTGGTGCGCCGCGATGCAATTGATGATCAGCGGATGCTCACCATATCGCGTCGCGACCTCGACGCCGAGCTGCACGTGCGTGCCTTCGTGCTCGTGGGTGAGCACCTTGCCGATGTCGTGGAGCAGCGCGCCGCGCTTCGCCATCGTCACGTCGAGCCCCAGCTCCGCCGCCATGATGCCGGCGAGGTGCGCGACCTCCTTCGAGTGGTGAAGGATGTTCTGCCCGTAACTCGTGCGATACTGCATGCGGCCGATCAGCTTGATCAGCTCGACGTTGAGCCCGTGCGCGCCCACTTCGTACGCCGCCTGCTCGCCCATCTCCTGGATGGCCGCGTCGACTTCCTTCTTGGACTTCTCGACGACTTCCTCGATGCGCCCGGGATGGATTCGTCCGTCGGCGACGAGCTTCGAGAGCGCCACGCGCGCGACCTCGCGACGCACGGGATCGAAGCACGAGACGACGACCGTGTCCGGCGTGTCGTCGATGATGACGTCGACCCCCGTCGCGAGCTCGAAGGCGCGAATGTTCCGCCCCTCGCGCCCGATGATGCGTCCCTTCATCTCGTCATTCGGCAGCGAGACCGAAGACACGCTGATCTCCGAGGTGTGCTCGGACGCGATTCGCTGCACCGCGAGCGCGACGATCTTCTTCGCCTCGCGATCCGCGTTGCGACGCGCGCTCTCGCGAATCTCGCGCAGCTGATTTGCCGCGTCGGCGTGCGCCTCTTCGGCAAGGCGGCTGATCATCTCGGCCTTCGCATCCTGGGCGGACATCCCGGCGAGCTGCTCCAGCCGCCGCCGCGCCTCTGCCGTGAGCTTCTCGATGTCCCCTTCGCGATCGACAACGGCGCCCTCGCGTTGCGTGATGTCGGTCACGCGGCGCGTAACCTCCTTCTCGCGCTGGTCGAGGATGTCGATCTTCCGATCGAGATTGGTGTCTCGTTCCTGGACACGCCGTTCGCCGCGCTCGATCTCGTCGCGCCGCTTCTGCGCCTCGGCTTCCCATGTCTCGCGGAGCTTGATCGTCTCTTCCTTCCCGCTGACGACGGCCGCCTTCCGCAACGCCTCGGCTTCTCGCGCAGCGTCGTCGACGATCTTCTTTCCAGTCTCCTCGGCCGTGGCCTTCGCGGCGACCTGCGCCGCGTGTTCCGCGCTCTTACCGGCCGACCGACCCACAAAAAAGAACACCGCGCCGGCAACGATGATTCCTAAAGCCAGCGCGGCGTAGATGATGACCTGGTTCATATGTATCTATAGCTCCACACGACGGTGACGTCGCGAACTCAGGGGAAACGACGCCACGCGCGCAAAGTCAGCGCGAAGGCCACAGCCGAGCCAAAATCAACTACGCACACGTGCGTCAAACAGCGTGAGCCGAACAAGGCTAACCGCAACGATAGCTTGACTCTACGCGTTGCGGCGCCGCTTCAAAGAAATTACGTGACCGACGCGAAAAAGGCCAGACCCAGCGGTGTGCGGAGTGGGATCGAGGCCGGGCGTGCTCGCCCGAACGCGAAGTGTCGAGTTGAAAGCCGACTCAATGGTTGAACTGCGGAATTCGACACATTTGCCGTCTCCGTTTGTCGACAGTGCCTTTTCTTACCCGCCGCGCTTTCCCGGCGGCAGGAGTCTTCGGATTTCGCTCGAGATCGCGTGCATGCGGTCGCCCAGCTCCTCGCGGCCGTCGCGAGTTTTGAAGAGCTCGTCCGTGATCTGGAGGGCGGCCAGGATCGCGGCCTTGTGCGACTCGACCGTCGCCCCCGCGTTCATGACGCCGCGGATTACCTCGTCGACGTACTTCGCAACCGCCCGCGTATGCTCGGCGGGCTCGTCGCTGCGGATCGTATACTCCTCGCCGACGATAGTCACCTTGACCGAAGACTTGCGGCTCATCGGTGCGACTCCGCTTCCTGCTGCTGACGCAGGAAGCGCAGCTTCTCGAGCAGCTGCCTGGTGCGCAGGCGCGCCGCCTCGAGTCGTTCGCGCAGGTCACGATTCTCCCGCTCGAGCGCCGCGGCACTCGCCTTTCCTCCGGTCGCGGGCACGGCTTTCACCTTCGCCTCGGCCTCCTGCGCGCGGCGGCGCCAGCCGGCCATCTCGTCGGCAAGGGCCTCGATCAAGTGCTCGAGCTCCTGGAACGCGACCAGGTCAGGTCGTTCGCTGTCTGACACCTAGCTCTCCCTCCAGGGTTTTCAGCACCTTGTCGCGGCGACCGGCGACTTCCTTGTCACGTAGAGTGCGGTCGTGGTGACGGAAGGTCAATCGCCACGCGACGCTGCGGAAGCCCTCGACGATCCCCGCGCCGCGATATTCGCTGAGCAGGCTCAGCGACTCGAGCAGATCGCCGCTCGCTTCGCGGATGACGGATTCGACGCGAGATGCGGCGAGATCGTTGGGCACGAGCAGCGCGACGTCGACGAAGGTCGACGGTGTGGATGGAAAGGGCTTGAAGCGGAACGTGGACGCAGGCGCGCCAATCGCGCCTTGGTGCAGCCTGGATTGACCGGGCGGCGCGATGGGCACTGACGACACGTGCACGAGCGTGACTTCGACGCCGTAGGCGATCGGCGCCCACACGGGCGCATCGAGCGCGAGACGACGCACGCTGCCGCGCGCCTCGCCAAAGATCGCGATCTCCCACAGAGCGTCGCCGCTCGGCGCCGAGCGCAGCTCGATCTGCCCCGCTCCGCCAACCGCGCCGGCTATCAGCTCTGCGAGCCCCTTCGCATCCCATTCGTCGACATCCGGAGAGCTCTCGTCGGACCAGTGCGGCGGATGCCGGTGGCCCATGACGATCGCAGCGACGCGCATCTCCTCGCGCGGAAGCCCTTCGCCCGTCGGCGCGAACACGCTCCCGATCTCGAACAGGCGCACGTCTCGATGCCGCTGCGCGAGGTTGTGCTCCGCGCGCTTCGCCAGCGTCTCGAGGAGATCATGGCGCAGATAGCCTTCATCTTCCGCCATCGGATTCGCGAGACGGACGTGCGAGTCATCACCGCCGCGCACGAACGGCATCGAGAGCGCCTCGAGCAGTCCCGCGGATACGCACGCCTCGCGCACACGACGCATGAGCAGCGCGAGCAGCGAATCGGGCACCGTGCCACGGCGGAACGGGCGCAGATCGCTCGAGAACGAATCGTAGCCGCGCAGCCGTGCGATCTCCTCGACGAGATCGACCGCCTGGGTCACGTCGGGGCGCCACGATGGCACGGTCACCGACGCGCGCGCATTCTCGAACTTCCCGACCGTGAAGCCGACTGGCGCCAACAGCTTCGCGATGTCGGGCTCGGCGACCGGATCGCCGAGGAGCTTGGCGACGCGCGCGCTGTCGAGGGGGATCGAGAGCGGGTGGCGCGGATTCGGATAGAGATCGATCGGCGCGCCATCGACGGTGCCGCCGGCGACAGCGATGAGCAGCTGTGCGGCGCGCGCGAGCGCGGACGGCGCGATCTCAATGTCGATGCCGCGTTCGTAGCGGTAGCTCGCGTCAGTCGAGAGCTGCAGCGTGCGGCGCGTGCGGCGCACGCTCGACGGCTCGAAGTACGCGACCTCGAGGAAGATGTCGGTCGTCGCGTCACTTACCTCGCTCGTGCTGCCGCCCATCACGCCGGCCACCGCCTGCGCGCGCTCGGCGTCCGCGATGACCGTCATCGACGGGTCGAGCTTGCGATCGACGCCATCGAGCGTGCGGATCGTCTCGCCTGCGCGGGCACGTCGAATCACAATGGCGGAGCCGGCGAGGAGTGACGCGTCGAAGGCGTGCATCGGCTGTCCGACTTCGTGGAGCATGAAGTTCGTCGCGTCGACGACATTGTTGATCGAGCGACTGCCGACCGCCGCGAGCCGCGCAACGAGCCACGCGGGGCTCGGCCCAACCTTCACGCCGCGAATCAGCACGCCCGCATAGCGCGGACAACCCTCGGGATCCTCGAGGCGAAGCTGCACGCTGCCGATCTTCGCCTCGCGCTCGCCCCTGACCAACGCGGGAATCTCCGCGCTCGCGCCGTCCAGCGGCGGGAGGCTCGCGTGACCGCCCGATGCCGCGGCGATCTCGCGTGCGATGCCAAGGTGCGAGAGGAGATCCGGGCGATTCGGCGTCACGTCGATGACGATACGCGTGTCGCCCGCGGACACCGCGTCGAGAAATCGCGCGCCTGGCGGGAGCGCGGTGTCGAGCTCCATGATGCCATCATGCTCCTCGCCCAGCGCGAGCTCGCGGGCCGAGCAGAGCATGCCGTTCGATGTCGCGCCACGGATCTTGCGCTTCTCGAGCTTCAGACCACCCGGCAACGTCGTTCCCGCCGCAGCGAACGGATATTTCGCGCCGACCTCCACGTTCGGCGCGCCGCAGACGACGTCGAGCAGCTCGCCCGTCCCCGCGTCGACCTTCGTCACCCAGAGATGATCCGAGTCGGGGTGCGGCGCCGCTTCGACGACCTGTCCGACGACGACGCTCGCGAGATCCGCACGCAGGCGCACGAGCTCATCGACCGGACAGCAGCTCGCGGTGATGAGATCGCGCAACTCTTCCGGCGTGTACTCGAACGGAACGATCGCGCGCAGCCATTCGTACGATGCGTTCATTGCGCGAACTGCTCGAGGAAGGCGATGTCGGAGTCGTACTGGATGCGAATGTCGGGGATGCCGAAGCGCTGGAGTGCCATTCGTGCGGGACCCATGCCGAATGCCCAGCCGGAATACTTCTGCGCGTCGACGCCCGCGGACTCGAGCACCGCGGGGTGCATCATGCCGCAACCCAGGATTTCGACCCACCCGGTCTGCTTGCACGTCGCGCACCCCGCGCCCTTGCAGAGCTGGCACGCGACATCCATCTCCGCGCTCGGCTCCGTGAATGGGAAGAAGCTTGGGCGGAAGCGCGTCTTCGTCTCGCCAAAAAAACGGTTCGCGAAGTTCGCGAGCGTCGCCTTCAGGTCGACGAAGGAGATCCCCTCATCGACGGCCATCCCTTCGATCTGCGCGAACATCGGCGCGTGCGACGCGTCGAAGAAGTCGCGGCGGAAGACGTTTCCCGGCGCGATGATGCGTATCGGCGGCTGGTACGACTGCAGCGTGCGGATCTGCACCGGAGACGTATGCGTGCGCAGCAGGCCGCCCTTTTCGAGGTAGAGCGTGTCGTGCATGTCCATCGCCGGATGATCCGGCGGGAAATTCAGCGCGCCGAAGTTGTACCACTCGTGCTCGGCCTCGGGACCCGTCGCGATCGTGAAGCCGAGGTCGCGGAAGATGGACTCGATCTCTTCGAGCACGAGCGTGACGGGGTGCTTGGCGCCGCGCCATTCGCGGCGCGCGGGCATCGAGAGGTCGAGCGCGACGGCGGCCGGCGCGGATGCGGAGAGCGCGACGTGGCGTGCATCGATGGCCGATTCGAGCTCGACCTTGACCGCGTTGAAGCGCGCGCCGAAGGTCGGTTTGTCGGGCGCGGCGAGCGTCGGAAGCCGTGTCTTGAAGTCGTTCAGCGCGCCGCGCGTTCGTCCCACCGACGAGGCGCGCACGGACTCCAGCGCGTCGAGCGAGTCGGCGATGGAGAGCTGCGTGAGCGTTGCGTCGCGGAAAGCATCGAGCTGTTCGAGCAGCGCCGCGAGGGTGGTGGACATCGATTCAGAGGCTTACGAGTGAGAAAACGAAACGGCGGCAGCGGCGACTACGTCGCGCTGCCGCCGCTGATTCGTACCGGATACAAGCTGCAGTCGCGTCAGGCGGCGGTGAGAGCGGCGCGCGCCTTCTCTGCGAGCATCGTAAACGCGCTCGGATCGCGCACCGCGAGATCGGCGAGAATCTTCCGATCGACTTCGACGCCGGCCTTCTTGAGGCCGTGCATGAACACGCTGTAGCTCATGTCGTGCTGATGAGCGGCGGCGTTGATGCGGATGATCCAGAGCTTCCGGAACTCGCGCTTCTTGTTCTTGCGATCGCGATAGGCGTAAACCCAGCCGCGCTCGACGTTTTCCTTCGCGGCCTTCCAGAGCTTCGAGCGGGCGCCGAACGCACCGCGCGCCGCCTTCATGATCTGCTTCTTACGCTTCAGTCGAACGACGTTGCTCTTTACGCGTGGCATAGTAGTCTCCTTACGCTTGCAGCAGGCGCTTCATGCGCTTGATGTCGCCCTTGGTCGCAATCAGACCGGCGCGGCGAAGGTTGCGCTTTCGCTTGGGCGATTTCTTGGTCAGGATGTGGCTCTTGTAGGCCTTGAACCGCTTGACCTTGCCACTCGCTGTCAGTTTGAAGCGCTTCGCAGCGCCCTTGTGCGTCTTCATCTTCGGCATTGAAATCC
>JBDTJH010000132.1:0-2919 GCA_039935955.1 Gemmatimonadaceae bacterium
GCTCTCTGGCTTAATTGGGAGCGCGAAGCCCACGGCGTAGAGCTCGGTGAGCATGGGGTGGACGCGATGCAGGAGCTCGGAGGCCGAGTACTTGTCCCGATCTCGGATGACTTCGATGTAACGCGCGGCCACACTTCGGAATGGGGGAACCGCGGCACTCTCCCACCAAGCAGCTGGTATTGCATTCACCACGGCGATGTCCGATTGCTGGCTAACGTCTCATTCACTTGCACACCATTCTAGCTCCTCCCCGCAAAACCCCGCAACCTCCGCATCAATTCCCCTATTCGCTCTCCAGCCGATCCGCCGGGCTCCGCACCCCTAAACGCCCCCGATTCAGCACGTGCGTGTAGATCATGGTGGTGCTGACGTCCGAATGACCGAGGAGTTCCTGCAGCGTTCGAATGTCGTAGCCATCCTCCAGCAAGTGGGTCGCGAACGAGTGGCGCAATGTGTGACAGGTTGCCCGCTTCGCGATGCCCGACTCGCGCACTGCGCGCTGCATCGCCCGTTGCACAGCCGTCTCATGAATGTGATGTCGACCTTCGCGTCCCGGAGCCGCGTGTCTGTAGCGGCGCGACGCCGGGAACACCCATTGCCACGCGAGTTGCGTTGCCCACGCCGGCGCCTTTCGTTCGACGGCATTCGGCAGCGACACCCGACCGGCGCCCTGCTCCAGATCCCGCGCGTGAAGCGCCCGTACACTCTCGATCTGGGCTCGAAGCGGTTCCCGAGCCGCCGCCGGCAACATGGTGACGCGATCCTTACCACCCTTACCTCTTCGCAGCCGGATCTCGCCTTGCTCGAAGTCGATGTCCTTCACTCGCAGCGTCAAGCATTCCATCAATCGCAACCCGGAGCCGTAGAGCAACAGCGCGACCAGTCGCATCGTGCCGTGCAAGTGCGTCAGCAGCTTGCTGATCTCGCTCCTGCTGAGCACCGCCGGGATGCGGGTCGGCGTGAACGATCGAAGTGCGTGACGGATGTCTCCGATCCGTACGCCGAGCACCTCGCGATACAATAGCATCAGCGCACTTAGCGCTTGCATCTGTGTCGAGCGCGAGACGTGCTGCTCGGCCGCCAAATGCGTAAGGAATGCGATGATCTCCGGCTCGCCGAGGTCGGCCGGGTGCCGCGTGCCGTGATATCTGATGTAGCGGATGATCCAGCCGGTATATGCTTGCTCGGTGCGCGGGCTTAACTGGCGGGCGCGCATGTGGCCGCGGACCCGCGGCAATAACCGTTGCTGCTTCGCGATCGCTCGCGATGGGATCGGAGAGGTGCTGTCCACCGCCCAAACGTGATCGCGCTACCTCTTTTCACCGTCAGCGAATCATCGCCTCTACGCCCCCGCCTTCCCCCACCCTCCGCCGCCCGGCGTCTCGATCGTGAGCACATCGCCCGCCGCCATCTGCACCCGACACTTGGGCGGCAACTCGCGCCCATTCAACAGATTCCGTCCCATCGCTCCACTCGCACCGCCTGCCGCTCCCGCCGGCGCGCGTCTGCGCCGCTCCGTCAGCAGCGTCACCGTGCACGGCTCCAGGGCGCGATACCTCCGCACCACTCCGTCCCCACCCGCATGCGCGCCCGCACCACCGCTCCCGCGACGCACGGAATACTCCTCGATGCGAATCGGATACGCCCACTCGAGCGATTCGATCGGTGTATTGCGCGTGTTGCTCATCCCCACATGCACCGCGCTCGGCCCGGGCCCACGCGACGACGCGCCTTGGCCGCCGCCGAGCGTCTCGTAGAACGTCCAGCCGTCACCGCCGAAGGTGACGTTGTTCATCGTCCCCTGCCCCTGCGCGCACACATCGAGCCCCGCGTTCGCGAGCGCGAGGAAGATCGTGTCGGTGATGCGCTGCGACATCTCGACGTTTCCCGCCGCCACCGCCGCCGGCCACTTCGCGTGCACCGCGCTCCCCTCCTCGGCCACGATCTCGATCGCGCGCGCGATGCCGTCGTTGGTCGGCACGTCGTCGGGGAGCAGCGTGCGCAACACGAACACCGCCGCCGCGCGCGTCACGGCGAGCGGACAGTTCACATTCCCCCGTACCTGCGGCGGCGTGCCCGCGAAGTTGAGCACGAGGCGATCGCCGCGCGTCTGCAGCTCGACCTGCACGGTCACCAGATCATCGGTGAGCCCGTCGCCTTCGAGATAGTCGATCGCGCGCCCGACGCGCGGGCCGAGCGCGCGGATGGCAGCATTCGCGCGCCGCGCGGTATAATCGATGAGCGCGCGTCCTGATGCGGCGACACGCGCGCGTCCCTCGCGCGCGATGAGCGTGCGCAGACCGAAGGCGCCCGCCGCGCACGCCGCAAGCTGCGCGCGGAGATCGCCCCTCCGCTCCTCCGGCGTGCGCACGTTCGCGAGAATCAGCGCGAGGATGTCCTCGCGGATCGCGCCGTCGTGCGCGAGCAGCATCGGCGGCAGGATCAGCCCCTCCTGCACGAGCTCCGATGCACCCTGCGGCATGCTCCCCGGACTCATCCCGCCCACGTCCGCGTGATGCGCGCGCACCGCGGCGTAGCCCGCGAGCGTGCCCTCGAACTCCACCGCCTCGACGAGAGTGAGATCCGGCAGGTGCGAGCCGCCCGCGTACGGATCGTTGAGGATGAACACGTCCCCCGGCTGCGGGTCTCGCTCGCGCACCGCCCGCACCGCCTCGGGCATCGCGCCGAGATGCACGGGGATGTGCGCTGCCTGCGCGACCATCCGTCCGCCGGCATCGAATAGCGCGGACGATGCATCGCGCCGCTCGCGGATGTTCGGCGACAGCGCGCCACGCACCAGCACGCTCCCCATCTCCTCCGCGATCGCCGACCACGCGTGCCCCATCACCTCGAGCTCGAGCATCTCGTCGAAGTCGTCGCCGCGAATGGGCGCGGTCATACGTCGCGCTCCACCACATA
>JBDTJH010000133.1:0-7546 GCA_039935955.1 Gemmatimonadaceae bacterium
CTCGTGTATGCGCTGCAGGGCGGGAAATACAGCACGACGGCGCTGCTCGCGCAGCGGTCGCGGGCGAAGCGAATGAAGGCGGGAATGGACTCGCTCCGCCGCGAGATCGACTCGTTGGCACGCGTGAAGAAGGCGGTACAGGCGGATCCGGCGGTGCAGGAGCGAATCGCGCGCGAGGAGTTTGGAATGGTGCGCGGCAACAAGGAGATTTTGTACCGCTTTGCGGAACCGGATAGCGCTCGCAAACCTTGACACGACTCCCAAAACCGCGGATATTTGACGTCCTGGCGCGGGGTGGAGCAGCCTGGTAGCTCGTCGGGCTCATAACCCGAAGGTCGCGGGTTCAAATCCCGCCCCCGCTATTGCGAAGGCCGAACCGAGAGATCGGTTCGGCCTTCGTCGTATCTGTGAGTTGCGAGTCGCGGGCTGTGGACTGCGTCCGGATGCCCCCACACCACGTTGCGCTTTCTTAATGTCACAAATCGATATGCACGCGCGCTCACTGGGAGACGACCTCAGGGAGAATCATGTGCATCTGCTAGTGATCAGCTGCCTCGTGGCCACGAACGCGTTCTCGGGCATAGACGCGGTTCCCGGTATTCGGCAGGATACGACGACTCGAGCGCTCGTCGATTCGTCGAGCACGCACCGCATCGCGACTCCCGCCACTGCGTTGCCGGCGCTTGGGACGGTCGAGTCCGCAGTGGCCATGTCGTACTCGATGACCGAGCGCATGATGACTCCGCTCGAGGCGCGAGCCGACGACTTCTCTGCGTTCGCGCTCCCTGACAATTCGCTCCTGGCCACGTCGAACGTGTCCGATACGACGTCGCGATCACAGCGGCCGCGCGCGATCGAATACAGCGACGCGTACCATGTGCGACTCAAGATTCACCAGATCGGTGCGTACGCGATGCTTCCGCTGTTCATCACCGAGTACTTCGTGGGGCAGAAGCTGCTGAACAGCACGACGCGCCCGCAGAGTCTGCGTTCCGCGCACAGTTTACTCGCGGGCGGAGTCGGCATCGTGTTTGCCGTGAATACGGTGACTGGCGCCTGGAACTTCTGGGATGCGAGGAAGGATCCGAAGGGGCGCACACGCCGCGAGATCCACTCCGCGTTGATGCTCGCGTCAGATGTCGGCGTCCTGCTGACGGCGATCTCGGGAAGCAACGCGAAACACTCGCTGGCGAGTGCACGCACCCATCGCACGATCGCCATCAGCTCGATCGCGCTCAGTGCGGTGGGAACGGGCATGATGTGGCTGTGGAGAGACAAGTGATGATGTTCCCGCTTCTCAAGGAGCTGGAGCATCTGACAGCGCCCTGGCAATCCGCCTTCAGCAACTCCAAGGTGATTTCGACGTCCATCACCGGCGCGCACATCTTTGCGCTCTTCATCGGGGGCGGTTTCGCGATCGCTGCCGATCGGAGCACGCTGCGGGCGCTGCGTTCCGATCCGACGGAACGCACCCGACAGCTCCGGGAGCTCGCTGCCGTGCACCGGCCGGTGCTCATCGCCATCGCGGTGCTGTTCTCGAGTGGAGTGCTCCTGGCACTCTCGGACGTGAAGACGTTCGCAACGGCGCCCACCTTCTGGATAAAGATGGCGCTCGTCCTGCTCCTCGTCGTGAATGGCGGGTTGCTCACGAAAACCGAGCAAGCACTCCAGCGTGTCGACACGCTCGCGGATGTTGCGCCGCACGCGCTCTGGCAGCGCATGCGCGTGGTTTCGTGGGCCAGCCTCTTTCTGTGGTCTGCGACGCTGATCGCCGGCGTCGTCCTGCAGAACGCCACTTGATGAGATGATGTAGATGTCAACCGATGACGCAGGGCAGGACGAGTGTTCCGGTTGTTCGATGCTCGCGAGCCGTCGCTCCTTTCTTCGCGACTCGCTGCTCGCGGTCGCGGGCGCGCTGCTGGCAGTGGGTGTGACCGACAGCGTGGCGGCAGCGGCGACGTTCGACACGATCACCGGAGTTCGTCGCCATGACCAAACCGTGAAGTATCCGATCCCGGCAGCCGATGGCGTGCAGATCGACAAGGACAATCAGGTCATTCTCGTGCGGTGGCAGAACGCAGCGTACGCGTTCAACCTCTCCTGCCCCCACCAAAATACCGCGCTTCGCTGGGACGATGCCGATCATCGCTTCCAGTGTCCCAAGCATCACTCGAAATACCGCCCCGACGGTGTGTTCATCGAAGGTCGAGCGACACGGGGAATGGATCGGCTCGCGATCCAGCGGCAGGGCACCATGCTCGTCGTGGATCTCGACAAGATGTTCAAGGAAGACGAAGACGGTGCAGCGTGGACCGCTGCCGTCATTTCACTCACCACGTAACGAGGAACACTCTCATGGCAGGCATCGAAAGCGCACTTCCGCACGCGACCGATTCGACACCCTGCGTGTCTCGTCGGCAGTTCGTCCTTCACGGCTCGCTCGCCACGATCGGAATCATTCTCGCTGGGTGTGGAGGCGGCGGCCCCACGTCTCCCGGCAGCGTGAACACGACGATCACCCTGTCCGACTATCCGTCGCTGGCGAACGTCGGCGGCGTCGCCTACGTGAGCGCCGGGAATAATCCGCTCGCCGTCGTGCGGACGGGAAGCGACACCTTTGATGCCGTTTCGCGGATCTGCCCGCACGCAGGAGGCACCGTCAACTCGGATGGGAGCGGCTTCACATGTCCCGTGCATGGTGCTCGCTTCACGGACTCTGGCACCTGGATCGGCGGACAGCCGACCTCCAGCCTCACATCGTACGCCACGCAGTACGACGCTGGCGCCGGAACCTTAACAATTAGTTAGAATGCCGTCGCCTCTTCCGCAGTGGTTCGCGGCCGTCACAAACAATCCACAATGCCGCTGTCGTTGTCGGAAAATACCGGAGCGGGGTAGATTGATGAGTGATGCTTCCCCTGCTGCTCATCCTCCTGCACAGCTCCGCCGGCTCGTCGCTGAGTGGCGTCGTGCGATCCTCGGATTCAATGTCGACACCCATCGTGTCGGCGTTGGTCGAGGTGACGTCGGCAGGAGCTGATCCATCGCTCCGTTCATCTACTGATTCGCTCGGGCGCTACGAGCTACCGGGACTTCCTGCCGGAAGCTATCACCTGCGCGTGAGCCGGCTCGGCTACGATGCGCGCGAGCTCGATGTGCTGGTTGCGACCTCGCCTCGCGTCGTCGTCGACATCGTGCTCGTCCCGCGACCGCAGCTCCTGAGCGAGCTCCTCGTGCGCGCTCGTCGCGATAGCGCGCTGCGCCAGCGTTCCACGCCGTTCGACCCGGAGGAGCTCGAGGCGATCACTCTCGCCGGTGCGTCGCTGCATTCGGATCCCGCGCTCGCGAATGCCGACGCGTTGGGGAGTTTCGCCGCACGCGGACTCGCCTCGTCTCGTGACGAGACGCCGACATCGCTACATGTGTGGGGCGGGGGCGCGTCGGAAACGGGCGTAACCGTCGACGGCGTTCCCGTCTACAATCCGTATCACTCGCTCGGAACGCTCACCGCGCTCAATCCCGACGTGATCTCGTCTGCCTCGCTCGATCGCGGTTCACCGAGTGCGGCGGTCGGCGCTGCAACGTCGAGCACGATTGCGATCACGACGACATCAGCGGATGCGCAACGGACCGAGACGCGAGGGGCGTTCGGCGGGGGATCGCTCCGCGAGTCTATTGGCGGTCCGCTTCCGATCGCGAGCTCCACCTTCCTCGTCGCCGTGCGTCGAAGTCTCGACGCTTCGCTGTCGGACGCGCCGTCCGGTCGCGTCGGTGGCTCCGAATTCGGCGATCTGTTCGCGAAGGTCACGATGCCGCTGCGCAGCGGGGAGCTCGAGGCGTTCGCGTTCCACAGCTCTGACCGACTTTCGTTCGCTGCCGCACCCGATGATATCGTCTCCTCCGGCGAGGGTCACGGGTTCAGTCGCGAGCACGACGACCTCGCGACCCCGTCGCCGCAGCGGTTGGCCAATGCACTTGGGTGGAGTACCGGCACCGATGCCGTTCGCTGGCACTCCGACGGCGAGAGACGTTGGGACGTACGCGCGTGGCGCACGCACTTTGATGCCAACTTCAACTGGGCGGGCACCACGCGGCTCGGCAACTCTCTCGTCGATGTCGGCGCGGCGACCAGCACCTCGTGGATGATGGGCGGGGCTCGCCTCGAGAGCGGCGTCAGTGCCGATCGCTACGACGTTCGCTATGACGTGACACAGGGAGATTCAGCCGGCCGCTCGCCGCTCGCGCTGAACAGCGCCCCCATGCTCGTGTCCGCGTTCAGCGAAGCACGGTGGAAGATCGCGACGCATTGGAGTTTCGTGGCGGGCATTCGCGACGCGCTCGTTTCGCCCGTACACGCGGGGATCGAGCCGCGACTGTCCGCCCGCTTCACGCCGAGCGGTCGGTTGTCCTTCGGGATTGGCTACGCGCGGCTGCATCAGTTCGTACAGTCGCTCCGCAATGAAGAGTCGTTGTTCGACGGGGTCGCGGGGATTTCACTGCCCGCCGTCGCGGGCTCGTCGTACGAGGGCGCTGTGGCGCCAGCCGCCCGGGCGGATCAGCTCACTGCCACCGCGGACGCGCGGCTCTCGCGCTCGCTGACGCTCAGCGCGAATGCGTACGCCCGCCACGTCACCGGGCTCGCGCTCGTCGCGCCCGTCAGCGGCGAGCCCTTTGCCACCACTGCGTTCGCCGTCGGCAGCGCGCGCGCGCGAGGGATCTCGATTTCGCTGTCGCGCGAGGGCGAGCGTCTCTCCGCACAGATCGCCTATTCACTGTCCGGTGTCACGCAGCGCGCGAACGGGATCAGCTACACTCCCTCGTATGGCGCCACCCAATCGGTGTCGGGCGCCGCTGGGCTGCGCATTTGGGCAAATACCGTCGTGCGCGTAGCCGCGTCGCTCCACAGCGGCGCACCGACGAGCCTCATCGCCGACAGGGTCGAGTGGACGCCCTACACATCCTCCTCCGGACAGGGCGATCTGGCCGGCTCGCCGGGGCAAATCGCGGGTGCGCTGGACGGTGCGCGCCTCCCGGCTTACGCACGTTTCGATCTGGGCGTCCGGCACGACTGGCGGCTGCGGCTCTTTGGCCGGTCGAGTGCGGTGACGACGAGTGCGTCGCTGAGCGATTTGTTCAATCGCGGAAACGCGCTGGGCATGCTCGCGGCGCAAGCCGGCCCCAACTCCCTCCTGCGGCTCCCGCGCCGCAGCGCGACCTTCGGGCTGGAGTGGAAGTACTAGCCGCGGTTCCCGTTCGGCGACTTCTGTCACAAGCATCGACCCTCGCGCGCTCCATTGGCAACCTGAAGCGTCTGCCCGCTGTGTGCTCGGCGGAATGACGTGCGCGCTGGAGGCTCCATCGACGCCACGCAACACTCGCTCGTGCACGTGCCGGGATACTCGTTGGAGGTCGCCATCTCGCGCATGACCGCCGACGCCTTCGACGCGGAGTTTCGTGCTGCCTTCGCGTCGCGCTACGCCGAGCTCTTTCGGGTGGTCGATCGCTTTCTCGGCGACGCGTCGCTCGCGGCCGACGTCGTGCAGGAAACCTTTGTGCGACTTTACAACAGAGGCGCTATGCCGGACGATCTGCGTGCCTGGCTCGTGTCGGTTGCTCTCAATCAAGCTCGCGACGAGCAACGGACGCGTTCGCGACGACTGCGCCTGCTGCGACGGCGCGCGCCGCATGAGCACATGGGCGATGCCGTGCCGTCACCAGACGAGAACGTGCTGTCGGCGGAACGCCGGATGTTGGTGCGTCGTGCGCTCGACCTCCTCCCGCCGCGTGATCGCGCGTTGCTCTTGCTTCGGGAAGAGGGCTATAGCTATCGCGAGCTCGCGCTCTCACTCGAGATCGGCGAGACGAGCGTCGGAACACTGCTCGCTCGAGCGAAGGTGGCATTTCGAAAGGCGTATGAATCACAACAGCGTGAGAACTTCAAACCACTGGAACGTCGATGAGCGAGTCACAGGACCATTTCGAAGACGACGCGTTGAGCCGCATGCTCGCATCGATCGATCATCCAATTCCGCCGCTCGAAGTGGGCTCCGTCATGCGGCGCGCTCGCGGGCGCTCAGGAAGGCGCTCGGCGCTGTTGGCGGCGGCGGCCGTGATCATGGTGGCGAGTGTCGCGACGGCGACCGTCCCGGGGTCGTTCGGGCGACGATATCTCGAGCGGTGGATCAGCGGACGCGTCGCGCCTCACGCGCCGGCGACGTCGGCGCAGACTCGCGGTGAAGGAGCGAGTGACGCGGGGGCGCGGGGGATTGCGTTTGCGCCTGGCGCGCAGGTGGACATCGATTTCAAGGCGGAGCAGGCGTCGGGGGCGCTGCAGGTGCGATGGGCTGACGTCGCGACGGTGATGCTCGCGCAAACGGGATCGCAGGGCGAGGCGCACTATGCGCTGACTCCGGGCGGAGTGATCGTCGACAACGCGGGCTCGCGGGCGAGCTATTCGCTGGTTTTGCCGCGGACGCTGGCGCGGGCGCGGGTTCGAGTGGCGGGGAAGGTGGTGCTCTCGAAGGAGGGGCAGGCTATCTCGTGCGCCGGGGTGCGCGAGGACACTGGAAGCTGCGTGATCGAGGTCGGCGCGAGACAGACCAAATAGCGCTCACTCGAGTTCGATTTCCGGGAAATTTCAACGAACCGGGATTCCGCAGCTTCTTCAACCGGGGATTGCTTGGGCCGAGGGCTGAGCGAGTGGGCGGCGTGTAGGCGAAACGCGCTGGAACGCGATAACTTGTGTCTCGGTTTGCGAAGCAACCGAGGCAGGGTAGCTCAGCTGGTTAGAGCACGGCACTCATAATGATGCCGGGGTCGCGGATTCGAGTCCCGCCCCTGCTTGACGACGCGCGTTCGCCCTAGATCTAGGTCGCCAGCACCAAGTCGTCACGTATTCACGCTTCAACGAGGCGCGCAAACCGGGATTGCGTGAGCGTACATTCCACGCCTGGGAGTGCCTGCGAAGCCATCTGGGAACGCTTTATGACAGGTTGAGTGGCGACCATAGGCGCCGTTACCTGCTGGCTGTGGCTCCGGTCAATGAGAGGGCGGTGTAGACGTGCTCCGCCGTTCCTCCACGCCGGTGCCGTCATGCGTATACTCCGTTGCTCGACCGCGTACATTCTTCTCTTCTCGGTCTTCGCCGCGTGCTCATCGTCGCGAGACGGCACGGGTCCGACGCCTGATCCTGTCGCATCCGTTCGTGTCTCCGCGAGCGACAGCTCGATCGACGTGGGCTCGACTGCGCAGCTGACGGCCGTCGCACTGGATGGCACGGGTGCGGCGATGCCCAATGCCCACTTCAAGTACACGAGCTCGGACGTCTCCGTGGCGACGGTAAGTGCGAACGGTGTGGCGACCGGCGTGAGCGCGGGAGAGGCGTGGCTCTTCGCGACGAGCGGCGGCATTGCCGACAGTCTCGCGCTCACCGTGGCGGCGGTCGTCGACAACGCGATTCATGTCGGTCCGACACGCACGTACAAGACTCCGTGCGCGGCCATCGCCGTCGCCCACGCGAACGACGTCATCGAGATCGATGCGGCGA